>JAJPXC010000063.1 GCA_021205635.1 Bacteroidales bacterium | reverse complement strand
AGAGTGTTCTTCAAATCAATTGATTAATTTTGCAGTTGCTTGTTGACTCTACAGGGAACAAGATCTCGCCATTGCTCTTGTACATGCCGCATTTTTGTCCATTCTTCACGTAATATGTGTCGAAAGGATTATATTTGTCCTTCTCGCTGAAACTGATATCGGTGAATTGCGGTGGTAAAATCTCGCGTCCTTGAAGGTCGCAGATGCCATGCAGGCCATTCATTTGGGTTTCATAATGGTGGCCATCGTAATAGAGGTCACATTTATGATATTTTACTGGCATGATCTCCTTGCCCGATTTGTTTATCACGCCATAGAGATTTCCTTTTTTAACTAGGAACATTCCATTATCCAATTGTCGGATAGATTGGTATCGGTCGGGGGCGATAACTTCGTTGCCATTGAGATCAGCGATGCCAGAATAGTTTCCCTTCTCAACCAAATAATATTTTTGAAGGTTGGTAATTGGCAAAGTATAACCCCGATTGGCCTCAATCAACACTTTCCCCTTGGAATCATATAGACCATAACCTCCGCCCTCACTGTACACCGAGAAAGTGCCGTCGGAGTAGAAGATACGGCTATATTTGGCAGGAATCAGAGTCTTGCCACTCGTTGTTTCTATTCCCTCCAAACCGGTAACATCGGTTACAGCCACGTAGGTAAAACCACCATCGGTTTTGGTTTCCCGCTTCACCGTGGGTTTTTCCTCTTCAATCACATTGCCTTGAAAATCTTTCAAAACATATCCGGCCTGACCTTTCTTGTAGCAATATGCGGGGAGGCCGGTCCGCTCAGTGTAGTAAATATTGGTATATTCGTCCGAGATAAATTTCTCATTGCCCGAAGCATCGCAAATTCCGCCCTTATCTCCTAAGCCCACGGTAAATTCGCCATTAATCATCAGGCTAGCATAATTATAACGATTGGCAGGGAGGAGTACTTTGCCCTGTGTATCAAGGATACCCTTATACATTCCCTTGCCCACTAAGAAGTAAGGAATAGAATGATTCAAGTAGGTCACATGATCATAGGTGTCAGCAGGGACAATCACCTTTCCTTTTGGATCGCACATTCCAGCATAAGCGTCCTTTTGGATGGCGAAGTAGCCATTCCAATAATGCACCATATCATATTGACATGGAATAACCTCCTCCCCATTAGTGGTATAAGCCCCCTGGTAATTATCGTGTTTTGACACTTCAAAGAAATCGCCATCGGGAGTTTGCTGTAAGGAAATATATGTGTAATTATAGGGAAGCACCATGTGCCCATGAAGATCCAGCACTCCCGCTTTGCCCGAGACATCGTCAACCAAAAACATTGTTTTCTTATCCTTGTTGGTTAAAGGCCTAACCCAGTGATCTTTGGTTAGGGAGAACAACTGATTTCCGTTGCTGTCGAAATAAAATTTGGCATCCTCGACCTCGCATTGATAGACATCTCCCAAAGCCGAGATGTACTGGTACTGGCATGGGATGATCAGTTTGCCGTTGACCTCAACGCCACGCAGACGGTTGGCATCGGTAACGAGGGTGTAGGGGGTGCCGTCGTCGAGTTTCTTCTCCTCGCGGGTCTGCGAGAACACGGGGATGGCCATTGCCAGGGCAATCAGGGTAAATAGAATCCTTTTCATGATATTCTAACAACTAACAACTAACAACTAACAACTAACAACTACTTTTGGAAGGCGCGGGCGATGGCGCGGGCGTCGTCGCGCTCCTTGAGGGTTTGGCGCTTGTCGTACTCTTTCTTGCCGCGGGCCAAACCGATGACCAGTTTGGCCAGACCGCGCTCGTTGATGAACAGTCGCAGCGGCACGAGGGTGAACCCCGCTTGCTGAGAGTCGCGCTCCAAGCGCCGTATCTCCTTGCGCTGGAGCAGCAACTTGCGGTCGCGGCGAGCCGAGTGGTTGTTGTAGGTGCCGTAGAAGTATTCGGCGATGTTCATGTTCTTCACCCACACCTCGCCGTTGTGGATATAGCAATAGGTGTCGACCAGCGAGGCCTTGCCCATGCGTATCGACTTTATCTCGGTGCCGGTGAGCACGATGCCGGCCGTGTAGGTCTCGACGATGGCGTAGTCGAAGGTGGCGCGGCGGTTTTTTATGTTGATATCTTTCTCGAATTTCATCTTATAATACAGCTAAACAGCCATCCCAGCAACAACGGCGGGCCGATAATCAATAGGATGGACAGGATTGTGAATCGTGGCACTTGCGCGGTCTCCACGCCCATGAATCTCGCTCCTTTCCATATCACCACGGCCACAACGATGGGCAGGAATTGGAGGATCAGCAACTCCATAGGTAGCAGGTTCTCGATGATGGTGATCAAGGCCATCAGCGCCAACGAGTAGCTGACGAAAACGGCCAACTTCTTCTCGTTGACCTCACCGTGGCTTATGCACGGTTTCAACAGCAGCGACAGGGCATACTGAGCGAGGAAGAAGGTGATGAAGTACTGGACGAAAATGATAATGGCGTTCTGGAGGGCGCCCGTGACGGTAAGCTGGCTTATCCACAGCATCTGGAAGAAGGCAGTGAGGGCGGCGAATCCCAAAAGGGGATAAAGCCCCTGGGAGGCTATCGCGGCGGGATCCTTGGTTTCGGCCGAGATGTCCTCCCAGCCGTTAGCGGGGGAGATAAGCAGCTGGAATATATTTTTCAGAAAACGAAGCATGGGGGTTATTTGTCGGTTACGGCGCGGATGTTGCGACCGATGTAGCGCTCCGAGAGGTACCATGAGTGCTCTTTGTCGTTGAAATCCATGTAGTAGGAGAAACGGTGATCGCTTGGCGAGGGACTTCCGGCCCAGTAGCCTCCGGTCACTCCCGAGTCAAAGATGGTGGCCGAGTAGCGGTAGCCGCCGGCTGGGAGGAAGATCGACTCGCCCGAGGGACCGGTCACGAGGTAACCCTTGCGGCCTCCCTGGGTGGTCCAGGTCCACTTGCACTTTTGGCACAGGGCCTTGACCTCGGCCTTGGTGGGGAGGCGCCAGCCTTGGCCCCACTTCACGGTGGCGGGGTCGCGGGTGATGTCGCCGCTGATCTCGGGGATATTACGCTGGTAGGTCTTGGAGGTTTGCTCAGTGTACTCCTTTTTGGTGGCCACGTCGCCCCAGGCGTAGTATTCACCCACGTCCGAGGCCTTGCTTGCGCCCACGTTGCAGGTAGCCCATTTAACTCCCAGGCCCAGGTCGATACCTTCATGGCCGTTGACCGTGACGGGGCCTTGCGCAGGGGCGGCGGCTTGGTCTTCCTCCTCGGTGACGCGGGAGGGAGTGGATTCGGGAGTTGAGGGCACGGTGGTTTCTTCAACGACAACGGGCGCGGGTGTCTCTACCACCTGCTTTTTGTTGCCGCTCTTAAGGAACAGCACGATGAGGATGGCGATCAATGCTACAACCACGACGCCACCCATGGCCATTATGAAAATCTTGGCGCTGGAATTCCCATCCCCACCGCCTCCTCCCGAGGGACGGCTCGACTGACCCTGATTGGACACGGCGCCACCACGGCCAAGGTCGGCCAAGCGACGGCGTTGCGAGAGATTTTCGGTGCGGTTGCTGTCGACAGTTTCCGGCACCACGGGTTGGGGCCTATTGACGTTGGGGTCCTCCTTGGGCTGAGCCAAGATGGCTTTGGGCGAAACCGATTGGGCATAGGGAGCCAGCGTGGCAGCGATTTTCGGGTCGACAATCGTGCCAAGCAGTTGATAGGAGGTGTATGGGGAGCGGCTGTTGCACTGAGGGCAGGTAACCATCTGCATCACCATATCGGGACGCTTAGCCACAGCCAATTCAGCCCCGCAGTGGGGACATTTAATCCTTAAAATCTCGGTTTCCATCGTTACTGATCAGTTTCGGGCGATAAAATTACACAAAATCGTGAAAATGACGAAAAAAATTTTTACTTTTGTCAAGATATTTGCTCATTTTTATGAAAGTAGCCCGAAATTTCACCGCCGACGACCCCATGGTCGCCCTCGTCGATTACGACTACAACCTGTTGCCGATCCTGAGCCGCTTCTCGCTCCCCTTGGGATACGGCAACCGCACGATCGCACAGGTATGTGCCCAAGCGGGAGTTGACCCGCAGGTATTTCTATTGATAGCCAACTATCTGATTTCAGGCAATTTGGATGCCAAGGCGTTGCCTCAGGTGTCGCCTTCGCAGATTGCCGAGTTTCTAAAAAACTCTCACGACTATTTCTTGGCCTACAAGTTCCCCCACATTCGCCATAATCTGCTCGCGGCGCTGGACGAGAGCCATCACGATATCAACCCGAGGATAATCGAGTTTTACGACGCGTTTATATCCAAGGTCACAAAGCACTTCCGCTACGAGGAACGCAACCTGTTCCCCTACGTGAAAGCGCTGGTGGAGGGGAAGCCGGCCAAGCCCTACTCGATCGCCATCTTCACCAAGCAGCACGACGAGGTAACCGACTCCCTTGCCGAGCTTAAAAACTTGATTTTGAGATACTACACCACCTCGGTGCCCAACAAAATGTACGACGCCTTGGTCGATATCTACAACTGCGAGGCCGACCTCGATAGCCATTCCCGCATCGAGGACGACATCCTGGTGCCGATGGTGGCAAAATTGGAGAAACAATGAGCCAACTCAACATAGGAATCTCAACACCGTCGCCGCTACTCCTGTCGGGGCTGATGGCGCAGGTGAAATCGCTCAGCCACTCTCAGGCCAACGTGATCGACGCCACGGGCAAGGACTTGGCCGAGATGGCTTTGCGTCGCCAGATCTCGGTGGCGATAGTCGACATGGTGGAGCAGTCGCCGGCCTCGCTGCAAGCGCTTAAGGAGCAGTCGCAGGGACGCCTGAAACTCGTGGGTCTGTACCACTCGGCCCTCCCCTCGACGATGACCGCGCCGCTCGACTACGCTATTTCAATTTACGACGATTTGTCGACTATAGGCGACATGTTGCGCCGTCTGGCTAAACCCGTTGAAACCGGCGATGACGAGGGCGATCCTACCCGCGAGCTTACCCCGCGTGAGCAAGAGATCGTCAAAGGCGTCGTGATGGGGCTGAGCAACAAAGAGATAGCCTCCCACATGGACCTCTCGGTCAACACCGTCACCACCCATCGCCGCAACATCGCGGCCAAGCTACGCATCCACTCTCCGGCCGGCCTTACCATCTACGCCCTGATGCAAGGCCTGGTCTCCCTCAACCAAGTAGCCCCAAAATAATCCCGTGGCCAATGATTTTGTTTTTGGCCACTAAAAATTCTTTTTTTCAGCCACTAAAAGATCTTTTTCAGCCACGAATTTCACGAATTTACACCAATCTAGTGCTAATTCGTGAAATTCGTGGCTGAAAATACCTTCATGGCTGATAACATCTTCCTGGCTGATAATACCTTCGTGGCTGAAAAACATCTTCGTGGCCAATGATTTTGTCTTTGGCCACTAAAAATTCTTTTTTCAGCCACTAAAAGATCTTTTTTCAGCCACGAATTTCACGAATTTACACCAATCTAGTGCTAATTCGTGAAATTCGTGGCTGAAAATACCTTCATGGCTGATAACATCTTCCTGGCTGATAATACCTTCGTGGCTGAAAAATATCTTCGTGGCCAATGATTTTGTCTTAAAATTATAAAAAAGGGCGAAAAAACTTGACAAGAGGGGTTTCGGTTTTGTAACTTTGCACCGATTTTGCCGACACAAAGTCGCTTGACGTTATCAACATGCGGCTCCCAATCGGTTTCTAAGGTAAGGGCTTGCCCAAGCCAAATGTAAGGCATGGAGAATAAGAAAAATCCACTTATATCGACGTTTAGCGCCCAAATCACCTCCACGATTTCGGTGGCATTGGTGTTATTGGTGCTGGGTGTGGTCGCCATTTTGGGTGTGGCCGCGCGCAACGTCACCCGCGAGATACGCGAGCACATGGGCTTCGACATCATCATGGTCGAGGACGTGGAGCCCGCCGCTGTCAACGACCTCAAGCGCCAGTTGGCCTCAGCCCCCTACGTGGCCAGCTACAGCTACATCTCGGCTGAGGACGCCCTTCAGCAGTGGGAACAGGACACTGGCGAGGCACTGGGCGACCTGCTCGACGTCAACCCGTTCTCGGGCGAGTTTGATGTCAAGGTGAAAGAGCTTTACGCGTCGGTCGACTCTTTGGAGGCTATCGGCGAGCGCCTGCGCCAGGTGCCAGGGGTTGACGACATCACTATGCATGCCGAAATCGTCGACTCGATCAACCGCAACATCCGCTCGGTGGCCATGGTGCTGATTATCGTGGCCGGGGCATTGTTGTTGATCTCTTTTGTATTGATACACAACACTGTGCGTCTCACCGTCTACTCGCGACGCTTCACGATATACACGATGAAACTCGTGGGCGCCACGCCCGGGTTCATCCGCAAGCCGTTCCTGTTGACCAACAGCGTCCACGGCGTAGTGGCGGCGTTGATCGCCTCGGGATTGCTGGCCGCGATGGTGGCCTACGCCCGCGAAATCGACCCGTCGGTTGCCGCCGCGATATCTTGGGAGGAAGCCGCATGGGTGATGGGCGGGATGGTGTTGCTGGGCATCGTGATATGCTTGTTGGCCGCCGCGATGGCCACCAATCGCTACCTGCGGCTGAGCTATGACGAGATGTTTAGGTAACAGTTGTTAGTTGTTAGTTGTTAGTTGTTAGTTAATTAGTTATGGCAACAGTAACGAATAAAAATATAAACGCTGAGATTGAGCACGAGAGCCATGTGGAGTTTCCGCTGGTCAAGGTCAATTTCATAATGATGGGAATCGCCATGGCCGCGATCATCCTGGGCTTCATCCTGATGCTCGGTGGCGGTAGCGACGCCCAAGTGGGTTTCAACCCCGACATTTTCTCCACGCGCAGGATCGTGGTAGGTCCGCTGATCTCGTTCCTTGGCTTCCTGTTCATGGGATTCGCGATCATCTACCGCCCCAAGAGCCGCCGCGCGTGACATTCTGCCAATCACTCTATTTCAACTATTATTAAGGTAAATGGATTGTCTTGACGCCCTGATTATGGGCATTGTTCAGGGGTTGGCCGAGTATCTGCCCATTTCGAGCAGCGGCCATCTCGAGATATTTCGCGAGTTGCTGGGCCTGAAACTCTCGGGCGAGGACTCGCTGCAATTTGACGTTGTTCTGCACGTGGCCACGGTGCTGAGCACGATCGTGGTGCTGTGGCGCGAGTTTATGCCGCTGTGCAAGTCGTTCTTCACGTTCAACAACGACGCCAATTGCAAGTACGTTTACAAGATCCTGCTCTCGTGCGTGCCGGTGGCCATCGTGGGCTTCTGCTTCAAGGATTTCGTTGAGCAATTCTTTGGCGACGGGCTGCTCGTGGTGGGTATCTGCCTGATTGTCACCGCGGCGTTGCTAGCGTTCGCCTACTTCACCCGCACGCGCCCGTTGACGCTTACCGGCTCCTGCCGTCCCCGCGACATCTCGTGGTGGGACGCCTTCATCATCGGCTGCGCGCAAGCCGTGGCCGTGCTTCCTGGCTTGAGCCGATCGGGCTCCACCATCGCCACGGGTATCCTTCTGGGCGACAAGCGCGAGCAGGTGGCACAATTCTCATTCTTCATGGTGATCATCCCCATCCTGGGCGAGGCTTTGCTCGACATCAAGGACATCATCGGGGGCGAGGTTGGCTCGGAGGCCATTGGCTGGGCACCGCTGCTGCTTGGCTTCCTCGCGTCGTTCATCGTAGGTTGCTTGGCATGCAAGTGGATGCTCAACCTAGTGAAGAAGGGCAAGCTCGTATGGTTTGCCGTCTACTGCGTAATCGTCGGAACTATCTGCATCATTTTCAACTAAATGAATTACCTCGAGGGAGAAATATTCTACATCGACAAGCCGTTGGGCTGGACATCGTTTGACGCCGTAAAGCGCCTTCGCGGCGCCATGCTCCGGCGCATGGGCATCAAAAAGATGAAGGTGGGCCACGCGGGTACCCTCGACCCGTTGGCCACCGGCGTGATGATTGTGTGCTCAGGCCGTGCCACCAAGCGCATCGACGAGCTACAGGCTGGCGTCAAGGAATATGTCGCCACGATCGCCCTTGGCGCAACCACCCCCTCCTACGACCTCGAGACCGAAGTTGACGCCACCTACCCCACCGAGCATATCACCCGCGAGCTGGTTGAGGACACCCTCAAACGGTTCCACGGGGCGATCGAGCAGGTGCCACCCGCATTCTCGGCATGCAAGATCGACGGCCGGCGCGCATACAAAATGGCCAGAAAAGGCCATGAAGTAAACCTCAAGGCCAAGCAACTCGTTATCGATGATATAGAGCTCTTGGAATTCTCGCCCGAGAGCATCACCATCCGCGTGGTGTGCTCCAAGGGCACCTACATCCGCGCCCTGGCCCGCGACATCGGCGAGGCCCTCGGCTCAGGTGGCCACTTAACGGCACTGAGGCGCACCCGCGTGGGCGACATCACCGTCGACCAATGCGTCAGCCCCGACCGAGCCGTCGAGCTAATCCGCGAGCTACCCTTGGAAATGACAGATCCCCAGGAAGGACTCGGCCCCCAAACCCCCGAAGGACTCGGCCCCCAAACCCCCGAAACGGGGGCTTCATGATAGCTCCTTTCCTCCTTCCCTCCTTTCCTCCTTTTAAAGATTTTACGCTTTAACGATTTAAAAAATCAGAAACCTCCCCATATGAAGCTGTCACAATTTAAATTCAATCTCCCCAACGACCTCATCGCCCAGCAGCCCTACGAGCACCGCGACGAGTGTCGCATGATGGTCGTAAACCGCCGCACCGGCGAAATCGAAGATCGCGTTTTCAAAGAAATCATCAACTACTTCGACGACGGCGACATGATGATTTTCAACAACACCCGCGTGTTCCCCGCACGCCTTTACGGCAACAAGGAGAAAACCGGCGCGCGTATAGAGGTGTTCCTCCTGCGCGAGCTCGTCCCCGACAGCAAGCTATGGGATGTGCTCGTGGAGCCGGCTCGTAAAATCCGCATCGGCAACAAGCTCTACTTCGGCGACGACGACTCGATGGTTGCCGAGGTGATTGATAACACCACCTCACGTGGCCGCACCCTGCGTTTCCTCTACGACGGTCCCCACGAGGAGTTCAAAAAAGCCCTGTACGACCTTGGCCAAACTCCCCTACCCGACTATATCAAGCGCGAGCCGGTTCCAGCCGATGCCGATGCCTACCAGACGATTTACGCCACTCAGGAGGGTGCCGTGGTTGCTCCCGCCGCGGGTATCCACTTCTCTCGCGAGTTACTCAAACGCTTAGAGATCAAAGGCGTGCAGCAAGAGATGATCACCGTGCACAGCGGCCTGGGCAACTTCTGCGAGATCGACGTGGAGGACTTGACCAAACACCGCATGTTCTCGGAGGAGATGAAGCTCCCTCAGGAGGTAGTCGACTCGATCAATGCCACCAAGGACAAGGAGAAGGCCGTGTGCGCCGTCGGCACATCCGTGCTCCGCGCATTGGCCACCGCGCAGTCGATGGGCGGCCACGTGAAGCCCTACATCGGTTGGACCAACAAGTTCATCTTCCCTCCCTACGAATTCACCGTGGCCACGGCTTTGGTCACCAACTTCCATCTCCCCTACTCCACTATGCTCATGATGACAGCGGCATTCGGTGGGTACGACCTGGTGATGAAAGCCTACGAGCACGCCGTCAAGGAGAAATACCTCTTCGGTGCCTACGGCGACGCCATGCTCATCATCTAACGAACTCCCGCAGAATAAAATCTCCCGCAGAAAGCATATCTCCCGCAGAAAGCACAGAAGACACAGAAAAAATCCTACTTCTGTGCCTTCTGCGTTTTCTGCGGGAGATTAAATGCAGAGGGTGCCTTCGGCGGGAGATTAAATGTAGAGGGTGCCGGCGGCCACTTGCTCGGCGACGGCTTTGCCAGCGATGGCCTCGAGGATAGCCAGGGCGAAGGGGAATGCCGAGGAGGGCCCATTGGCGGTGATCAGGCCGGGATGGGCGATGACACGCTCGTTAGTGTGCCAATCAGTGCCGGTGGTGCCTTTTTCGCAGCCGGGATAGCAGGTGGCGGTGACGCCCTCGAGAATGCCAAGAGGATTGAGCACGACGGCGGGCGAGGCACAGATAGCGGCAATGCCCTTGCCATTGAGGTGCTGTATCTTCAGGGCCTCGCACAGGGGTGCGAACCCAGCCAAGTTAGGAGCTCCGGGGATTCCTCCGGGTAGGATAATCCAGTCGGCAGCGGCGATGTCGGCCTGATCCCATGTGAGGTCGGCCTGGATGCCCACGCCATGGGCGCCTACTACCATGCGGTCGCTGGTGATTGAAACGGTTTCCACTTCCACGCCTCCGCGACGGAGGATATCAACGGGAGCAAGGGCCTCGACTTCCTCGAAGCCGGCTGCTAAGATTATATAAGATTTTCCCATGGTAAAAATATTTTAAAACATTAAATCTTTAAATCTTTAAAGGAGGAAAGGAGGAAAGGAGGAAAGGAGCTATCATGAAG
>JAJPXC010000082.1 GCA_021205635.1 Bacteroidales bacterium | reverse complement strand
GAGTGTTCTTCAAATCAATTGATTAATTTTGCAGTTGCTTGTTGACTCTACACTCGGTCATGCCAGTAGCGTCAGCCTTGTAAATGAGTCCAGTGGTGTGGTCGGCGATATACATCGCATTGCCACCCTTCAAGCCCGTTCCGAAACGAGGGCTGCCCTGCTGAGTTGCAGCAGCCGCGTCGGTGTTGGGGGAGGCTTGAGTCCAGTTTACGGTAAGAGTAGCGCCTTCGGGAGCGGCTTCCAGAATTGTGCAAGTTCCGGGATCGCCCTTGGCGGCCCAAGCATTACCTGCCATCAGCAGGGTGGCTGCGGCAAGCATTGCATTGCGTAATTGTTTTTTCATGTTACGGTTTATTTGGTTAAACAAGTTAGTTGGTTTCTAGACGTGTTGAATGGTCGTTGAACGTGTTGAATGGAGGGTCGAAAAGTTTCCTATCTATTCCTTCATGGCTGGTACACGAAATACCGCCGTAAAGTTACACCCTTTTTGCGATTACACAAAGAATTTCACACTTTTTAAGGGATTTTGTATGCGGCAGCCCTCCCGGGAGTTAGGGCCGCCCCCGGCCCGTCGCCAAGGTTGCCGCATGCCATATCCCGCTGAGGGCGCCCCGCAATCGTATGCCGCTGAGGGCAGCGGCATTTCCCGGGAGGGCTGCCGCATGTCATATGCCGCTGAGGGCAGCAGCATTTCCCGGGAGGGCTGCCGCGTTCCCAGCGGCATTTCCCGGGAGGGCTGCCGCGCGTTATGGCAGTCCCCACAAGCGCCCTCCCATACGAATGTTGCGAATAATGTATTTTACGACGTTATAATAGTGACGTTCATCCCGTATTAGCCTGTCATAAAATTCACCGTGCCATAGGGGAGGTGTAAAAAATTTCACCCTCATGATTTCATGCGAGGATAAACGCTTAAACAACGACATCACTTTTTTCAATCGCTTTTTTTCATCTTCTTGATTTTCACGAGCCCCGTTTATTTGCAGGAGTAAATGTATATGATTGGGCATAATAACATAAGCCCATATATTCCATTCGCGTTTATGAAGTCGAAATATCACGTTCTCTAACGCCTTGCACACTTTTTCATCAGCCAAGATGCAACTCCCATATCCCTTATCAAGATATTTATTAAAGATGGATAAGAAGGTGACGTTATATTCTCTTCTGGTAGCGTCATCCCAAGGCTCGGGATGCTCCTTAAGCCATCTATCTTTTTGATCACGCAACTCGTTGAGGACCGATGCTGGCAAGGAATCCGCCAAATGCAGAGTGATAAATTGCAATTTGTCGTCTTGATGCCAGTGGGGGAGTTTTCCAAGATATTCATTGATATCACTTTCCCTGTCAAGAAAATAGATGTCGTCCATATAGCAAAGGTAGGGTAAAAACAGCTATAAAAGCAAGGATTTATTGATTTTTAATTCCTCGGGGCGTATAATGCGCCCTGCTGCATGATGCCGCTGAGGGCGCCCCGCAATCGTATGCCGCTGAGGGCAGCGGCATTTCCCGGGAGGGCTGCCGCGCGTTAGCGGTGGCGGTCGTTGCGGATCTTGATGACGAGGACGATGAGGGAGGAGACGGAGGTGATGGCGTTGGTAACCCACAGGGGGATGTTGCCAAGGATCAGGCCTTGGGTGAAGAATCCGATTGAGCCCACGAGCATCATCAGGAATCCGGTCATGGAGATTCCGTCGGTGTTGCCGGTGCGCATGGTGTAGATTGCCTGGGGCAGGTAGCCCAGGATCATTGCCACGGAGGCGATCGTGCCGATTATATTCGCTGCATCCATAATATTATAATGTCAACTCCCGCAAAATTGTTTACCTTTTGATTCAAGGCCGAGGCCGAAGAGGGCGTAGTCGTAGAGGCAGGGGTCGTCGGGGCGGTAGCTTCGCAACTTCTCGGTCAATTCCACGACCGCGCGACGGTCGTCCTGCCGCCTCGTGAGCAGGCCCAGGTCGCGGGCTGTGCGCCCCACATGCACGTCGAGCGGCACGTACAACTGCGCCGGGGTGATCACATCCCATATCCCCATATCCACAATCCCATCTTTCCTCACTAACCATCTCAAGGCCATGTTGATGCGCTTCAACGCCGTGCTGGCCAAGTTGCCGGGTACGCAGCGGGGGTCGGGCTGTCCCTGGTTGGCCTCGGCGATGATGGCGCCCAACCCTTCGGCGAGTCGCCACGACGGGGCCTCGTTGTCGGCGATGCGCAGGTGCCGGGCGTAACCCTCAAGTGAGCCGTGCCGCTGGAGCATGAGTCGCCAGCCGCGCAGGTAGTGCTGGAGGTTGCGGGCGAAAAATGTGCGGTGGACGTTGGTGGCCGGGTCGAGGTCCTCGTATCCCTGGTCGAGGACGTAGGCCGTGGGCGAGCCGCCCATCCATCCCAACAATTTCTCGCAACTGCCGCAAATCATCTTGCGATTCCCCCAGGCGATGGTGGCGGCGAGGAGGGCGACCAGCTCGATATCGGTGGCCGCATCGTAGCGGCGGGGGAATTGGACGGGGTCCTTTTCGATAAATTCAGGCGAGTTGATGCGCGCGGCCTCCCGGTCGAGCATCTCGCGAATGTCATTTTCAGTAAATTCCATCTTCTCCATGCCACAAAATTACGCATAAATATAGCATTGACCACAAAATGACACAAAAGAAAAACAAAAAACGGCTTTTGTGACCCTTTTATGTCCTTTTTGTGGAACGGAGCCTTAAAGGTCGGTGCTTTTGGGGTTAAAATTCACGTGGATTGAAAGGAAATTAGTAAATTCGCGGTTGAATTTAAAGAAAAAAGGTACAATGTCAGAAATTTCCACACGCGTGCAGTCGCTGTCGCCCTCGGCGACGCTGGCTATGTCGCAGAAAAGCAATGAGTTGAAAGCGCAAGGCGTCGACGTGATCAATCTGTCGGTGGGCGAGCCCGATTTCCCCACCCCCGAGCATATCAAGGAGGCAGCCAAGCGCGCCATCGACGAGAATTTTACGTTCTACACGCCCGTTGCCGGCTATATGTCGCTGCGCAAGGCCATCTGCCGCAAACTCAAGGACGAGAACGGCTTGGACTACGCGCCCGAGCAAATCGTCGTCTCCAACGGCGCCAAGCAGAGCCTCTGCAACACGGTGCTCGCCTTGATTAACCCGGGCGACGAGGTGATTATTCCCACCCCGGCGTGGGTGAGCTACGTGGAAATGGTGAAGCTTGCCGAGGGCCGCAACGTGCTCGTGCCCGCAACTGTGGAGCAGGATTTCAAGATCTCGCCCGAGCAGCTCGAGGCCGCCATCACCGACAACACCCGACTTATCATCCTGTGCTCCCCCTCCAACCCTACCGGCTCGGTCTACTCCAAGGACGAGCTGCGCGGGCTGGTTGACGTGCTGGCCAAATACCCGAATATCACCGTCCTGGCTGACGAGATCTACGAGCATATCAACTTCACGGGCGAGTTTACATCGCTGGCGTCGTTCCCCGAGATTGCCGACCGCACGGTCGTGGTCAACGGCGTGTCGAAGGCCTACGCGATGACCGGCTGGCGTATCGGTTTCATCGCCGCACCGCTGGCCATCGCCAAGGCATGCAATAAGTTGCAGAGCCAGTACACCTCCAACCCCTCGTCGATCGCCCAGAAGGCAGCCGAGGCCGCTTACGACGGTTTCCAGGAGTGTGTCGAGGAGATGCGCCGCGCCTTTGAGCGCCGCCGCGACCTGGTAGTGGAGTTGGCCAAGGATGTTCCTGGGTGGAAGATCAACTTCCCGCAGGGTGCGTTCTACCTCTTCCCCGAGGTGAGCGCCGTGCTTGGCAAGTCTACCCCCGAAGGCAAGGTGATCGCCACCTCGGGCGACTACGCTCTCTATCTGCTCGAGAAAGCCCACGTTGCCACGGTTGATGGCGAGGCCTTCTGCGCCGGCGGCTACATCCGCTTGAGCTACGCCACCAGCGACGATAACATCCGGGAAGCCCTCAAG
Source organism: Bacteroidales bacterium (assembly GCA_021205635.1). GTDB lineage: Bacteria > Bacteroidota > Bacteroidia > Bacteroidales > Muribaculaceae > JAJPXC01. The sequence continues at coordinate 42,544 of JAJPXC010000082.1, read as the reverse complement.
CGCATTAAGGAGGCGACTGCGGCCCTGAAATAGATGGTCCCAAAAACGGAGGCCCCCAAACCCCCGAAGCGGGGGCTTCCCTTAGCTTACGCTCGTTATTACGTAATAACGTGATCACTTTATTACGAGATCTCAATCCGATCAATCGAGCTCGATTTCAAACGATTTTTTACCGATTTCAATCGATTTCTGTCGAATATATATTATAATGGATTTTATTGAAGAATTAACCTGGCGCGGCATGATCCACCAGATGATGCCCGGCACCCAGGAACAACTGAAAAAAGAGATGACAACGGCCTACCTGGGCATCGATCCGACGGCCGACTCCCTGCATATCGGCCACCTCGTGGGCGTGATGATCCTCAAGCACTTCCAGCGCATGGGCCACAAGCCTATCGCCCTTGTGGGCGGCGCCACGGGCATGATCGGCGACCCGTCGATGAAGAGCCAGGAGCGCAAATTGCTCGACGAGGAGACGCTGCGCCACAACCAGGAGTGCATCAAAAAACAATTGGCCAAGTTCCTCGACTTCGATAGCGACGCCCCCAACGCGGCCGAGATGGTCAACAACTACGACTGGATGAGCAAGTTCTCGTTCCTCGACTTTATCCGCGACGTGGGCAAGCTGATCACCGTCAATTACATGATGGCCAAGGACTCGGTGAAGAAGCGCCTCTCGGGCGAGAGCCAGCAGGGCATGTCCTTCACCGAATTTTCCTACCAATTGGTGCAGGGCTACGACTTCCTCCACCTCTACAAGGAGAAGAACTGCAAGCTGCAGCTCGGCGGATCGGACCAGTGGGGCAACATCACCACCGGTACCGAGATGATCCGACGCACCCTCGGCGGCGAGGCTTACGCCCTCACCTGCCCGCTGATCACTAAGGCCGACGGTGGAAAGTTCGGCAAAACCGAGAGCGGCAACGTGTGGCTCGACCGCCGATACACGTCGCCCTACAAGTTCTACCAGTTCTGGCTCAACGTCACCGATGCCGACGCCGAGAAATACATCAAGATCTTCACCGAGCTTTCCCGCGAGGAGATCGAAGAGCTCGTGCGCCAACAGGCCGAGGATCCCGGGCAACGCCCATTGCAGAAGCGACTGGCCAAGGAGATAACCACGATGGTTCACTCGGCCGAGGATTACGAGGCGGCCGTGGAGGCCAGCCAAATCCTGTTCAGCAACAAGGCCGGGGAGACCTTGAAGAAGATCGACGAGAAGACGCTGCTCGACGTGATGGACGGCGTGCCCACCTTCGAGGTGGCCCTGCAAGACATCCGCGATGGCATCAAATTGGCCGACCTCCTCACCGACAAGGCCGCGGTGTTCCCCTCCAAGGGCGAGGCCCGCAAGATGGCCCAGGGCGGCGGCGTGAGCATCAACAAGGAGAAGATCGCCGACATCTACGCCCCAGCCAGCGAGGACATGCTGCTCCAAGGCAAATACATCCTCGTGCAGCGCGGCAAAAAGAACTACTACCTCCTCATCGCGAAATAACCTTCTCCCCTACCGCCTCCAAATTTTATTTTTGGATTTATAAGCAAATTGATGTATATTTGTGTTGTAAAATAAAAAGCATGACACAACTAGTTCTTAACATAGAGAATCCTAAAGACGTTAAGTTAATGCGCCAACTCATCTCGAAGATGGAAGGAGTATCCATAGCTAGGCCAAAACGAAAGAATAAAAGTGGTCTGGAGGAAGCCCTTCAAGATGTTGCGGCTGGAAGGGTATATCATGCCAGTAGTGTTGAGGACCTATTTCAGCAGCTAGAAAATTAATGGCTTATAACATTGACTACGCCGGGTCGTTTAAAAAAGATTTTAAACGATGCAAGAAAAGAGGATTGCCCCTTGAGAAGCTTCAAGAGGCAATCCAAATTTTAGTTGCTACGGGGACACTTCCAAATGAGTATCGTCCCCATAAATTAGTAGGTAAATTTGCTGGAAAATGGGAATGTCACATAAATGGGGTGAATAGTGATTGGGTGATGGTGTGGGACCAAAACAATACCACTCTCACGCTCCTTCTTCTTCGAACCGGCACCCATTCAGATATTTTCTAATTGGGTTATTTGGTGGATGTGATGAAGGAGTCCTTGAAACCGAGGAAGTAGAGGACGCCGTCGAGGCCGATCGTGGAGATCGATTGCTCGGCGGTTTCCTTCACTTTGGGCTTGGCGTGGAAGGCGATGCCCAAGCCGGCGGTGGCGAGCATAGGAAGATCATTGGCGCCGTCGCCCACAGCGATCGTCTGGGCGATGTTGACGTTCTCCACTTGGGCGATGAGTTTCAACAACTCGGCCTTGCGCTTGCCGTCGACGATTTCTCCCACGTAGCGGCCGGTCAACTTGCCGTCGACGATCTCCAGCTCGTTGGCGTAGACGTAGTCGATGCCGAATTTCTGTTTCAGATAGTTGCCGAAATAGGTGAAGCCGCCCGAGAGGATGGCGATCTTGTAGCCGGCGCGCTTCAACACCTGCATCATGCGGTCGACGCCCTCGGTGATGGGCAGATTTTCAGCAATTTCCCGCATTACGCTCTCATCCAAGCCTTTAAGTAACGACACGCGCTCGGTGAAGCTCTCGCAGAAGTCGATTTCGCCACGCATGGCGCGCTCGGTAATGGCTCGCACCTTGTCGCCCACGCCCGCGCGCTCGGCCAGCTCGTCGATCACCTCAGTCTCAATCAGGGTCGAGTCCATATCGAAGCATATCAGGCGGCGGCAACGACGGTAGAGGGTGTCCTCCTGTAGTGATATGTCGAAATCCTCATCATTGGCCAATTGCATGAACCGCTGCTGCATGGCGTGCAGGTCGAGCGGATTGCCACGCACCGAAAACTCCACGCACGACTTCGCCCTCGGCAAGTCGTTCTCCTCCAAAGGCTGACGACCGGTCAAGCGCGTGATGGAGTCGATGTTCATCTTCTGGTTGGCCACCTCCTCGGTCACCAGGGCGATATGGCGCGCCGTAAGGCGACGGCCGAGGATGGTGATAATCCAGCGGTTTTTGCCTTGCAGCGACACCCACTCGTTGTACTCGTCCTCCTTGATGGGGGTGAAGCGTATCTTCACGCCCAGCTCGTAGGCCTTGAACAGCAGGTCCTTCATGATGTCGCCCGACACGTCGCTTGTGGTCTTGAACAGGATGCCCAGCGACAGGGTGTGGTGGATGTCGGCCTGGCCGATGTCGAGGATTCCAGCCTCGTATTTGGCCAGGATGGCGGTGAGCGCCGAGGTCACGCCGGGGCGGTCGTAACCCGAGATGTTGATAAGGATAAGCTCAAGTTTCTTCATAGTGGGAGTTTTCAGTCTTCAGTTTTCAGTTTTCAGTGATTGTTACCAGTGTTTTAGGACGGCGTCACGGCAGGCTTTGCCGAGGGTGTTGGATGTGTCGTCCTCGTAGGTGCACCAATACATCAGGCCTCTCATTCCTCTCTCAGCGCAATATTCGCCCTTGAGGTCGATTGACCGCGGGTTGTCGTAGGAGCCCCACATTGTGCCGTTCAAGGTGACGTAAGGCACCTGAGCGGTTGAGTTCCAATTGTCGATTTTGTAGCCGTCGGCTTCCGACAATTTGTTAAGGTTGGCCCAAGTCACAGTGCCACCGCTGTCGAAGTTGTGGCGCACATAGCAGGGGATGCCGAGCACCATTTTTTCCATCGGGAAACCAGCTTCGGCATAAGCCTTGACCGTGCGCTCGATGTCCCAGTAGGATGTGGAATGTTTGATAGCATTGTGATATTGGGGAGCCGAGGCGAAATCGTAGGTCATCACGTTCACATAATCGATATATGGCTCCACAGCCATCAGGTCGATATATTTCTTGGTGCCGTCGCTGGAGGTTTTGTAGTCCATGCAGTATCCGGCGAAGGTGATGAGACGGTCGGGGCCGAGGGTTTCGCGGAGTTGCTGGATCAGGAGGGTGTAATTATCGACGTCGTTGTAAGGGTCGCAGGCGGCGCCGCTCCACGACAGCCCGGGGAACTCCCAATCGAGGTCCACGCCGTCGAGGTTGTTGGCCTCCAAGAAATCGAGGCAATCCTGGGCGAAAGCTTGCCGATACTCAGCGCTTGCGGCGATGGCCGAGAATCCCCCGTCCTGAGTGTTGCCCGAGTTGACCACGGTGTGGGTGAACGACAGGAGGATCTTCAGGTCGGGGTTGGTTTGCTTCAGCTTTACGCACTTTTTGAAGTTGTAGGTATTGCCCTGGATGGCGAATTTTTGATACACTCCGTCAACGACGTACACCTCGGCGAAGGCGTAGTTGATGTGTGTCACGGCATCAGCCGCGGGGAGCGTGGGAGAGTAATAAGTGTGGTAAGCGAGGATTATAGGTTGCTCCTCGATGGCAGGCTCTCCCGAGCGAAGCCAGGCGATGTCAGCCATGGGTATCTGCTGGCCATCGGCTTCGAGATAGGCGTCCTCGCCCGAGCCGCCGAAGGTGATCGAGCCGTCGGGGACAGTGAGGCGGGTGTTGTCGTTGAGGACGATGGTGTATTGGGCCTGAGCCGTGAGCGCAGCCGCGGCCAGGAGGGCGAGTAACAGCTGCTTCATCGTTTCAAGAATTTAAGGGTGGTGTTGGTGGTTTTAAGTAAATAGACTCCGGCGGGGAGTGACGCGAGGTTGATCGTCACAGGTGTCGACCCCGCGGCGCGGACGCTCTGCAGCAAAATGCCCTGGGTGTTGTACAGGCATATCTCCATTCCAGCTTTTAGGCCGGTAACGGTGATCACGTCGCCATAGGGGCCGGCCACGATCTCACGGTCGGCCGACACTTGGCCGATTCCCGAGTCCTCGCAGTATTCAAAGGAGGAGCGAGTAACACCCGAGCGCACCGAGCCGTCGGCGAGCACGATGTCGTAGCCGCTATCGGCGTCCTGCTGGATGATATAGTCGATTTGGTTGACGGGGTACTTGGCGCCGTCGTCGGTGACGAGATGCCACACAAGTTCGCCGCCCTGGGTCGACCCGGCGCTTCCGATGGCTATCAACAGAATCGCCACTATTTTTCTGATAGATTTCATCGTAAAAGTTGCTGAGCTGGAAATAAATTGGCAGCGACGCATTCCACCGCTGCCAATTTGTGGCTAAACGTGTTTATTCGTTAACGTAGGGGAGGAGCAGGTCGCGCCACTTGATGTAGCCGTTGCCCAGGACGTGAAGGCCGTCGTTGGTGTACTGGCGGTCGAGACGCCCTTCCTCGTCGACAAACAGCGAGTAGGCGTCGATCCATGTGCAACCGTGAGCCTCAACCACGGGTTGGAGTTTGGCGTTGATCTCGGGGAAGACTGCGGTTTTGCCGGTCAAGGCCTTGTAGCGGTTGAATGTCTCGTTGATGGGAAGCACCGACTGCACGTAGACGCGTGTCGTGGGCGTCTCCTGCTGGATGTACTCAATAAGATCGGTGAACAGCGACACGATCGAGTCGGCCGACAGGTCATGGCTCACGTCGTTGGCGCCGCTCAGTAGGAAAATCTTGGCGGGCTTGCCTTTGACCACCGGGTCGATGCGATCGCGCAAGCCCTGCACGACATCGCCGATGATGCCGCGATTCTTCACTTTGGGGTTGTTGAACAGCTCGTGCCACTCGCAGATCTGTGTCAACGAGTTGCCCACGAACACGATATCGGTCGAGTCGACCGGCAACAGCTCGAACAGCGAGGCGCGCTGGTAGTACAACTCGTTGTATTTCGGAGCCTCAGCGGCGCTGAGCATCATCGGGAGGGCCATAGCGGCAGCCAGTAACAGTTTCTTGATCATGGTTGCAAATTTAGCAATTATTTGTCATGATTGTAAGCGTCGACGGCTTTTTTCACCGAGCCATGCATAAGGAGCAGGCGCTTGGCGTCGTCGTAGGAGAGACCAAGTTCCTCGACAACCATGCGGGTGCCTCGGTCGACGAGCTTGGCGTTGGAGAGCTGCATGTTCACCATCTTGTTGCCCTTTACGCGACCCATCTGGATCATGACCGATGTGGTGATCATGTTGCAGATCATCTTTTGGCCGGTGCCCGATTTCATGCGCGACGAGCCGGTGACGTACTCGGGGCCGACGATCATCTCGATGGCGATGTCAGCGGCTTCCGACACGGGAGCGTCGGGGTTGGAGGTGATGGCGGCGGTCAAGATGCCGTGCTCTCGGCAAGTCTTCAGGGCTCCGATCACGTAGGGGGTAGTACCCGAGGCGGCGATGCCGATCACGGTGTCCTTTTCGTTGATGTTAAACTTCTGGAGGTCCTTCCATCCCTGTTCGGTGTCGTCCTCGGCCTTCTCCACGGGGTTGCGAAGGGCCGTGTCGCCGCCGGCGATCAGTCCGATCACCCACGACGGGTCCATGCCGAACGTCGGTGGAATTTCCGACGCGTCGAGCACGCCCAAGCGGCCAGAGGTGCCGGCGCCCATATAGAAGATGCGGCCGCCACGACGCATGCGCGGCACGATTTGGGTCACTAATTTCTCAATCTGAGGGATGGCTTTTTCCACGGCAAAGGCCACCTTCTTGTCCTCGTTGTTGATGTCGCGAAGCAGCTCACCCACCGACTTTTTCTCCAAGTCGTTGTATAACGAGGGTTGCTCGCTGATTTTCACGAATGCCATAGTTGTCTGTGTTTATGTTGGTTTTTCAGTTTTCAGTTTTCAGTTTTCAGTCTTCAGCTACTGAAAACTGAAAACTGAAGACTATCTCTTATATGGAGTGGTATTTCACCAGGCCCTCCATGGGGGATTGGATGATTGTGCCGATGGTACAGTCGACGGCGTCGGCGGCCTCTTTCAGCACGTCCTTATAGTAGTAGGCGATGGAGCCCACGAAGTTGATCGGGTAAGTCTTGTAATCGGGGTAGTTGGCGATGTTGCGGATGAAGAAGCTCTTGAACTCGTTGAGCACCAGGCGGTGGATAGCAGGCTCTTCCATGTTCTCAAGCAGGAAGCGCGTCAGCGAGGCCAGGAAGCGGTTGGGCTGCGGCTCGCGGTATACGCGGCGGATGATGGTCAGGCGATCCAGCTCGTATTGCTGGAGGAACTTCTCGCAGAGGTCCTTGGGCAACTGGCACTTGAGGACGTCACCCACCAGGTGCTTACCCAGCACGGCGCCGCTACCCTCGTCGCCCAGGATATAGCCCAGGGGCGACACGTTGTCGATAATGTCGTTACCGTCGTAGAAGCACGAGTTGCTACCCGTGCCAAGGATGCACGCGATGCCGGCCTTGTGGCCGCACAGGGCGCGAGCGGCCGCAAGAAGATCGGTGTGCACCTCGATGATCTTGGCCTTGATGCTCTTGGCGATGGCCTGACGCACGTTCTCACACACGTCGGCATCTACACATCCTGCTCCATAGTAATACACTTCGTCGATGGCCAGGTCGGCGACCTTGGGGGCCAACTCGTCGGCGATGCGCAGCTCCATCTCCTCTTGGGTGAGCAACAACGCGTTCATGCCGCACGTAAAAATCTGACGGACTACTTTACCGTCATCAATCACACACCAATCAATCTTGGTGCTTCCACTATCAGCAATTAGTATCATATCTTTATATATATTTTTTTCTTATACAGAATGTAACCGAATATCCAGATGAATATTACATAAGTCAACGCGAACAGCAGCGAGGCCAAAGTGGCGTCGCCGGCGGCTACGGGCATCCATACGTCGTTGTACAACCAACCCTTCACCGTGGTGTCGCCCACCTTGATCGTGCCAAGGAAGATGCTGCCCACCGAGCCTAAAACGTACATAAACAGGGGGTTGATGCCGAACGCCTCGAAGAAGCGGCACCATTGTTTCTTCCCTCGTATGTCGATGATCCAGATGAGCAAACCTAAGAAACTCGACGCAAGGCCGCACGTAGTCAAAACGAAAGTGGGCGACCACACTTTTTTGTTGATGGGCATGCCGTAGCTCAACAAAAACCCTGCAAAGGTAAGAATTGTGCCGACGATAAACAACTTATTTATGCGAAGAGTGTTCTCTTTTGTCGACATTATCAACATTCCACACCATACGCCAATCAATACGTGGGCGATCGACGGGATGGTGGAAAGCAAGCCCTCGGGGTCGAATTTCAGGGTGACACCACCCACGGTGTCGGCGTACATGTGGTTGGGACCCAACACTTTATGGTCGACAATTGAGATCACGTTGTGGTCGGCAAACTCAAATCCGCAACCCATCAGCAACACGATAGCGTACACCACCAGCACCGAGATGATAAATCCCGGCAAGTATTTGTGCTTGAGGCTTAAAGCCACCACCGAGGCCACGCCGTAGCACATGGCCAAGCGGGGCATCACGCCAAGAAAGCGGATGTGGTCGAAGTTGCATATTGCCTCCCAGAGGGTGGCGTCGCTCATAATGCCGCGCATGAACAGCGAGAGCCAGGCGATGCCGATACCGATAGCGAAGATCACCACCGTGCGGCGCAGGATTTTCCAGCCCACGTGCCAGCTCCACTCGAAGTTGAATTTACGCAACGAGAAATATGTTGAAATACCCATGATGAACATGAAGAACGGGAACACCAGGTCGGTGGGCGTTAAGCCGTTCCATTCGGCATGCTCAAGCGGCGCGTAGATGTTGCTCCACGAGCCGGGGTTGTTGACGAGGATCATGCCAGCGATGGTGATTCCTCGTAGTATGTCGAGGGCCAATAAGCGGCCCGATGGTTTTTTATGTTCTGTCATTTTTTAATGGCTTCGCTTTTTTAAAGGAGGAAAGGATTAAAGAGGTGATTTGGTGGTTACTTGGTCGACCAGGTAAGCGATTGATTTATAGGGGATACCTGAGTTGGTGGTCAAGCCGATTTCGCAGGTGCGAGAGTTGGAGTAGCCGTGCTTGATGTCGGCGGCTTCAATTTGCGGACGCAGCTTGCGCAGGCCCCAGCGATTCAGCTCGGGGAGGGTGAACCCTTTGTCGCCGGCGAAACCGCAGCAACCTACCTCGGCGGGCGCCAATACGCCTCCTGTGGTGCATTTGTTGGCCACTTCGATCAGTTTGTTGGCCACTCCCATGCGGCGGGTGGAGCAGGTGACGTGCACGGCGATCTTCTCGTCGATTGGGGTGATCTTGAGGTGAGGCAACAGATAGTCGGCGATAAACTCGGCCGGCTCGTGCAGCTTTAGCCCCTTGATGTGCTCACGCATGCGGTGGAGGCACGGGCTTTGGTCGCACAGGATAGGCCACTTGCCGTCCTCACTCGCCTCGCGCAGAGCCTTCTCCAGCTCGGCTGTCTTGGCATCAGCGATGTCGGGCATGCCTTTGCTTTCCCAAATCATGCCGCAGCACAGGTTTTGCATGCCGCGGGGAAACACGACCTCGAATCCGGCTTTCTCACACAGGCGCACCATTACCTTCATCAAGTTCTCGGGCTTGCCGTCGGGCTCTTTTGAAGCGCCCATCGTCTGGTTGATGCAGCTTGGGAAGTACACCACCTTGCGTCCCGTGGGAGGCATGGTTTTCAGTTTGGGAGCCTTGGAAGCGCCGGGCAGGGAGGGTGTCCACAGGGGTATACCGATCTTGTTCAAGCCCTTGCCGATGGAGGTGGTTGCTCCAGGGCCCATCACCGATGAGGCAAACCCTGCAACGGTCAGGATGGGACGCAAGCCACCCTTGACAGCGCGCAGGTTGTTGGCGGCAAACCGGCCAATTCCCTTGCCGAGCTTCGACATGCGCTCGCGGCGTAGGTCGTGAACCAGTTCGCCCGTGTTGATGCCCATGGGGCACGAGGTGGAGCAGAGGCCGTCGCCGGCGCACGATTCCACTCCATAGAAATCGAAGTCGCGCTCGATCTCCTTCAGGCGCTCGGGCTGGGCGCCCGATTGGCGCAAGCGGGTGATCTCGCGGGTGGCAACGATGCGCTGGCGTGCCGACAGGGTCAAGCCACAGCTCACGCAGTTGACCTCGCAGAAACCGCACTCGATGCAGCGGTCGACGTGCTCGTTGGCCATCGGCATCGGTTTCATCCCCTTGATGAAGCACTCAGGGTCGTCGTTAAAGATCACTCCGGGATTGAGCATTCCGTCGGGGTCGAACACCTTCTTCAGGCGCCACATCATCAAGTGGGCTTTCTCGCCCCACTCCTTGGCCACGAACGGGGCCATGTTGCGGCCCGTGCCGTGCTCGGCCTTTAGCGAGCCGTCGTATTTGTCGACCACAAGGCGCTCCACGGCGAGCATCAAGCGCTTGTAACGCTCAACCTCCTCGGGGGAGTCGAAGCGCTGGGCGATGATGAAGTGGTAGTTGCCCTCAAGGGCGTGGCCGTAGATGCACGCATCGGTGTAGCCGTTATCCACGAGCAGGTTTTGCAGGTCCATAGTTGCCTCGGGCAGGTCCTCGATATGGAAGGCTACATCCTCGATGAGCACGGTGGTGCCGAGCTCGCGGGTACCTCCCACCGAGGGGAAAATGCCGGCGCGGATCTGCCAATACGGCCCGTAAATCGCAGGGTCGCTGGTGTATTCGGTAGGCTTAAATAGCTTGAAAGGCTTGAGGATACTGAGGATGGTTTCGATGTTCTTATCTAGTTCCTCCTGGGAGTCGGCCTTGGTTTCGGTGAGGACGGCCGTCAGCCCCTCGCCGGTGGTGTCGTTGACCGCCGATAGGGATTTCTTGTCGAGCAACTCAGCCGAGAACACGGGGCCTTTCTTCAACGCCACGACGGCCTTGCACGCCTCCTTCAGGTCGCTGAAATAGAGCATTGCTGTGGCTACATGGCTGTGCACGTGGCTGGTGTTGAAGGTGCCACGGCTCATAAATGCGAGCGTGCCCTCGGAGCCTCCCATGCAGTGGGCGATGATGTCGAACGGGTCGTCGTAGGCGATGAACGGCCTTAGGTTCAAGCCTGTAACGTTTTTTATTGAGTATTTGTATCGGATGCGCTCCGAAAGCTCCTTGTCGGCTCGGATCTCATCGCGGATTGCCTCGATTTCGCGGATGAAATCGGGGTGGGTCTTGCGAAATTCCTCTCGGGAGGCCTCGTCGCCGGTGTCGAGGATAGTGCCATCGGCAAGGACGATGCGTATCGAGCGCAGGACCTTGTCGGAGTTGGCGTGCGTGCCGCAATTCATGCCTGAGGCGTTGTTCATCACAATGCCACCCACCATTGCCGAAGCCTTCGACGCGGGGTCGGGGGCGAACATGCGTCCCAGCGGCGCCAGAATCTCGTTGACACGGGTGCCGATTATGCCAGGCTCGAGGGTGATGGTCAAGGCATCGGGACCGATCTCGTAGTTTTCCCAGCTCTTGCCGGCCACGATGAGCACCGAGTCGCTGATAGCCTGTCCAGAGAGACTGGTGCCGGCGGCGCGGAAGGTCACGGACACGCCCGCCTGCTTGGCTGCTTGCAACAAGCGGGACACCTCCTGCTCATTGCGTGCGCGCACCACCACCTGCGGTATCAAGCGGTAAAATCCGGCGTCGGTACCCCATGCCAAGCGGCGCAACTCGTCGGTGTATATGCGCTCGCGGGGGATGAACCCTGTAATTAGTGATATGAATTGTTTGTGAGCCTCAGTCATAATGAGATACGTTTACTCGTAAAGATGATATTTTGCTTTCTTGGCGGTAAAGTCGGCCACACCCTTTTCCCAATAGGGGAGCATGTCGGCCACGCGATAATTCTCGGTGAACGAACGGCGGATCTCGGGCGAACCGGTCACTTTGTCGAACATATTATAGCGGGTCTTGTCGCCGATGTCGAACGCTTTCTTGTCGGGGTACATGTCGGCCAGCTCCTGCATGATGTAGAATTGGGTCAAGGCCAGCGGAGCCACCTCCTTGTCGGTGATGTAGATCTCCACGCCCGACACGTTTTCGCCCTTGCAAGTGGAGTAGAACGGCTTGTAGGTGATCGAGCGGAATTTCATGCCGGGGATGTTCAAGGCGTTGAGGCGCTCGGTGAGTTTCTGTCCGTCAATCCAGGGTGCGGCCACGAGTTTGAACGGCAGGGTGTATCCCACGCCAATCTGCATGCAGTAGAGTTCGCCAAGGATGCCAGTCACGGGGTAAAACAACGCCAACTCAGGCGAGGGGATGTGGGGCGAGGGGAGAATCCAAGGGAGACCGGTCTCCTCGTAGGACATCTCGCGTGTCCAGCCTTGCATCGGCACGACCTCGAGATCGCATTTCTTGCCCTTGAGCAGACCTTCCTCGTTGAGGTAAACTGCCAGTTCGCCCGGGGTCAAACCATAGAGGTAGGGGATGGGGAAACGGCTCACAAACGACTCGTAGCCCGGCTCCACCAAGCAACCCTCAACCTTGTTGCCGCCGACGGGATTGGGACGATCCAATACCATGAACTTCTTGCCTAGCTCGGCGCAAGCCTCCATGGCCTCGCCCATTGAGGAGATGAACGTGTAGGAACGGCAGCCGATGTCCTGAATGTCGTAGAGCAACACGTCGACGTCGGCGAGCATCTCGGGGGTTGGCTTGTGGGTCTTGCCGAAGATGGAGTAGACGGTGACGCCCGTAGCGGGGTCGACCATATTGTCCACCTGGTCGCCGGCATGCACGTCGCCGCGCACGCCATGCTCGGGAGCGAACAAAGCCGTTAGGGTCACGCCATCGGCCTCGTGGAGGATATCGATGGTCGATTTGAGGTTGGCGTCAACGCCAGTGGGGTTGGTGATCAGGCCCACGCGCTTGCCCTTGAGTTGTTCAAAGCCACCGTCGCGCAGCACCTCGATGCCGGTTTTCACCACCGGCTGCTTCTCGGCCGCCTGCGCCCCCACGGCCACCACAGCCATCGCCAATATATTTATAATAGTTTTCTTCATCAAAATCATCAAATTATCTATTAACCTTAAACTTTAAACCTTGTACTTTAAACTTTAAACTTTAAACTTTAAACCTTAAACTTTAAACTTTAAACTTTAAACCTTAAACTTTAAACTTTAAACTACTCCTTCTCCTCCTTCTTCCCAAAGCTGGGATCGACCTTTACGCACATCGCCACCACGATGGTAGCCACGCAGCAGATGATGGTCCACACGAAGAAGTGCTTGTAGCCGATCGTCTCTTGTACCCAGCCGGCCATCATGCCCGTCATCATTGACAGCGCCATCAGGCCCGTGCAGATAGCGTAGTGGGAGGTCTTGAACTTGCCCTCGGAGTAGTAAATCAGGTACAGCATATAGGCGGTGAAACCGAATCCGTAGCCGAACTGCTCGATGAACACGCAGATGTTGACGGTCAACAGCGAGTGATCCTGGAAATAGGACAGGTAGACGAATGTCAGGCAGGTCAACGACATCGACCAAGCCATGGGCAACAGCCACTTCTTCAAGCCGCCCTTGGCGGCTACGATACCACCGATGATACCGCCGATTGTCAAGCCGATGATGCCCACGGTGCCGTAGACGAGGCCCACCTCGCCAGTGGTCAGACCCAAACCACCCTTGTCGATCGGGTCGAGGAGGAACGGCTGGATGATCTTGGTCAACTGTGCCTCGGGGAAGCGGTAGAGGATCATGAAGGCGATGGCTGCGACAGTTTGCCACAAGGGGAACTTGGTGAAGAATGTAGCGAACGCGTCAACAAAGCCCTTGAAGATATCCTTGGCCGAGGCGTTGGCGGCCGCATGGTCGGAAGCGGGTTTCGGCAGCGCCCAGTTGTGGTAAATCACTACGATGAAGAAGAACACCGAAAGCACGATGAACACGATCGACCATGCCATGGGGATGTCGCCCGAGGTTCCTCGGAACGTGGCCGAGGTTGCCGACTTGATCTTGGGGTCGATGGTGAAAAGCAGGTAAGCGGGTTGCTCCCAGTTGTCGGCGGTGAACACCAGGCGTGCCGATTCGGCGTCGAGCTTCACACTCTGGTCGCCCTCGGCGAAATTGGTGATCAGTACCAGCGGTTTGCCCTCCTCGGGCGCGTGGGACAGCTTCACTGTGGCGATCACGAGGTTGGAGTTGAGGGCCGCGGCCTCTTGACGCTCCTCGCCGAAGTTGTCACGCAGCCAGGTGCGGAAACCGCTCCACTCCTGCGTCTTGGCCTGGGCGGTAGCGCCCTGCTCCTCGAGGGTGATGAAGCCGTTGCGGGCGTTCATGTGGGCCACGGAGTCGCGCATCTGCTTGGCGAACACGGCGTAAGGCACCTCAACCGAATCGGCACCCATCACCGTCTCGGGGGTCTTGACGGCAACCTTCTCGGGCATGCCCACAATGAACGTGGGGTTGTCGGGGTGCAGGTCGGGATACATGTAGATGCTCGAGATGGTGGCCGGCTCGTCGGGGTCGACAATCATCTGCATCTCCACGGGGTCGATGCCGGTGTTCATCTCAATGACGCCAGCGAGCACCACGAGCAGACCCTGGCCAACGACAGTGGCCACGCGGTAGAACGTGGAGCGGATGCCCACGTAGAGTGATTGCTCATGCTCGGTAAGAGCCAGCATATAGTAGCCGTCGGCGGCGATGTCGTGGGTCGCCGAGGCGAATCCCATCAACATGAAAATCGCCAATGTGAATTGCACGAAGAACGCCGTGGGAATGGTGAAGGCGATACCTGCTAAGGCGAACGCCACGATCCACTGCATGGTGAGAGTCCACCAGCGCTTGGTGCGGATAAGATCGACAAACGGGCTCCAGAATGGCTTGATTACCCAGGGCAATCCCAGCCAACCGGTGTAGAGGGCTATATCAGTGTTGCTCAGGCCCAAGCGCTTGTACAGGATCACCGAGATGGTCATCACTGCCACGTAAGGGATGCCTTGCGCGAAGTAGAGGGTGGGGATCCAAGCCCAGGGTGAGCGTTTTGCTGCGGTTTTCATGTTATTCAGCTTTCAGTTTTCAGTTTTCAGTTGTTTTTTCTCTTTTTTCGCTTTATCGCTGTAACGAAGTAACGCTGTAACGAGGGGTTATTACGTTATTACGTTATTACGAGGGGCGTAAGAGTATAATTGTGTTAGATCGGAATTGGGGAAGTAGTGGGAGAGGATGGCGTCGTAGGGGTAGCCTTTGGCGGCCATAACGGCGGCGCCGATTTGGCAGAGCCCTACGCCGTGGCCCCATCCAGCACCGTGGAGGATGAAGCGGCCGGGGACACCCTCGGCGTCGATGTCGGCGCGCTCAACGACGAATGCCGAGGAATAGAGATGGCTCCGAGACAGCGAGCGTCGTATCATCAGCTCCTTGCCGATGGTAACCTCGCGCTTGGTGCCTTGTATTGTCAACTTACTGAGGCGACCCGAGGTGCCGCGCTCAACTGGTACCAAATCGACGATGCGCCCGAAGTCGATACCCGTGCGGTCACGGATTATATCGGCCAACTCGTCCTGGGTGTATTCCACGCGCCAGCGGTAGAAATCGGCGGTCTCCTGATCGTAGTTGTTGAGTACTTGGCGAAGGATGGCTGCGTCGTTGGTGTTGCAATGGGCCGCGGGTTTGCCAAGCATCCACTCCTCGGCGGCGACCTCCTGGGTCAAGTTGGGGAAGTGGTGCTCGTCCTCATGGTCGGCCAGGGCTTGGAGATAAGGGTGCGGAGTGTCATCCCAGCAGTGCTCGAAGCGCTCCATCACGCCACCGCAGCATTTCGAGAAACGCGCGTCGCATATCTCGTCGTCGTAGGTCAGGATCTCGCCCAAGGTGGCCTCGATAGCTTGGTTGACGGCGTCGGTGGTTTGGCGGGTAATGCCTTGGTAGCGCTGGCAGTGGTCGTCGGCGCACACGTCGAAGCGTGTGTGGTCCTCGTGGTCCCACCACTTGATGATTTCTTCCTGGGCATTATCGCTTACTGGCTTCGTCGCTGTATCGCTGTATCGCTGTATCGCTGTATCGCCTCGATGGGAGGCGCTATGGTCGATTTGGGCCAGGAGCCAGGAGCGGGAGATCACCGCGTGAGCCTTCAGAAGTTCGAGCGAGGAGGTGGCGCTCATCTCCGAGGAAATTACCGAGCGAAGATATTGCTCCACGGGCAGCACGTTGACAGCCGTCACCTTCCCGTTCTCGACAATCAGGCGAAGCGCTCCGGCAAACCGCTGATTTTCCAGGCGTTGCCAGTGAAATTCAACGCCGATCATCACGTCTTTCAGCTCAAATGAGCTTTCCGGCCCGCAAGGGGTAAGCTCAATCTCATCTTCGAGCAGCCCCATTGCGCTCACCTTGCCGTCAACCACGGTGGCTTTCAGTTCGCCAGTGACGATAGCTTCACCACAACGGTAGGCGCCCATCAACACGGCGTTGATCTCGTCGCGCGACATGATGCCCACCCTTACGAGCGGCTCATGCGGGAATCTTTGTTTCAACGTGCTCTCCATGGCTATTCGTCCTCCAAGCGTTTAATCACTACTTTCACCTCGTCGGGCGACAGGCACAGTTCGTCGTAAATCTGTCGAATAATCTTCTCGTCCAAGCGCTTGAAATCTTGCTCGCGTGGGGTGATGAACACGCCGCCCATGTCGACCGACGCTGGGCTGAGCAGCATCGTGTCGTCGCCCTCGGTTCCGTAGAACGACGGGCGATGTTTCTTGCGGGGGAACACCTGAAGGTCAATCCACTGGCCCTTGGCCGTGCACAGCAGGTTGAGCATTGGCTCGCTCTGGTCGTGCTCCAGGGGCAAGGCACGATACAGGGCATCGAAGAGCTCTTGTCCGTGTTCGGGGTCTTTGGCTCGGATGGTAAATACGGGGAGTGGCAGCTCGTCCTCAAGCAAGATTTTCCCGCGCTCATCATCAACCAGAATGCGTGAGGTCTCGCTGGCGTCGATGATGGTGAGGAAGTCGGAATTACCGGCCTGGAAGTGCATGTGGTCGGGAGCCGAGGCACCGCATTTTGGTCCGTTATAAAATACGGTGTAACCGGGCAACTCCTTGGCCAAGCGCATCATGTCGGCGATGCGGCCAGTGATAAGCTGGTCGGTGTGGGAGCGGTCGGGGATGGTGAGGTGACGGGGGAAGATGGGGAACGGGTTGATAAGGATCTCATAGTTGCCCCACTCAATTCCTCGCTGCACGTTAGGGCGATTCGCCTTGCACAGGAAGCACTTGCGTTCTTTCAGCGACTTGGCGTCGACCTTGGCCGACGACGACACGGCGCGGGCCGGGTTGAACTGCACCTTGATGGGCAGTCCATCCACCTCGAGCGACTTTACCTCCACGCCCTCGAGGGCGCGGAAGTTGTCGGCTGCCATGGGCCACGTCGCAAGCTGTTGCTGGAACAGCTCCTCTACCTGCTGTGACAGATTACTTGCCATTGGCCTGGTTTTTGGCTACGCGGGCTTGAAGCTCCCACGTGCGGATACGGTCCTTGTACAAGTTGTTGGCGTTCACCTTGTTGCGGTCGAGAGCGGCATCGGAGTTGTCCTCCCAGCGGCGGCACATATAGATCGGGTGCCAGATGCGGCCGATCTGGTAGTTGCGCGAGATGGCCAGGCCCTCGGCGTAATCCTCGCCGTAGCTGGTGTTGGGGATGGGAATCTCGCGTACCAGCGGGGTGTAGAACGCGCGAGGAGCACCGAAACCGTTGATGCGCAGGGCGTTGTTGCGGCCGTTCTTGGGGGTCCACTCCTTGTGGTCGATGATGCCCGGGGGGATCATATTTTTGTTGATGTCGGTCAACATATAGGTGCCCACAACCATGCCGCAGTTTTGGTCGTAGAAGGCCTTAACGACGGTAGCCAAGGTGTTCTCATCGGTGTAAACGTCGTCGCTGTCGAGCTGCACGGCGAATTTGCCGCACTTGGGATGGGCTGCGCCGAGGTTCCAGCAACCGCCGATGCCCAGGTCCTTGCGCTCAGGCTGGATGTGGATCACGCGGGGATCGGAGGTGTACTCCTCGATAGCCTCTGAGGTGCCGTCGGTGGAGTGGTTGTCGACGATAATGAGGTTAAAGGGGAAGTCGGTCTTCTGGGAGAGAACGCACTCGATGGCGTCGCGGATGGTGCGTACGCGGTTGCGAACGGGGATCACTACCGATGCCTCGTACTCGAAGTCGCCCTTGTCGAAGGCGATCTCGTCGAACTCCGGCTCCAAATAGCCGCCAATAGCCTTGAGGTGCTCGGTGCAAGCCTCTTCCATCTCGAGCTGGTTGGCGCGGTTGCGGGGATCAACATAGTCGAATTGCTTCTCGCCGCTTTTGCGGTTGTCCAGCTCCACGTCGTCGTAGAGATACTCGTTGATGTGGACGATAGGAGCCACGCGCGACAGGCGAAGGCGCAGGTCGTAAAGGCCGGCGGCGTTGTATTGCTTGTCGATACCCTGAGCGGCAAGCTTCAAGCATGCGGTGTTGAACAGAAGAAGCGAGCCGAAGTCAAAATCGTCGCGCAGCGAGCCGAATTGGTAGTCGATCACGGGCGCGTTCTTGCGCTCACCCTCAACAACGGTGTAATGGTCGGAGTAAACCATCGACGCGCCGGAATCCTCGGCCAAGCGCACAAAGCGCTCCAATGCCTGGTAGCCAAGCACCAGCGTGTTGTACTTGGTGTAAAGCAGCGTGTAGGTGGCGTCGGAGGTCTCGGCGATCTTCTTCATCGTCGCGCTGCTAGTGAGAGAGTCGATTGCTATCACCTGGGTGCCCTCCAAGGGCTTAGCTTCGGCGTCGGTGGCCAGAAGGTAGATGTGGTGTACCAGCGGGGATTGGCGCAAACCCTCTACCGTGGCGCTCGCTTGGGCCGCGTCGATGTAGGGGATAAAGCAGTCGATTGTTGTTTTCATGATTGTGAACGTGTTTTATGAGGTTAATTTTTATTTTTTCTTTTTGGATTTTTTCTTGGTGGCCTTGGTATTTGTGGTGGTGGGCGCCTTAGTGGTGGTAGTTGCTTTCTTCAATTTGTGGGGAGCGGCGAAGAAGTCGAGGGTTTGCTTCATCAACGCGTCGCGGGCCGAGGCGTCCTCGATGGTCTCGAACGGGAAGCCGATGGCCACGCACTTATGCTTGCCGTTGTCCAAAGCGGTTCCAGCCACGTTGGTGTTCTCGGTGTAGCGCATGATGATCGCCGCGGTGGAGTCGTCGGCCGGATAGATGGCGTCGGGCGACTGGATGGCGTAGCAATCCTCGTTCAACGTGTTGTAGAACTTGAAGGTGGTTTTGCCGAATTGCTTGAAGCGGCTGGGCACCTCTTTGGCCTCACCTGTGACGGAGGCTTGGCCCGTGCGCCACTTGTAGCCTAAAATGTCGGCGGTGAATTTTTGGTCGGCCTTCAGTGTCGCGGGCGACGATTGGGCGTTCTTCCACATGTCGGTGGCGATGTAGGAGCCTGTCACCAAGATATTTCCGCCCCGAGCGGCCAGTTGCGAAAGCTTCTGTTGCAACTCGGCGGGGAAGGTTTTGAATCTCGAGCCGTAGACGCCGCGACCAACCACTGTCTCTTTCTGTTTGCCAAGAATCAGGTCGACGGTCTGGTACTCAGGCAGCGAATCAGCCTCCATAAACGCCTGGAGCGACATGGAGATAAACGGGTAGCCGGCGTTGTGGATTGCCTGGCCGTGTACGCCAGTGTAATCAAATGTGTTGCCGGCGATTACTTTGGTTTCGTAATCGGCACGCGAGGCACCAAAGCCGGGGGCATCGTCGTCGACCCAGGGCAGTGAGCGGTCAAACTCGTACTGCTTTCCGATATAGCTGATGTCGCTCACGTAGGGCACGCCCGAGTCCTTGTCGTCGTAGAAACCACCGATGCCGTCGGCCTCCCACCAATCGGGACCCGACACGCGGGTGAAACCGTTGACAACCAGCACAGGTTGTTTGTCGCCGTGGCCCGCGCACATCGCCAACGCCTCTGAGGGGAAGCTTCGGCCACCGTCGTTGCCGGCAATCACGCGGTAGCAGTGGATCTGGTCATCGCTCACAGTGAACTGATATTCTGGCAGATACACAGTAGCTACCGATTTCCACGCGGTGCCAGTGGCTCCGTCGCGCTCCTCTATTATATAATATGTGGAATTGGCCGTAATTTCCTGCTGGTCGCGGGTGGGTTGCCACGTGAGGGTATATTTGTCGCTGTCTATGCGGTTGATGGCCATGGAGTTGACTGGGAGGGGCTGCACCACGTAAGCGCGGCCGTCGCGCTCGGCCAAGAATTTGAGCATACCTTTATATACGGCGCGCGACACGACGAAACGGAACGTGGGGTCGAGGCCGTATTTCATGTCGGCGAAATTCTGGTGGCTCAACAATTCGAGCAACATAGTGGGCACCTCGGGCACGCGAGCCTCGTAGTAGCTCTTGTCCCACATCTCGCGGCGCGTCCATTTGGGCTCGAATTCGGCCTGGATGTCGTCAACGATAGTGGTCATGATCATGTCGGTCAACGCTCCCGACGCGCGGCGGTCGGTGCCGTTGGCGTATTTCCCATTTTTGTTGGTGAAGTAGATGCCGAGTGTGCCAATAATCGAGTCGTTTTGGGTCGTGCCGGCGTCGCTATGGAAAGCGAAGGCCAGGTCGACGGGGATGTTGAGACCATTACGGTCGGGTAGCACCGACGAGCCTCCGGCCAGCCAGTTTACCCACTCGCCGCGGCTCTTGTAGTCGTCGGTGTAGTCGTTGACGTTGCGTGAAAGGGTGTACACCGAGTCGGGAACGCCAGCCCACTGCATCCAATAACGAGCGCCCTCGGTGAATCGGGGGTAGCCGCTCGTGGTGTACTCATAATCCACGTCGTCCTGCGGCTCCTTCACCTTGCGGGCCACGTTGCCCATGCCGCCACCGATCTTCACCGCGTCGGCGGTAATCACGGCGTCCTTGCGGTTGCTTAGATTGGAGATGGTTACTATGTCGTTTTCACCTTTCGCCAAGGGGAAATGGCCGAGGTAAATCCATGTGCCGCCACCCATCTTCTGGTTGACTTTTACCTCACGGTCGCCAGCGGCTGTGTGCACGGTGTACACCGCGTCGTCGGCACTCTCTGGGAGCGATTGGTAGCTCACATACACGGCGTAATCCCCTGCCTTGGGAATGTCGGCACTCCAAGTGGCGGTTGAAACTTTATGGGCGTCGTTAACCGTGGCAACTTGGCGCGCGGTTCCCTCGCGGAAGGGGTTTTGGAAATCCTTCAGCGTGGCTGTCTTGTAAGCGAATCCGGCCTGCTTGGTGTCCTCCCACTTCTTGGATCCGCTGATTTCCTTGTAGCCACCAGTGGCGAGACGGCCGTCGTTGTCGGCGATAATCTCGGTGGTGGAGGTGTCGCGCTCGCGGGGCGACATCACGTAGGCTCCGGCGTTCTCAAGCATCGGCATCAAGAACGGCATCACGTAGCCTTGGGTATATAGATCCTCAACCGTCTGGAACAGGCGGGCGCGTTGCCACTCCCAGCGGTTCAATTTGGGTTCAAAGTACCAGCCGTGGCTTTGCCATAGGGCGATGTTGGTGCCGTCGAGCCCCTGCGGCGCGGCGGGGACGTCGGCGTAGGTGACGAAGCGCTCCTTCTCAGTGGGGGCCACTGTCTTGTAGCCACGCACACTGCCCTGACCAACTGCCGCAAGGCTGGCCAAGGTGCACGTTAAGACGAATAATCGTTGATAGATTTTCACTGTGTCAAAAATTAACGTTAGGTTATGCTTTCGTTAGGTTTACGGCAAAATTAATATATATATCCCAAACAACCGCCTAAAATTACAATATTTATGTATCGGTAACATATTTTAAGATGAAAGGACAAAAAAGGGGAGCACTTTGGCTCCCATGAAATTCTTATGCGAGGTAGTGGACAGGGAAGAACACGGCGCAGAAGCCGATGGCCACTCCGGCGGTAACCTGAAGCAGCGTGTGGCGCTCAAGGATCAGTCGCGATGTTCCCACCATGCCGCAAAGGACGATGACCACCATCGTGATCCCCACGACTGGCCACACGTTAAGGCTCCCGGCGATAATGGCTATTAGCATCCCCACCAAGCCTCCCATGCCGGCGCCATGCGCGCTCACCTTCCACCAAAAATTGATGATGAACACCAGCAACAGCCCCGCGGCGCCTCCTGCGAGGAACATCACAAGCCACAGCGGCGAATGTACCGACCACAAGTAGGAGATCGCTCCGATGTAGCACAACAGCGACAGCGCATAGGGAATCGGGCGCTCCCGGCGATTGTTAAGCCCAGCGTCGCTCACCAGTCCGCGCTTGTACAGGAACGCGATGGCGATCAGCGGCAACATGGCAGTGATGCCCAGCACGGTAAGCACCACGCGCCATTTCACGGGCGCCTCCACATAGTAGAGCGTGGTGGTCATCAACGCCAAGGCGATACCGTAGGTGGGGATAAACAGCGGGCTGAATATCGTCGACAATGTTTTTGCTGTGAAGGTCAATCCTTTGCTCATAGTCAAATTTCTTTACGTAAACGGGCTACGGGCAAGCCGATGCGCTCGCGATATTTGGCGACGGTGCGTCGGGCGATGTCGAGCCCTTGGTCTTGGAGCTGTTGGGTTATGGCTTCGTCGCTGAGGGGGTGACTTTTGTCCTCGGCGCCGATTATTTTCTTTATTAGGTCGATGATTTGCATCGACGAGGTGTCGTCGTCCTCCTTGGGGCGCTCGTTGAAGAACATTTTCAACGGATAGACGCCCCCGCGGGTGACGACGTATTTGCCGGCAGCGGCGCGGGAGATTACCGAAAGGTCATACCCCGTGATTGCCGCTATATCCTTGAGTATCATCGGCTTGATTTGTGACGGCTCGTCGCTTAGGAAGAAGTCGCGCTGGATCTTGACGATGGCGCTCATCACAGCGAACAGCGTCTGCTGGCGCATGCTCAGGATTTTGATGAAGTCGCGTGCCTCGTCGCGCTTCTGCTTGATAAACAGATAAGCGTCTCTGTGGCCGCTGAGGGCGGCGGCCGTTCCCGGATTGGGTTGCCGGGCGGATGCCCAATCTGGGAGCCAGGGGCGCCCTCGCCCCGGGTCAGTAAACTCTTCGGCGAAGGTGGCCGAGATCTGTAGCTCGGGGAGGTTGTTGAGCAGTGTCAGGGTGATGTCGTCGCCGTCCACGTCGACCGCGAAATCGGGCACGATTGGCCGGGCCGAACCTTCGCCGTGGGCCAGGCCGCTCCCCGGCTTGGGGTTGAGCTGGCGTATCAGGGCCATTGCGTCTTGCAACTCGTCGCGGGTGATGCCCAAGAGCGAGGTGATGCGGTCGAAATGCTTCTTGGAAAAGAGGTCGAAATAGTGGTCGATGATGGCGATAGCGTGGTCGCGGCGCTCCGAGGGCTCGCGGCGCCGCAATTGTAGCAACAGGGAGTCGCGAAGGTCGGTGGCGCCGATTCCGGCTGGTTCAAGCTGGCGCACGGCGTTCCAGGCCTGTCTAGCCTGCTCGGGTGTAACCTCTAGGCCCTCAGCGATGGCCACGTCGTCGGCGATCGCGTCGACCGAACGGGTAAGGTAGCCGTTGTCGTCAAGGTTGCCGATGATGTACTCGGCCATGGTCAACAGTGGCTCCTCGAGCGACGATTGGGCGATCTGCTCGTTGAGGGAGTCGATAAGGGATTCCCCCGAGGCGGCGGTGGCCTCGGGGGTGTATACGCGGTCGTCGGCGCTGTGGTTGCGCGCCTCCAAGCGATAATAGGGTATGTCGTCGGGGTCGCGATAGTCGGCTAGCTGCATCTGCTCGGCGCTCTCGGTGAACTCCTCGTCTTGGGAAGTGGCTGTGACAGTTTCGTCAACCGCCTCCAGCGCCGGGTTGTCGTCGAGAGCGCGTTCCACCTCGTCCTCCACCTCGGGGCCGGTCATCTCAAGCATCCTCACAAACTGCACCTGCAACGGCGTCAACCGTTGCTGCAACTTTTGTTGTTGAGTAAGCCTTAGCGACTCTTCCATAGGGGTGAATCAGAGAGGTTTAGGGATGTCGCTTTACTTCGCCAGATCGGCGATCACGGCCTTGATCTTGGCTGCGAGCTCGTCGGCCTGCTCCATGGTGGCGGCCTCCGAGTAGATGCGGATGATCGGCTCGGTGTTGCTCTTGCGCAGGTGCACCCAGCAATCGGGGAAATCGATCTTCACGCCGTCGATGTCGGTGATCTTCTCGCCAGCGAATTTCTCCTTCACAGCCGCGAGGATATGGTCGACGTTGATCTCGGGGGTAAGCTCAATCTTGTTCTTGGCGATGGCGTAGGCGGGATATTCCTTCTTAAGCTCGCTCACCTTCTTGCCCTTCTTGGCCAGGAGGGTGAGGAACAGGGCCACGCCCACCAAGGCGTCGCGGCCGTAGTGGCTGGCGGGATAGATGACGCCGCCGTTGCCCTCACCGCCGATTACGGCGCCGGTGGCCTTCATAAGGGTGGTGACGTTGACCTCACCCACAGCCGACGCGTTGTACTGGCAACCGTGACGCTCGGTGACGTCGCGCAGGGCGCGCGAGGAGGAGAGGTTGGAAACGGTCGAGCCGGGGGTCTGGCTCAGCACGTAGTCGGCAACAGCCACGAGGGTGTACTCCTCGACAAACATCTCGCCGTTCTCCATGACGATGGCCAAGCGGTCGACGTCGGGGTCGACAACGAAACCCACGTCGGCGCAACCCTCGCGCATAAGGTGGGCGATCTGGGTGAGGTTCTCGGGGATAGGCTCGGGAGTGTGGGCGAATTTGCCAGTTGCCTCGCAGTTGAGTTCGATCACATTCTTGACACCCAACGCCTTGAGCAACTGTGGAATGACGATGCCGCCAACCGAATTGACAGCGTCAACGGCCACGGTGAAATTAGCCTTGCGGATGGCATCGACATCAACTAGGTCGAGAGCCAGCACCGAGTCGATATGGCGACGGTTGCAGGTGGTGTTGGTATATTCGTGGCCAAGGTCGTCGACCTCGGCGAAGGTGTATTCATCAGCGGCGGCGATGCGTAGCACCTCCTTGCCCTCGGCGTCGTTGAGGAACTCGCCGCGCTCGTTCAGGAGCTTCAGGGCGTTCCACTGCTTGGGGTTGTGGCTGGCGGTAAGGATAATGCCGCCGCAGGCGTTCTCCCAGGTGACGGCCAGCTCGGTAGTGGGCGTTGAGGCCAAGCCGATGTTTACCACGTCGAAGCCCATGCCGGTCAAGGTGCCGATCACGACGTCGGACACCATTTTGCCCGACAGGCGGGCGTCGCGGCCAACGACGATGGTGTTGGACGTGCGGGTAGTGTTTTTACGGATAAATGTGGCGTAGGCGGCGGTGAATTTCACCAGGTCAAGCGGGCTGAGCCCCTCGCCGGGGATGCCTCCGATTGTGCCTCTGATTCCTGATATTGACTTAATGAGTGACATAATGGGATGGAATTGTTAGTTTTCAGTTTTTAGTTTTCAGTTTTCAGCTTAAAGATTTAAAGCTTTAAAGCATTAAACGGCTGAGCGGAAGTATCTTACCTTGTACACGTAGGGGATCACGTTGGCGATCTCGCTGGTGAAGCCGTATTGGCTCTTGATCACCATGTTGACCACGCAGTCGATGCCTAAGTACGCCAAGGGAAGCTGGATTCCCGAGCCCCACTGCGACGACGAGGGCAGCGTGTAGTTGCCGTAGCGGAACGAGGTGGAGGTATAGTCGAAGTCGTTGGCGTTGCCCTCCCACACGATGGTGTCGTATTTCTGCCAATAAAGGAGATTGGCGCGCTCGAATCGGAAGTATATCAACTCGTCAGATGTGGCCTTGTCGGTGCGGTCACCCGCGCTTACCACTTGCATGTACACCATTCCGTCCTCGTCCATGCGGTAGTAGGGGGCGTCCTGACCGGCCTCGTCAACAGTGATAAATATTGAGTCGGCGGGGATGGTGTTGTTTACGCGATAGTTGGCGAGCCACGCGTTCACGGCGTGGGTTTCGTCGGTGAGCAGCTCGGCGTAGCTCTCGTTGTCGTCGCAGGAGGCAAGCCCCAGGGCGAAGGGAGAGGCAATCAGGGAGAGAAAGAGCAGTTTATTCAACTTTTTCATCTTGTGGGTGGTCGTCTTTATCGTTATGTGGTAAGTATTGGTCGAAAAGCGGCATGGCCTCCTCGAGGCGCGCGATGCACTGGTCCATTGTGCCGTAAAACTCGCCTCCGGCGGCGTTTTTGTGGCCGCCGCCGTTGAAGTATTGCTCGCACATGAGGTTGACCGGGAACTCGCCCCGGCTGCGGGTGGACACCTTCACGTAGTTGGCCTCCTCGCGCAGGAACATGGTGTAGACCATTCCCGGGATGCTCAGCGGCACGTTCACCAGGCTCTCGGTGTCGCCGCGCTCGTAGCGGTAGCGGTTGAGCTCATCGCGGTCGAGGGTGATCAGGGCGCACTTGTGGTCGCCGAACACGCGCATCTTGTCGTTGATGGCGTAGCCGTTCAAGCGCAGCCGGCTCTCGGAGTTGGTGTTGCAGATGCGTTGGTAGAGCTTGTCTTTGTCGAAGCCCCGGCGTAGCAGCCATGCGATGGCCACGTACAGCTCGGGGTCGTTGGAGTTGTAGGTGAAATTACCTGTGTCGGTCATCATGCCGGCGTAGATACACTCGGCTGCTTCCTTGCCCACCTTGTTGCCGTAGCCCATCTCGCGCAGCACCTTGTACAACAAGAAGCACGTCGACGAGCTGGCCGGCTTGGAGATCTCCACGTCGGCGAAGTGCTCGGGGTCGAGATGATGGTCGATCAACACCTTGGGTGCGGTCGACGCCTCGACGATCGGGCCTACGCGGTCGATACGTTTCAGCGAATTGAAGTCAAGGCAGATTATAAGATCGGCGCGCTCGATGGTTTGCTTTACCATCGGCTCGTTGCGGGAAAATACCAATATCTCGGATGCACCCGGCAGGTCGGCCAGGTTCTTGGGTGGCATGTCGGGAGTGACCACGCGCGGACTTTTGCGCAGGGCCTTGAGCACATGCCACAATCCGAGCGACGAGCCGATAGCATCGCCGTCGGGAGTCAAGTGGCAGGTGATGACGATTTTGCGCGAGCCGTCGATGAGCTTGCGCAGGGCCTCGAGCTTCTGAGGCTCGAGCAATATGGGGGGTGCGGGTTCCATTATCCCGCAAAGTTACACCAAATTTCCGTAACCACCCACGCCTCCCCGCCACTTTAAAATATCTTAGCACAATTTTTTCAAAATCAAGTGTTAACTTCGCGACGTTATGGGAGTGCTGCATTGGTTTAATCCGTGGAATGATTTGGCGCTGGCTTTTGGCGGGGCGAATTACACGCCGCCGAAGGTCGGGCAAGAGCTTGCGCGCAATATGGCGTGGTTGCCGATGCTATGGGCTCAGGAGGGGGAAGTGGTTGCCTTCGAGGGGGAAATGCCCGATTGGGTGGCAAAGCTGCCCTTGAAGGGTCGCCAATGGGATGGGTCGTGGGAAGGTATTGACCGCATCGAGCCATGGGGATGGTCGCTAGCCGCTTGGAAGCAATTGCGTCGCATGGGTGCTCCCGAGGCAATCCTCCCCACCGATGAGCAACTATACAACTGGCGTCAACTAAGCCATCGCCGTACAACTGAACCCTTTTTGCGACTAATTTACAAATGGGGGTCAACTGAGGAATGGTTCCAGAACCGTCCTTTACCGCTCTTGCCCCGCGAGGAAAGATTCTTTCCGTTTTACACTCCGGCCCCAAAGGTTGTCAAGGCTCCGTGGTCGACGGCGGGTAGGGGAATACTGGATTCCACAACGATGTCATGGGAAGAGCTCCAGCGGAAGGCCGAGGGGATTATCAACCGACAAGGCTCGGTGATGATCGAGGCGCGATTGGACAAGGTGCTGGATTTCGCTCAGCTCTACCGGTCGACCGACGCGGGAGTGGAATACATGGGACCGTCGCTGTTCGTGACTGAGAACGGCGTGTATCGCGGTGGGAAGATAGCTCCTGTGGAGGAACTTGAAGCCGAGATCGCCTCTTACGTGACCCCCCGTGAACTGGAGTGGGTAAAAGAGGCGGCCCGAAAAGCTTTGGAAGCGATTCGGGCCGATTATAGGGGTATCATTGGTGTCGATATGATGGTGCACCGCTGGGAGGATGGCATGCGGGCGATTCACCCTTGTGTGGAGATCAACTGGCGTACTACGATGGGCGTGCCCGCGCTGGCGCTTAGCAGGATGGGGCAACGCGGCTTCTTTAGGCCTGAGCTATAGCTTGCGTCCTCCGTAATTGGCTACGGCCGTCCAAGGCCGGCCCCCCTAGGCTGCGCGGCCGTCTTTTAGGCCGTCCAAGGCCGGCCCCCCTAGGCTGCGCGGCCGTCTATCCTTTTATTTGCGGCGCCTTACCGATCTAACGGCGCTGGAGGATGAGGAGGCCTTCGACTCCTTCACTGTGCTCTTCTTGGGCGTGGATTTCTTCTTGGCGCGGGATGAGCGGGTGTTCTTGACGGTCTTCTCGGCTGCGGCTTCGTCACGGGAGGCAATCGAGAGGGTGTCTCCAGCGGCAGCGGCCTCGCGGGCCTCACGAGCTGCGATGATTTCCTCGCGGTCGGGTACCCACAGTTTCTTCTCGAACGAGTCAAGACGGTTCTGGATCGAATCCTGAGCGCGCTTGAGGTCGTCCGGATCGGGGTAGAGCTGCATCATCGACTTGTTCTTGAGGTTGCGGGTCTTGTATATGTCGCCTTTGTACATGTTCATCGCGAAGTAGTCGTCGTAGGTGGCCGTGGCCAGGTTGTTGTCGTCGGAGGTGAAGATATACTGCTGGGCAAGATAAGGGCGCAGGGCGTCCATCTTGATCCAGAACATGGGGTACTTCACGGCCTCGCCGCCGAAGTCGCCCGAGCGGTGCAACACGGGGCAGATAGCCTCGACGCGGGTCTTCATGCGGTTGGTGCGCGAGTCAAATTCCCAGCGCTCTAGCACGTAGTAGCTCAGCACCTCGTTGGCGGGCACGTCGGCCTCTTCGATCACGAATTTGGGATTCTTCTCGGTGGAGCCTTTGGCGGGAGTATACAACACGTGGAAACGGTCGAGCATGTCGCGCACCTTGATCTGGTACTCGGGTGTGAAGATCTCGCGGCCGTCGAGGTACTCGTAAGCGGGCACCTGGTTGTTAGCCAGCAGGCGCATGATGATGCGGAACAGGTTCTCCTGCCCCTCGATCGGCTCCTCGGGGAAGTAGAGTGGCGCGTTTTGGTCGTCATTAAGGTCGAGTTGGCGATAGATCACGCGCATCCACTGGAGGTCGGCCTCCGAGGTGGGGGTGTCCTCGTAGAACGATTCCATGCGCTGGGTGATCTCGGGGTTGCCCGTTTTGTCCTTGTCCTTGGAGCGGCGGTCGCTGCCTGAGCGACGCGACACCGACGACGACTGCGAGCCGTCGGTGGTCTGCGCCGCGGCCTCGGGAGCCGCCTGAAGGGCTGTGATGGCCAGTGCGGCCAGGATGTATTTTGAGATAGCTTTCATAGCTGGGTATATTGTCGTGGATTAGTTGACGATTACTTCAAGAGGAGCGAGGTCGCGGGTGATGCCGTCGGGGCCAACCGCTTTCACGCGGGAGATATAGAATCGCTTGCCGCGCGAGAGGCGACGGAACGAATCCTTTTGACGCTGGGAGAACTGGTCGCCGTTCGACACCTCGGGAATGGCGTTGCCCATGGAGTCGAAGAACACGGTCTCGAACGACAACACCTTGAACTTGATGTTCAGCAGGTCGTCGTCGATTGCGGCCTCGATGCCGGGGGTGGCCATCAGCAGGGTCTTGGAGATAGGCTTGCCTCCCTTGTAGCGGTCGGTGTTGCCCTTGTCGTCCTTGTAGGGGAGATAAGGGGTGGGATCGGGCAATTTGCGCACGCGGAAAGCGGTGGTGGCTACCGTTTGCTGGCGCCCGTCCATATTGGCGGTAACGGTGATAACAGCCTCGGCGCCCACCTTGGAGGGATGGGCCACCCAGTGGTCGCCGTTGCGCGTGAGGGTGCCGTTGGTCATCGTGGCCGACACGTTGTTCATGGCCACGCCGGGCACCGAGATCGAGATGGGGTTGTCGATACCGGCGTAGAGCACGTTCATCATCGTTGCCGACACGGTGGCGGTAGGCTCGATAACGGTGTAGCTCGACGAGAAGTCGTGACGGGTGACGGTGCCGTCGCCGTGGGGCACCTCCAAGTAACCTTTATAATCGAAGGTGCCGGTAGCGCCTGTTACCAATTCATAAATACCCAAGTCGTTGGCCAAGCGGTTGCCGTTGACGTAGACGATAGGCCGCTGGGTGGTGTCGACAGCGGCGAGGACGATGTTGGCCGAGTATTTGCTGCCGCGCATCACCATGCGGCTCTGGGGGATCACGAAGGCGTTCAACTCGTTGACGCGCACGTCGCCGGCGTCAACGTTGGCCAGAAGGGTGGCCAGGGCCTCGCCCTCGGCGTAGCGTATGTCGTTTTGCAATTTGCTTAGCAGGGTGATGGCGGCCACGACGGGCTGGTTGTCAAACTTCGACTCTTCCCACGACTGGGCACCGAGCACGCCTTTGCGGCGCACGGGGGCCGTCGACAGGGCTTGCTCGACCGAGGCACGCTTCACCGAGTCGGTCATCAGCGAGGCGATGTAGGCGCGGTAGCTGTCGATGTTGTGACGCAGCAGGGCGCCCTTGGGGTTGGCCGGATTGAGCATGATCACGGCGGCGGCCTCGAGATCCTCGCGGTTGAGGATATCGTTGATGTTGCCCTTGGCGCCGTCGGCCTGTCGCACGATCTCGCCCTTGAGCGAGTCGATGCTATGGTACAGCTCGTCGGTGACGCGGCGCACCTCCTTGGCCTTCTCGTACCAGGGCAGACCCTTGTCGGGGTTCTGGTCGGCGAAAGCCTGCAGGGAGGCCAGCAGCGCGTCGTTA
Organism: Bacteroidales bacterium; assembly: GCA_021205635.1. Classification (GTDB taxonomy): domain Bacteria; phylum Bacteroidota; class Bacteroidia; order Bacteroidales; family Muribaculaceae; genus JAJPXC01. Next base: position 11,885 of record JAJPXC010000082.1, on the reverse strand, counting down.
CGCTGAGCCACATTCTTATTGGAGCGGTTCAAGCCGTCGTCCACCTGCGAGAAACCGTCGAGCACGTCGCTCGACACGTTCAACGCAAGCATGGCGGTCAGAACGATGTACATCAGGTTGATCATCTTCTGACGTGGTGACAGCCTTGTAGTGTTGCTTCCCATTCTTCTTATCGGAGTGCACAATGCATAGTGCACAGTGCACAATTATTAGCTATTAACTTTAAACCTTAAACTTTCAACTAGAAACTAGAAAGAAACTAGAAACTAGAAACTAGAAACTAGAAACTTTAAACCTTCTGCGCCTCAGCTGCCTGCGGCATCTCGGCTCCCATCATGGCGCCGGGGCGGTACATGTTGATGGTCATGGCGGTGATCATCTTCTCATATACCGAGTTGAGCTGCTGCATGTAGCGGGCCATGCGCTCGGTCTCCTCGCAGTAGCGCTGGCTCTGCGAAGCGCTCTTCTCGTACATGTCGCGGATATCCTTGATGCCGCGGTTGACGCGGTCGATCGAGTCGAGCTGCGACGACACGCTCTTGAGCTGGATCTCGTAGATGGTGTTCAAGCCGCCGATGTTGCGGTTGAGGTCCTGCATCTGCTCGACGTAGCCGGTGGAGGAGCGGGTGATGTTCTCCGAGTTCTCGGTGATGGCGCGGTAGCTCTGCAGGAGCACGTCGCTCACCTGGTTGAGGCTCTCGGTGGTGGAGCGCAGGCGGTCCATCTCGGTGGCGATAGCGCCCATCTGGTCGAGGTAGCGCTGGGTAGCCTCGGTGAGCTCGGCCATGCGGGCGAGCTGGTCGGAGGCGGCGGCCATCTTAGCGATGCTCTCCGAGAGGCTCTTGGTGTCGTCCTCGCTCAGGTCTATGCCCTGGGGTAGCCCCACGGCGTGCTTGGCCTCGGCGGCCGACACTTGGGGCAGCTTGCCGTTAACGCCAGAGCCACCACCGGTGCCCCCGATGATGATGCCGCCACCACCTTGGAAGTCGGGACGGTCCTCAGGATTCTGGGAGTGAAGCACGGGGAACACCTCTTCCCAATGGTACTCCTTTGGGGGACGGTCGAAGGCCGTGAGGATAAACATCAACACCTCGGTACCCATACCGATCGACAGCAGCGTGGAGCCGCCCGGCAGGTGGAGGATCTTGAACAGCGCGCCCCAGATCACGATGGCGGCGCCGATCGAGTAGGCGAAGTTGAAGAAGCGTTGGCCGCTCTCGCCCGAGAGAAATTTCTCGATTATATTTTTGTATTTCTTGATTTTGCCCATTGTACTTAATCACTAATCACTAAAACTTAACACTTACTTCTTTGAGCCTTTAGCCTTGGTACCCTTGGCGAAGCCGATCTGAGAGCGCACGCAGCGGAAGCCGATGTAGGAGCGCTGCTCGTTCTGGTACTCCCACATGCGTATGTCGGAGCGGATGTTGTGGGCAACGTCCTTCCACGAGCCACCGCGCACGATCTTGCGCTTCATCTTGTAGGGGTCCTCCTTGGCGGCGTCGTATCGATACTCGGGGTTGAGGTCGTTGGTCAACTTGCCGACGCTCTCGGTGAAAGCCGTCGAGGTCCACTCGCTCACGTTACCGGCCATGTCGTAGAGGCCGAAGTCGTTGGGCGAGTAAGTGCCTACGCGCGATGTAATAATGTGACCGTCCTTGACGTAGTTGCCCTCCTGGGGTTTGAAGTTGGCGTAGAAGCAACCCTTGTCCTCGGTCAGGGGCAGGTCGCCCTCCCAGGGGTACATGTTCTCGTTGACACCGGCGCGAGCGGCGTACTCCCACTCAGCCTCGGTGGGCAGGCGGTAAGGCTCCACATATACGCCCTCCTTGCCCAGCGAGCGGCGTAGGTAGTCGGTGCGCCAGTTGGCGAACGCGTTGGCCTGCTCCCAGCTTACACCCACCACAGGGTAGTCGCTGTAGCCTCCGTGGGAGAAGTACAGGCGGGTGTAAGGCTCGTTGTAAGCGTTGTCAAAGTCGTTGATCCACGCCGTGGTGTCGGGGTAGACGTTGACGATGTAGGTGTTGAGGAAATCGTAGTCGCCGGTGAGGCCGCGGGTGATGGTCTCGCGGATGATCTCGCCCTCGTCGTTGATCCACGCGGTATCCTTGGAGATGATAGGAATGTCGGTGGGGGTGGGACGGTCGGTGTTATACTCGCGACGGCGCGGGTCGAGGCGATGCTTGCGCTTAGCCGCGGCCGTGTGGTTGTAGATTTCGTAGCGATAGTTGAGCTGCTCGGGGTCGAGCTCGCGCGCTCCGGTGATGGGGTTGGTGCGGTATAGGCTCTCGATAGCACGCGCCTCGTCCTCGTTGGGGTTGCGCCAGGGTATAGCCTTGTTCCAGTTGAGGTGGGGCTTCACGGGGTTGCCGTCCTTGTCCTCCTCAATCTTGAAGTCCTCGTTGCCGCCGTATGACGGGTCGGCCAGGCGCTCGCGGATGATCGAGTCGCGCACCCAGAAGACAAATTGCTTGTATTTGGAGTTGGTGATTTCGGTTTCGTCCATCCAGAAGGCGTCGACGGATATGCCGCGAGCCGATGCGGGGAGATTCCACACCGAGTCGGTCTTCTGCGGGCCCACTTCCATGGATCCGCGGTCGATCAGCACCATGCCGTAGGGGGTAGGCTCGGCCCAGGAGGTGCCTCCCACGCCGGTCACTTCGCCTCCCGACGAGCCTTTGCCCCCGAAGCACGACGTCAACGTGGCCGCGAGGGTGAGCGGTAGGGCTATAAGAGTGGTCTTTTTCATATTACATTATGCGTATGCTCTTGTGTTTATTCTTGTTTTTGTCCGAGAGGTCGAGCTTGAGGCTGTACCCCGCGATGATTTCATGGCTGCCGCTGCTCACCTTGCCGATCGCCGATGTCGAGTAGTCGTAGCTATAGCCGAGGTAAAAACCTTTTATCTCGGCGGCCAGGGTGGCGATGATGGCGTCCTTGTAGCGGTATCCTACACCGATTGTGAACATCTTGTTGTAACGCACGCGGGCCGTGGCCTCGGCGGTCCAAAACTGGAAGTCGGTCTTGTAAAACACCGACGGCATCACTTCAAATAACGTGTTTTTTATCTCAATATTGCTACCAGCCATGAAATAAAGTACACGTCCGGCCTGAAATTCATATCGATTCTCGCTCGACGAGGTGGTGCTCGACGAGGTGGTGCCCTCGCCGCTCATGGTCACCACGGGCGAGTTGAGGTGGGTCATCGACACGCCCGCCCAGAAATACTTGTGGGTGTACCACAAGCCCAGGCCGATGTCGAAAGCGTTGCCGCCGATGTCGGTCTTGGGGATCGCCGGGTCCTCGCTCTCGTGGTAGTCGTCATCGTCGGGGATGTACACGTCGGTACCTTTCCACTGCTCGTTGAGGAATCCCAACTGCAAGCCCGTGGAGAGCTGGCCTCCAAAGAGTTTCAGCTTGAAAGCCAGCTGAGCCCCTATATCGAGGGTTCGGTAAAGACCGATGCTCTCCTGTTGCATGATCAGGCCCACGCCGAAACGCTTGCCAAGAAACTTGAACGGCATGTTGGCGCCCAAGAGGAACGACTGCGGAGCGTTGTCGACGCCCACCCACTGCAGGCGCGCGCCGCCACGGATGTGCACGTAGTCGGTCAAGCCGATTGCCGACGGGTTGTAATAGGCCGGCATCTCGTAGTATTGCGACAGCTGCGCGTCGACCTGCGCCTTGGCCTCTTGGGGAAGAAGCCACGACATGGCGAGCAACAGAGTAGGGAGTATATATCGGGTTTTCAGGGACATTTATTCAAAGTAGAATGTGAGCACCACCATGCGCGACGTGGCCTTGGTGATGGATTGGGTGTATTTCTGCATGCCGGGATCGTCGTCCAGGTCGGGACGGTCGTGGCGAATCACGTCCTTGAGGCCGAAGCAGAATTTGATCTCGGGGATGAATTTGAAGTACGGCAGGTAGGTGTCGAGGCCGAAACCCACGGTCAGGTAAAAGTCGGACGACGTCAACTGTATCGGGTCGCGGCGTTTCTTGGCCACGTCAAACGCGGGCATCACGCCGGCCGACACGTAGGGCTTGACGTTCCACAGGCGGGCACCCGAGAATTTAAGGTCGATTGGCAGCACGACGTAGGTGGATTTCAGGCTCTGCTTCTCCTTGGGGGTGTCGGGGTTGGAGGTGTCGATCATCGTCACGGGGCGGTCGCCGAAGTACAATCCTGGGGAGAAACGCACGTTGAAATAATCGTTCAATCGGAAGTCAATCAAGCCGTTAACGCAAAATCCCGGGGTAAACGAGGCCTGCTCGGCGTACCACGTCTGGCCGTCGTCGGTCATAAACCCGTTGTGGGTGAACGACAAGTCCTGGGTGTGCAAGCCCACGGAGAAGCCCAGATGCCAGGCGCGATGGTCGGCATACGGGCGGTTGAGCTCCTTGTCGCCGGGTCTTCCCCACGCCAAGACGCTTCCCGTGATTGCTATGATGGTTAATATTACTAATTTGCGCAAATTCATCACAACAATAACGTAAACCGTCCCCCGATTATTGCATAAAAAAGCCCCGCCGGGGAGGCAGGGCATGGGTTGGCTCGTATTTTCATTCAGTGCACAATGCATAGTGCACTGTGCACTGACTAGCGGTAGTCGGCGAAACGCTTCTGGAGTCGTTGACGGGCGAAGAAGATGCGGCTCTTGACGGTGCCAAGGGGCAGATTAATCTTCTCGGCTATCTCGTTGTACTTGTAGCCGGCGACGTGCATCGAGAAAGGAACGCGGTACTCGTCGGGGAACTCGTTGATGTACTGGGTGATCTCCTTGGCTCCGAACGAGCCTTCGGGGGTCTCAAGACCCGAGTCTTGGGAGAGGTTGAGGTGGTAGAGGTTTTCGGTGGAATCAACAACCGTTGCGGCGCGTGCCACACGGCGGTAATTGTTGATGAAGATGTTGCGCATGATCGTGAACACCCAGCCCTTGAAGTTGGTGTTGTCGATATACTTCTCTTCGTTGTCGAGAGCTTTGAGAGTCGTGTCCTGCAACAGGTCGTAAGCGTCGTCGCGGTTGGAGGTAAGCATGTAGGCGAAGTTGAGCATGTTGCTTTGCAACTTCATCAGATTGTTTTGAAATTTTTCCGAGCCCATAGTAGTGAAGTTTTTAGTAGATGGATAGAAAAGTAATATAGTGCGATAGGGTAAATAGTCGATTTTTCCGTTTCACGTCTCAAATATACAAAAAATTTTCCTGTGCAAATAATTTTGCAAATATTTTTTGTTAAAAATTTTGCCGATTTTATAAAAATGCCGTTAATCCGCTGATGCAAAACGTATTATCTTGTTTAAAATTTTGTTACAGCATTGTTACAACCCCTACGCGGATGTTCAATTCCTAAATAGGTGTATCATCTGAGCCGCAACGCGGCCAATTGGAAATAACGACGGGTGACCGAGGCGCGAGGGAATTTGGTGAATATGAAAAATATGTCAATGATTATTAAACAATGTAATTTTAGGCTTTGTGGGTAAAATTTTTTATATTTTTGCATCGCCGAACATAAAACACAATGAAAACCAACCTAAGTAGCCAGATTAAACTCGAGCGTATCCCTAAGCGTTACTACGACCCAGAAGGTGACGTGGAGCTCGCAGCCCTCACCCGTGAGGAGAAAATTTACACCCGCATTTTTGAAACCATCACCGATGGGAGCGAGTACATCGCTTCCCACATCGCGCGTATTATAAATCTGAATGTCGAGCAGAAGGACCGCTGCGTCCTCGCCCTCGGCGCCGGCAACTCCACCCTGTCGGTCTACAACGCGTTGATCGAGCTTTACCGCAAAGGCCGAGTGTCGTTCCGCAACGTCATCGTCTACAACCTTTGCGAGTTCTTCCCCTTGGATCCCGACGGTCCCTCAACACTCAAGCGCCTCAAGGAGACCCTGCTCGACCATGTTGACATCCATCCCGAAAATATCCGCACCGTAAAGCCCGGCTTGGTTAAGGCCGACGTTTACGAGCACTGCAAGGAATACGAGCGCGAGATCCGCGCATCAGGTGGTGTCGACCTCACAATCTGCGAGGTTGGTCCCCAAGGAGCAATCGGCTTCAACGAGCCCGGCTCGCTGGCCACCAGCCTGTGCCGAATGGTGCTCCTCAGCGGAGAAATGCGCCAGGAGATCGCCAACTCTTACAAGACCGAGAACGTGCCCACCACGGCCATCACCCTTGGCATCGGCAACATCCTCTCCTCGGGCCGCATCATCGCCATGGCCTGGGGAGAGAATCGCGCGTCGATCATCAAGGCCGCTGTCGAGGGAGAGGTCAGCACCGACGTTCCCGCGTCGTTCCTCCAGCTGCACAACCACGTGCGCTTGGTGTGCGACCTCTCGGCCGCCGAGGATCTTACCCGACTGAGCCGTCCCTGGCAGGTTACCTCCTGCGAGTGGACCGACAAGATCATCCGTCGCGCCATCGTTTGGCTCTGCGGCGTCACTCACAAGCCTATCCTCAAGCTCACCGACAAAGATTACACCGACAACGGCCTGGGCGAATTGGTAGCCCTCTACGGCTCGGCCTACAATGTCAACATCAAGGTGTTCAACGAGCTGCAGCACACCATCACTGGTTGGCCCGGTGGCAAGCCCGACGCCGACGACACCTACCGCCCCGAGCGCGCCAAACCCTATCCCAAGCGCGTGATCGTGTTCTCACCCCACCCCGACGATGACGTCATCTCCATGGGTGGTACCCTAAAGCGCCTTGTTGACCAAAAGCACGACGTGCACGTGGCCTACGAGACCTCGGGCAACATCGCCGTGGGCGACGAGGACATGAGCCGTTACCTTATCGTGATGGACAAGATCAAGGCTCTGCTCGGCTTCGACACACCCGAGTTTGAGGAGAAAGCCAAGGAGATCAACGAGTTCCTGGTAACCAAGCCCTCGGGCGCTCCCGACTCACACGACATCCGCGAAATCAAGACGATGATTCGCCAGGCCGAGGCCACCCTTGCCTGCCACTTCATCGGCGTGAAGCACGACAATATCCACTTCCTCCGCCTCCCCTTCTACGAGACCGGCACGATCAAGAAAGGCGATCTCACCGAGACCGACATTGACATCGTGCGCGATCTCATCACCACGGTTAAGCCCCACCAGATCTTTGTGGCCGGTGACTTGGCCGACCCGCACGGCACCCACCGCGTGTGCACCGATGCCGTCCTGGCCGCAATCGACGACGTCAAGGACGAGCCCTGGATGAAGGATTGCCGTATATGGATGTACCGCGGCGCATGGGCCGAGTGGGAGATCGACCACATCGAGATGGCTGTGCCCATCTCGCCCGAGGAACTCCGCTTCAAGCGCAACTCGATTCTCAAGCACCAGAGCCAGATGGAGAACGCCCCCTTCTTGGGTGACGATGACCGCCTGTTCTGGCAGCGCGCCGAGGAGCGCAACCGCGCCACCGCTGGCCTCTACGAGGACCTCGGTCTCGCCTCCTACGAAGCCATGGAAGCCTTCGTCGAGTACCACCCCATCCGCGACTAGGCTGGAAGTAGGGTCGTCTCGACCCGACAGAAAAAGACAAAGAAAAGCATAAGATAAGGAAAGCAACAAGACAAGGAAAAGCAACTAATAAGTGAATCATAGGTTAGAGGCCCGGTGGCTCGTGAGAGTCGTCGGGTTTCGTTTTTATTTAAAGATTTAATGATTTAAAGGTTTAAAGGTATAAAGGATTAAAGGATTAGAGGAGGAAAGCTTAGGCCAAAAAAATTTAAGGCTGTCTCGCGACAGCCTTAAATTTTTAACCTTAAATCTAATACCATGAAAAACACAGTGCAAATATAGTAATTATACAATCAAAACACCCCTATAGCCTATTGGTTCACGCTAGTCATCGATTTAACTTATGTTAACACAATTACACCGCAAAATCTTTATACCTTTGTAAGCGGTTAGCTAATCACCTCACGACATTCAACACATTGCAATGAGAATAAAGATACTTGTAATCGACGACGAGGAATCGGTTTGTGAGATTCTGAAGTACAACCTTGAGAAAGAGGGATATGAAGTCGACTGCGCTTATTCGGCCGAGGACGCCCTGGAGATGGACCTCGCCAGCTACTCGCTGTTCATCGTGGATATCATGATGGACCGCCTGAGCGGCTTCGACTTCGCCAAACGCCTGAAAAACGACTCGGCCACCGAAAACACCCCCATTATGTTCTGCTCGGCCCTCAACGGCGAGGACGACATGGTGATGGGACTGAACATCGGATCGGACGACTACATCACCAAGCCATTCGTGATCGGCGTGGTGCTCGCCCGCGTGCGCGCAGTATTGCGTCGCTCGGCGGCCGCACAACAGATGGAGTACAACCGCTCCCAAGGCATCTATGAGCCTGACATCACCTACCGCTCGCTGCGCATCGACCGCAACGTAAAGGCTTGCTACCTCGGGGGCGAGCCGGTGGCTTTGACCCGCACCGAATTCGACATCCTGCTGTTCTTCCTCACCCATCGCAACCGCATCTACTCCCGCGAGGAGATCATCCAAAACGTGTGGCCTGGCGACGTCGTGATCACCAACCGCACAATCGACACCAACATTACCCGCCTGCGCAAAAAACTGGGCGAATACGGAGCCAATATCGTCACCCGTCTGGGCTTCGGCTACGGCTTCAAGGAAACGGCATGAAACGTCCTCTCTGATTTTTTATTAACATTGGTATATGGCAGGGCGCAGAAGGCTGAGCTACCAATGGCGGTTGTTTTTTCCGCTTGTCGGCATCCTGTGGGTGCTGATGGCTGCCCTTGTGTTCTTCCAGCTACGCCGCGAGCGACATTCGCGAGCCGACATCATCCGCTCGCAATTATCCATGATCAACGACCGCGTGATCACCTCCTACAAAAACGACCGCGACGTCACCCCGTTCCTGCGATTTATCACCAACTACTTCAACAACGAGCTTTACGACGACATACGCCTGAGCGTCTACGACCTCCCCACTGGACGCCTAACCTATTACATCGGCCAACCCCTTCCCCTGATTGAGGATCCCGAAAGCGATCCCAGCACGGTGACGACCTCGGGCGACCTCGCCGACGAGTACCTGTGGAACGAGCCTACGGGCGAGGAATTGTTTTTCTACCAGCTCAAGGACAGTCCCGACGGGCGCGTACGCTCAATTACGGCGATGCCCTACAACGTGAGCGTGGCTAACGCCCTGGCCACCGACGCCGATATGTGGGTGATTTTCATTATCCTTGTCGTTATCGCCACGGTGGTCGCTTACCTGTCAACGCGTTACGTGAGCCGAACGATACGATTGCTGCGCGATTTTACCAATCATGCCGCTCACGACACAGGTTTCATCCCCACCACCAAATTCCCCAACGACGAGCTCGGCGAGATCTCCCAGCAGATCATCAACATCTACAACAAGCGCTCCCAGGCCCTCAAGGACCTCGAATACGAGCACAAAGTGGCCATGAAAGCCACCCGCGAGAAGAGCCGTATCAAGCGCTCCCTCACCAACAATATCAACCACGAGCTCAAGACACCAATCGGCATCATCAAGGGGTACATCGACACCATCGTCGAAAATCCCGACATGCCCGAAGAGCAACGCACGTCGTTCCTTCACAAGGCACAAGCCAACGTCGACCGCCTCTGCGCCATGCTCAACGACATCTCCACCATCACCCGCCTGGAGGACGGCAAAGACAATATCCCCGTGGAAACCGTCGATTTCCACGAGCTGGTCTACACCACAGCCGACGAGATCAAGGAAACCGGCATGGCCCCGGGAATGAAATTCGTCTACGACCTGCCTATCGACTGCGACGTGCGCGGCAACGCCCCGCTGCTCTCGGGTATGATCATGAACCTGGCAAAGAACGCTATAGCCTACTCCCAGGGCACCGAGATGGGGATCAAATTGGTGTCGGAGAACGACAAATTTTACACCTTCACCTTCTACGACAACGGCGTAGGCGTGGAGGAGAAACACCTACCGTACCTCTTCGAGCGCTTCTTCCGCGTCGACTCGGGCCGCTCGCGCAAGGTGGGTGGCACTGGCTTGGGTCTCCCCATCGTCAAGAACACGATTGTCACCCTCGGCGGGTCAATCACGGTAAACAACCGCCCCGAGGGCGGTCTCCAATTCATGTTCACCCTGCCAAAAGCCTGATCCAGTGCACTATGCGCAATGCACAGTGCATTAATTAGAATTCTGAAAAGGCTAAGGGTAGCAAATCCTTTACCGATTTCAGGATGAAAATCTCCTCGGCGCCCACCAGGATCACCTTCACATCGTGTCCGGCGAGTGTCTCGTATTCCAATAATGCTTGGCGGCAAGCTCCGCAGGGTGCGCAGGGACGAGCCACCTCCTTGCCGTCGGTGCCGCGAGCCGCGATGGCTATTTCCTGGAATTTTGTGTCGGGATAAGTCGCGTGGGCATAGTAGCACGCCGAGCGCTCAGCGCATGTGCCCGAGGGGAACGCCACGTTCTCCTGGTTGGCCCCGGTAACGATCTCGCCGTTGCTCAGCTTGATCGCGGCGCCCACGCAAAAATGGCTGTAAGGAGCGTAAGAGCGGTGTGTGGCCTCACGCGCAAGGTCGACCAGCTGGCGGTCGACATCCGAAAGTTCATCATAGGCGACAGCCTCGATGGGAATCACGATATCGATTTTTCTCATGGCTTGTAATATTACGTTCACGCGAATATAACAAATTTCCCCGAAATAAGGTTAAAATCTTGGCCAACTTGCCGATTCTCGCTATCTTCGCGTAAGTAAAACCTCGTAAAAGCGTTATTTAATCTCATGCGCAAATTTTTCAACTGGTGTCGCCGCTACCTGTCGGGAATGCTCCTGATTGTGATTGCTTTCGTGCTGTTCGTGTTGTTTTTCAACGACAACTCGATCATGAAATCCTATGAGTACAGCCGCGAGATCGAGCGCTTGGAAAAAGAGATCGCCGAGAACGAGGACACCCTTACCCACTACCTGCAGCTCAACCGATCATTGGACACCGACCCGGTGACGATGGAGAGAATCGTGCGCGAGCAGTACCACATGCAACGCCCCAACGAGGACGTCTACGTCTTCGAAGAATAGGAAGCATTTAGCCTAATGGCTTCGTAGCTATGGCCGTCCAAGGCCGGCTCCCCTAGGCTGTCGCATACGTCCCTGACACGTTACAGCGATACAGCGATACAGCGTTAAAGCAAAAACATTAACCATTAACCATTAACCATTAACCAAACACCCATGTCCAAATATACCCAAGAAGAAGTAATCGGCCAGCCCCAATCGATGGCCAGTGTAATCCTCGTAAATGTTGGCCTTTTGCTCGCCATGGCCGCCACCATACTGGCCATGCCCATCTGCTATTCCCCCGTCGCACGCTGGCTAATGGCCGGAGCCGCCGTGGCCGTGCTCGTGGGCCGGTTTATCTCTCCTTACACGGGCAAGGTGATACGCGTCAAGCGCCTGCGTCGAATCGAGCTGTGGGTGGGCGCGTTCTTTGGCGTGGCCGCGTTCTTCATGTTTTACTATCCACAGGACGCCCGCGATTGGCTGGCTTTCACCCTCGCCGGAGGCTTCTTGCAGGCCTATACCTCGCTGACGCTCCCCCGAGCCATGCGTCAAGCCCTCAAGGAATAAAAGGACCTCTTGGCCCACGATCATTATTTTTTCAAATCATTATATAAACGCTGGCAGCCGTCCTGCAGAAGGTCGAGCACCAGCTCAAAACCCTCCGACCCTTCATAATACGGGTCGGGCACGTAATCGTACCCCATCGCGGGATCCAGCCAACGCTTCATCGGTTGCACCTTGCGGGCGTCCTCCAACGTCGGAGCCAAATGGTAGTGTTTCAGTCAGTGTGTCTGGGGCAGGGCTGCCGCCAGGCTGTAATC
>JAJPXC010000053.1 GCA_021205635.1 Bacteroidales bacterium | reverse complement strand
AGTGTTGTCATCCGAGAAAAACACATAGTATTTGTTCGCATATCCCGAAGAGAAACTTGAAAATGTATAAATTCCAGGGTTTTCTTCATCTTGAGTCGCTGTATAAGTGTCAAGATATCTTGTGTTTGCATTTGGGTAGCCACGGTGCATATAAAGCTTGTCGGGGAAAATTTCCTTGCGGCTATGCAGGGGGTAGACGCTCATAGTGCCAGCGTTGACATCTATCTCTATGTCGTAAGCTCCGCGAGGAAGCATAAAGTCGCAATCCTTGTTTGAAGATGAGGAGCAGGTGTTGTATGGGGTAGTGCGTTTGAGGGTATAGGTTTGACCCTTCTTTACGCCGAAATTTTGGGGATGCATAGCTGTGCCGCTGCCAAAGAAATATTCCGACCGGTAACAATCATTACCGCTAGTCCCGGTGTAATTGCTGATGAAAAATTGAGTGTCCTTGGCAACTCTAACCGAAAAATTAGCCTTCCCGTCTATAACATCGGCGTTTGCCAGATAAGTATGAGCGGCGGTTCGCAAGGACAATGCTGTGATTTCAGGGTCCTCGGAATCCCAGGTCACTGTTTTTGTGTTAAAATCGACGGTAACAGTGTAGGTGCGATCTCCGTTAAAGACAGGCACGAAGGTCGACATTTTGTTATCTATGACATAGTTCTTATCAACAGCATATAAGGGATAAGTCTGTCCAGGAAGCACGTCCACATTGTCAAAATCTATCACCGAGCAACTTCCCCATGCGATTAGGTCCAAGGCCTCGATCAGGGTGTTGTTTTCGATGGGAATAAAATACCACTGGATGGGCTTCACGTTGGGGTAGGAGCTGGAGTATTTATATTGAACCGTGAATTGGAAGACGCCTTTGCTAAGCTCGGTGCCGGTATATTTGGTGGAATTGTTGACGTTAGCCATTCGGCATCCCGACGGGATATAGTTCTCCCAGGTGACGGTGGCGGCTGAGGCAGGTAGAAAAGAGTAGATACAAGCTAAACAGAACACAATGAGTGCCTTGACGGTGTTTGTTCGATTCATATTGATTTTGTTAATAGATGAGAGAGTGTTTAAGGGTAATGCCTTTTGGAAACACTTTTTACTATACTTGGAAATTCACCGCAAAAGTACAAATTTTACCCCCCCCAATTGCTAAATATTGTTAAACCATTTAAACCGCAGTTAATTTAAAGTTTTTGCAAGAACGTCCGCCGCAACCTTAGGGGGGCGCCCTTGGACGACCGTAAATAGCTTAGGAATCCAGCGTGGGTATTTAACGCGGATTTTTATCGATAATGAATAGATTGCAATCATTGTGAAAAACTGGGTCACCTGTTTAGTTAGCCAGAACACTCATGGAGAAAAGGTGCCTTGCTGCATGGGATTACAGTCACAGCCCCAAAGGAGCGGTTTGGCGGTAACAAGATTGAAGGGGGTAGGGGAGAAACTATTTTTCGCCCAAAATTCGCCGTTTTTCCCAAATATTCGCTAAATTTGCAAAACCAATGGCCTTTATAGCCGTTGATATGTTGAGATGAATCCTGCCATAACAAATACGTTGTGTAAGTTTTTCAAGCGTCAGCCGATTGAAAAAGCTTGGGTGTTCGGGTCGTTCGCTCGTGGAGAAGAGCGGGGCGACAGCGATATAGACATTCTTGTGTCGTTTGATAAGAATGCCCAAGTGAGCCTGTTGCAGCACGCAGCGATGTATTTGGAGCTTAAACGTTTGTTAGGCAGGGAGGTAGACTTGGTGACTGAAGGTACTTTACTAAAGTTTGCTATGCCATCGGTTGCAAAAGATCGCATTCTGATTTATGAGAGAGAAGCTTAGAGATAAAGGTCGGCTGGAGCATATGCTTCAAGCTATAGATAAGGCTTTGGAATTTTCCAGAGGAATCACCAAGGAGGAATTCTCACAAGATGGATTGGTTTATTTTGCTATAGTAAAAAACATTGAAATTATAGGGGAGGCCGCTTATATGCTTACTCCTGATTTCAAGGATCAACATCCTCTGACCCCTTGGGCTCCCATTGTGGCCATGCGTCATTTCCTGGTGCATGGGTATTACCATGTTGATGCTGAGGAGGTGTGGAATGTGGTAATGAACGACTTAGGGCCATTGCGCGACCAACTCTTATCTTATTTGGAGGAACAGAATTGAAATGGGAGATAGCTTCGACATAAGGGCGCAGCAGGCGGCGGCCGACGATCGCGACATCGAGCGAGCGTTGAGGCCGTCGCAATTCGACTCGTTCAGCGGGCAGGACAAAATCGTCGAAAACCTCAAGATTTTCGTCCAAGCCGCCAAACTGCGAGGCGAGGCGCTCGACCACACCCTCCTGCACGGTCCTCCCGGTCTCGGCAAAACCACCCTCTCGGCAATCATCGCCAACGAATTGGGCGTGGGATTCAAAGTCACGTCGGGCCCTGTGCTCGACAAGCCGGGCGACTTGGCGGGTATCCTCACGTCATTGGAGGAGAACGACGTGCTTTTCATCGACGAGATCCACCGCCTTAGTCCCGTGGTCGAGGAGTATCTCTACTCAGCAATGGAGGACTATCGCATTGATATAATGATAGATAAGGGTCCAGGGGCACGCTCGGTGCAACTTTCTCTCTCCCCGTTCACGCTCATCGGGGCCACCACGCGTAGCGGACTGTTGACGTCCCCCCTGCGCGCCCGCTTCGGCATCAACTTCCACCTCGAGTACTACGACCACCAGGTGCTCGAGCGTATCATCCTGCGCTCGGCGTCGCTGCTCGGCGTGAAATGCACCGGCGAGGCTGCCCACGAGATTGCCATGCGCTCGCGAGGGACGCCGCGAATCGCCAACTCCCTGTTGCGGCGCGTGCGCGACTTCGCCCAGGTAAAAGGCTCCGGCGCGATCGACCCCGAAATCGCCCGATTTGCCCTAGAGGCATTGAATATCGACCGCTACGGCCTCGACGAGATCGACAATAAGATTTTGACCACGATAATCACCAAGTTCAAGGGCGGTCCCGTGGGGCTTTCCACCATCGCCACCGCTTTGGGCGAGGACCCTGGAACCATCGAGGAGGTCTACGAGCCGTTCCTGATTAAGGAGGGATTCATCAAGCGCACCCCCCGCGGTCGCGAGGTCACCGACTTGGCCTACTCCCACCTCGGCCACGCCCTTAACGAAGGCCTCGGAGGATTATTTGATCAAGGATAAATCGAAAATCCCGAAATTCCCGGAATTTCCGAGACATCCGAAATTTTCGGGATTTCCGAAAAGAATAACATAAAATGGCGTCAGTAAAGTCATTAGCCAAGGACACAGCCATTTACGGCATGAGTAGCATCGTTGGGCGTTTCCTCAACTGGTGCCTCGTGCCCATCTACACCAACGTCTTCGCCGCCGCCGAATATGGCGTCGTCACCCTGATTTACTCCATCGTCGCCCTCGCCCTGATTATCCTCACCTACGGCATGGAGACCGGCTTCTTCCGCTTCGCCAACCACGAGCGCTGGAAGGACCCCATGCAGGTCTATTCCACCACGCTGGTGTCCATCGGCGTCAGCTCCATCGTTTTCATCATTGCCGCGTGTATCCTCTCGCCCGAGTTGGCACGCTGGATGGAATGCGGCGCTCATCCCTCGTTCGTGTGGATGATGGCGATCGCTGTCGGCGTGGACGCCTACACCTCCATTCCGTTTGCCTACCTCCGTTACAAAAAGCGTCCCCTGCGATTTGCAGCATTGCGACTGATCGGCATCGGCCTTAACATCGGCTTGAACCTCTTCTTCATCCTCCTTTGCCCGTGGCTATGGAAGGTGGCGCCCGCGTGGATCGGCTGGTTCTACAACCCCACGTTCGGTATCGGATACATCTTCTTGGCCAACCTAATCAGTTCGCTGACAACGCTTTTGCTGCTATATCCCGAGATAGTGGTAGCCAGGTTGACATTCTGCTTCAAGCTATGGAAGGAGATGATCGTTTACTCCTATCCCCTTCTTATTCTGGGCATTGCAGGCATCATGAACCAGACGATCGACAAAATCCTCTACCCGCTGCTCGTCCCCGACAAGGTTGAGGCGATGACCGGCCTGGGTATCTACGGCGCCAACTACAAAATCGCCATCGTAATGGTGATGTTCATCCAGGCCTTCCGCTTTGCCTATGAGCCGTTTATCTTCGCTCAGAATAAGGAATCCGGCTCGGGCGACAAAAACCAGGCCTACCGCGACGCGATGAAATATTTCGTCATCTTCGCCCTGCTGATTTTTCTCGGCGTGATGTATTATCTGCCTGTGTTGAAGTATTTTATCTCACCCCATTACTTCTCGGGGCTGAAGGTCGTCCCCATCATCATGATCGCCGAGCTGTGCTTTGGCATATTCTTCAACCTCTCGCTTTGGTACAAGTTGACCGACAAGACCATCTGGGGCATGTGGTTCTCCCTGATGGGCTTGGGCGTGACGTTGCTGTTGAACATCCTGTTCGTGCCCACATTCGGCTACATTGCCTGCGCCTGGGCCGCGCTCGGTTGCTACGGTACCATGATGATTGTCAGCTACTTCGTGGGCAAAGCCAAGCACCCCATCGGCTACGACATCAAGCGTGTCGGTTTCTACTCGATAGTTGCCGCGGCTTTCTACGTCGTGGGTATCTACGCCATCGCCACCCCTTACGCGAGCCTCAACCTCTCCCTCCGCACGATTCTGCTAATTGCTTATATAATGCTGGTTTTCAAGGTAGAACGCCTTAACTTGCGCTCTCTTGTCCCGCATCGTCACCACTAACTCTCTACCCCATGCCTAACGACCCCGATAATATTAAAAAGGCTGGAGCGCTGTTCATCCAATCGCTGAAAAGCTACTTCGCCATCAACTCGTTTCTCGTGCCGCAAGCCGACGCCGAGAGCGACATCCGCGAGGGCGTCTCCTTCCGCGGCCCCAACATGCTCATCCTCATTTTCGCCATCTTCATCGCCTCGCTCGGCTTGAACACCAACTCCACCGCGGTCATCATCGGCGCCATGTTGATCTCCCCGTTAATGGGCCCGATCATCGGCATGGGTCTCGGCGTGGGCATCAACGACTTCGAGCTGATCAAGCGTTCGGGTCGCAACCTGCTGATGGCTGCCGGGTTCTCGGTTCTCACCTCTACCATCTACTTCCTCATCTCCCCGGTCAACGAAAGCCACTCCGAATTGCTTGCGCGCACGTCCCCAACGATTTACGACGTGTTCATTGCCTTCTTCGGCGGTGCGGCCGGCATCATTGCCGTGGGCTCGCGCTCCAAGGGTAACGTCCTCCCCGGCGTAGCCATCGCAACGGCCCTAATGCCCCCGTTGTGCACCGCCGGTTACGGCTTGGCTACTTGGCAACTGCACTATTTCCTAGGTGCCACCTACCTGTTTATTATCAACTCCATCTACATCGGTTTCTCCACCGTCCTCGGCGTGAAGATGATGCGATACAAGCACAAGCAATTTGTTAACGTCGAAAGGGCGAGGAAGGTGCGCCGTATGGTCACTATTTTGGTGGTGATCACTGCCATACCAGCGGTTTACCTTACCTATGAGATGCTGCGTAGCAACTCCTTCAAGATGAAGGCCATGCAATTCGTTGAGCAACAATTCGACTTTCCCTCTACCAAGGTGCTAAGCTGCTCAGCCACAATGAATAAGGGTCACCGCGACATCACCGTCACCCTTATCGGCAAAATCCTCCCACAGGATTCCCTCCAGCTGGCCATGCAATCCAAATTGGAGGGCGCGGGTCTCTCGGGTACCTCCCTAACCATCATTCAGGGCGCTCAACCCAGCGCCACGGCCGGCGCTGATGCCACCTCCACCTTAACCGGTTCGGCCAAAGACATTTACGAGGTAGCGCAGGCCACCATCGACCGGCAAATAGGTACCATCGACTCCCTGCGATACGAGCTATACGAGCGAGCGCGGGCCGACTCTATTGGGGCCACTATTGCTCCCGAGTTGAAGGTGCTATTCCCTCAGGTTGAGGACATTGCGATTGTACAGCCCCAATTCACGGCAGTCAAAAACGACCATCACGAGGACGTAAATGTGGCCCTCGTGCGCTACTCCACGGCCATGACCGACACCCAGCGCGAGAAACTACGCGAGTACCTTCAGGCACGCTTGCGCCTCCACCACGTACATATCGTCGATATTACCCATCAAATCAAGCTATAAAGTCCTTTCTTTCAACTGTTTTATGGATAAGAAACTCAAAGTTGCACTAATCAACCATAGCGACACCCTCGGGGGAGCCGCCGTCGTCACCTACCGCCTGAAAAGCGCCCTGCGACGGGCCGGAGTAGACGCCCGCATGATTGTGTACACCAAAGGCTCCGACTCGCCAAATGTCTACCAATTTTCCTCGCGTTTCCTGCGGGGCGTGAAATTCATGTGGGAGTGCTTCGCCGTAGCCCGCGCCAACGGCTGGAACCGCGAAAACCTGTTCACCGTGTCGGTTGGCGCTGCCGGATACAACCTCGCCTCCCATCCATGGGTGAAAGAGGCCGACGTTATCGTCCTCAACTGGATGAACCAAGGCATGCTCTCCCTTGGTGATATCCGGCGAATCCTAAAACTCGGCAAACCAGTGATTTGGACCATGCACGACATGTGGCCTCTCACCGGTGTGTGTCACCAGGCCAAGGACTGCGAGGGCTACCTCTACAACTGTGGCTACTGCCCGCTGCTCCACGGCGGCAAGAAGGCCAACGACGCCTCAACCCGCATCATGGAGAAGAAACGACGCCTTTACGAGCGCCACAAAATCACCTTCGTCGCCGTAAGTCATTGGTTGCAAGATAAATGCCGTCAATCCACACTGTTGCGCGACCAGGATGTGCGTGTGATTCCCAACGCTTTTCCCACCGACTTTTTCATCACGCAGCCCTCACATCAGGTGCAGAATTTCGAGCTTGACTACTCCAAAAAACTCATCGTAATGGGAGCTGCGCGCCTCGACGACCCAATCAAGGGACTCGACTACGCCATCGAGGCCCTCAACAAGCTCTTTGACATGTCGCCGGAGCTGGCCAACACCTCCACGGCCGTGTTCTTCGGCGACATCCGCAACGCCAACGCTTTCCGCAATTTGCGCTTCCCCCATCGCTACATCGGCCGCATCAACGACCCCAAACTTTTGCGCCAACTTTACGCCTCGAGTGCCGTCGTGTTGTCGTCGTCGCTCTGCGAGACCCTCCCCGGAACGCTTATCGAGGGCCTTGGCGCAGGGTGTGTACCTGTCACCTTCGGCGAGGGAGGCCAGGCCGACATCATCGACCACCTCACGACCGGGTACATCGCCCGTCTCAAGGATACCGATGACCTCGCCAAGGGCTTGAAATGGGCCCTCGAGAATCCCCTCGACCGCGAAATGCTCCACCAATCGGTCCACGAGCGCTTCAACGCCGACGCTGTCGCCCAATCCTACATCACCCTCTTCCGCGAGATCCTGGGCGATTAGTGTAGGGCTGAGGGCAGCCCGACCTCCCAGGCTGGGCTACCGCGCGCCAGCCCAATCTGGGAGGGCCGTTGCCCTCAGAGGCCAAATCTCTAGTCCAGCATTAGGGAGATAAACGGGCGCCGAGTGGCCAGGTTGAAGATGTCGCCGATTTTCTCGGATGAGAACACGATCGAGGTCAACACATTCACTGGAACGTCGAGCGAGAGCCGCGACCCGTCGAGGTCGTTGGGATGAGCCACACCCGCAATGGCCTCGTCATCAATCACACATTGGCCTTTGCGCAGGCGATAAACATGCTCATTCTCAGGCAAAATAGGGTCGTGCACGCGTATCAATCCCGTGTACTTGGGGTTGGCCGCGGCCACGGCTTGCAACACCTTCAACACATTGACGATTCGCGCCATCCCCCGCGACTCCAGGGGTCGCCCTTGCGAAGGCTCGGCAAGGAAGGACAACGATTTGTCCTTGAAGCGCGTAACAATTGCCTGCAGCATGGCTCGCCGCGCGTTTTCGTCCTGACCAACGATATCCTTTACGATCATGCGGTCGTCGCCGGGAGTTACCACGGCAACGGCTACTGGCGTGCCGGTGTCGTCGTCCGAGAGCCAGAATGAGAAGCCATGGTCCATCGAAGCGTCGCGCACGATGTTGGCCCACTGCTCGGGAGTGTGGCGCACGCTACCAGCGCGGGCAATCTCCCAGGAGTGGATGGCCTCAACCAGCGACTCGGGGATGGGCAACGTGAGGTCGTGAAGCGTGTGATCGCCACGATGTGAAATCACAGTGTCGGGTACGTAATGGCGACGGTCGACGTAGAACACCGTTAAGAATCCCAATCGGTCGTAGAAGAAGTACAGATGGTCGCTCGCGGGAATCAAAGCGGCGAAGGCGTCACCGCGGTCGTAGGCCGTTTCGAGGGCGTAACGCATCAGGTGCGTGCCGTGGCCTTGGTGGCGATAGTTGCGACGGGTGGCGGCTCCAGCGATGTAAGCCATTGGCAGTGAGCGGCCTTGGAACGAGATGGAGTAGCGTTGGAGCAACATCGATGACACGACGTGACCGTGGTCGTCCTGCAGGGTAAGGGCATCCTGCGGCGAGTACACGTTGTCGAAGTACATCCGCCGATAGGCCGGGCTGTCGTCGAACGCCTCGGCCCAAATCTCCTCTATTACCTTTTTTGCGTCCATATAATTATAACGCACGAGGGGGGCAGAAGTTGCATCTGAGGACAAGCAGATGAGTCGTGTCGCTGGCGAGGGAACCACCGCGGCAAACCGCGGGGCACCGTGGCCTGCTTGTGGCGGGCGCCTGCGGCGCACTCCCCCCGCGGTGGAACCGCGGGGCACAGTGGCCCGGGGGGCGCCGAACGTCGGGTCGCCCGGGCTGCCGCGGACGGTTGTGACGCGCTATGTCAACGGGGGGAGAGGTGGGCGATGAGGTCGTCGAGGGTAATCCCCAGCTGCGACATGCGCTGGCGCAGCTCGGGGAGATAGGACTCGAAAAACTCGCGACGCTTGGCCTCGCTCACCCGCTCCCGGGCGTTCGGCGCAAGGAAATACCCCAGTCCGCGCCGTGGCTCGATAATGCCGTCGGCCTGAAGTTGCTCAAGAGCCTTCAACACCGTGTGGGTGTTGACGCTCATCTTCACGGCCAGTTCGCGCACCGACGGTATACGCTGATCCTCCACCCACTCCCCGGCCATGATGCGGCCATGGCAATAGTCGGCAATCTGCAGATATATCGGACGTGTCAACGCAAACTCCATCATATCCTCTGCTTTTTAAACTTCCTCCACATCAGCCATATAGCCACAATTACGGCCAACAAGGACAGCGCACCTGCCAGAATTGTGGCCAGCTGCACCATCGGCTCCTTGTAAATTTCGGGGTCAAGGGGTGTTTGATTCTCGATATTGTAGCGTACGGTGTTATCCGTCACCGCATCGTAAAAGCCTGTCATGAAGCCGTATACCACCGAGAAGATCCCTACAATCAACCCCAGCACCATCGACACTCCCAGATTGACCGCAATCCCGATCAACACGCGGTTGCGACGGGCCAAAACCACGCCTGTAAGAGTGGCGATCGCGGGCAGTACAGCCGAGAAGAGCACCATTCCGTAACTCGAGGGGAAGGAGACGTAAGAAGAGGTGATGAATGATTGCAATGTGACCAACCGTTCCGCCCCGAAAATGGCCACCGAAATCCCGTAGCAGGCCCATATCGTGCCGTCAATCAGCACGTAAGTGCCGATAAGAAAGAAACCTAAGAGGAATACAAGTCGTTCCAGCGGAGTGACGGGAAGCATGGCCGCCACGGCGTTGCCATGCGAGCGCGCCAGCATCAACGGCGAAAATCCCCAAAGCCAGCCGGCCGCTCCAAGGCCGAATGATGTTAGTATCCAATAGCTTGAAAACAAGCATGGTAGCAACGAGCCTATAAACATGATTACGGCCAGTAACGGCCACAGCCAAAGCATCGGCGCCAACGCTGGCTTGTAGTAATACCACAGCGACAGGCAACGGTCCCAGTAAAAATGGTCGACAGGATTTTTTATAGCGTAGGTAGTCATTAGTCAGTTAATTGGTTGAGAATCAGTGATGCGGTCGTGGGGTTAAGCATGGCTGTGAACAGCGCGGGATAATTGATGTCGGTGTACAACGACCCGTCGTTGGGCACGATCTGGCGGAAACCCATGGCCTCCTCCTCGATGTAAAGCGCATCGGGCTGCGGCTCGGCACTGCTTATAAAAGCCAATCGATCAGCTATTTGGCCGATAGAATGGTTGAGCATCAGGTGCCCCTGCGAAATCATTATCACCGAGTCGAACAATCGCTCCAGGTCCCACACCGTGTGGGTCGATACGATGATCGTGCGACCCTCGTCGGCCGACTGCATCAGAGCCTTCTGAAGCGAGATCTTGCCCGGGATGTCCAAGCCGTTGGCCGGCTCGTCGAGCAGGAGCAAGGGAGTGCCTAAGGCTAAGGCATAGGCCACCGATGCCCTCTTGCGCTTGCCCAACGACAGCGAGTCGAGATACTCGTTACTCTTGATTCCCATCACGTCGAGATTGGCTGCCAGCAACTCGGGGTTGAACGAGGGGTAGAACCGAGCGTGCGAGTTCACCAACTCGTCGATCGACTTCGCCGGCCACTGCAGGTCGTCGCCCAGAAAAAATAATTGGCTCAGTACCGATGGCGCGTGGCGTTGCATCGGTTGCCCGTTCTCGTCGGTGATGACGCCCGTGGTGGGGGTGAGCAACGTAGCCAGCAGGTGGAGTAGGGTGGTCTTGCCGGCGCCATTCTCTCCCATAAGCAGGTGGATGCCAGGCTGGATGTCGGCCGTGATACCGTCGAGTGCCAACGTCCCCGACGGATACTTATAACTAATGTCGTAAAGCTTGATCATAACGTTATCCGAGCCAGCTTCCGATGGTGGCGCACACCATTACCATTACTAAAATAATTTCGATCATCGCAGAGAGGATTTTAGAAACGCTTTTGCCCGTCTTCCGAGGCTATATGGCTAATTATTAGCGTTTTCACCTTGGTGCTTGGGTTTGTGATTTAGTGTTGTAGTTATCTACAACACCGCAAAGGTACAACATTTTTCTTTCCCCGCAAATTTTTTTCCAAAAAAAATAAAAAAATTAATCATAGCGCCCGCGTAGCCTAGGGGTTGAATAACCGTTAACCCACCACCGCAAGAGCTAATGCTCATGACGGTAGTGGGCTACATTCGGTGTTCGGCGTGCCGAACACTTAGGGAAAAATATGGTTATTCCTTACGTTAGCCTCAGGCCTTCTTAGAGGTGGTTTTTTTAGCTTCAGCCTTTTTGGGCTCGGCCTTCTTGGCAGGGGCCTTTTTGGCAGGGGCCTTTTTGGCAGGGATCTTCTTGGCGGGGGCTTCCTCGGCCTTGGGGGCTTTCTTCTCGGCCGGTTTCTCCTCATTCTTGGGCACGCGCAGGGCGTGCTCTTCGTTGAGGTGCTCCACGTTGCGGCGCATCGACTCTACCTCCTTGTTGAGGGTCTCGATCTCGCGCGCCTGGTTGCGGATGGTTGTCAACAGGGCATTAAGCTCCTCGTTCTCAATCGACAGCGGGTACTGTTCCTCGACGCGCACGATGAAGTCGGCCAGCACGTTCATGTAGTTGGTGAACGCCTGGAACGGAGTCTCGTAGGGCGAGAAGTGGGAGTGTACCTCGCCGTCGGCGCGACGTTTGGTCGACATATAGAATAGGTGGTCGGAGGCCTGGAGGTAATTCCAGTCCTGTTTCAGGCGACGGTCGGTGCACAGGCGCACGCGCTCGGCCACCGAGTAGAGCTTGTTGAACGCCTCGTTTTGCAACTGATTGCCCAGCCACGCCGAGGTGTCGCGTGCCTCGTCGGCCCACGAAATCGGGTGCATAACCGACAGAATGTCCACTGATTTCAGCTTGGACACGGCCTCGCTTGGTGTCCAGAAGTCGATGCCTCGCTCGGCTGCGAAGCGGGGAAGAGCCTCCAGGAATTGGAAGATACCCGATTCGCGTGCCTGCAAGCCGCCGAAAGTCTCGAGGTTCATGAACAGGTTGACGATTTGCTCCTCGGGAGGTGTCGACGCGATCCAGTCGATGTACTTGTCGGCTGTCAACGGGTAGGCGTCCCACTCGGTGTTGGAGAAGCGGAACGAGATGTCGTCGCTCAGTTTCGAGTTCTTCAGCAGCAGCTTCAGCTTGGGAGCGGTGGCCGCGGCGTAAACGTAGTTGGGCGACTTCCAGCCCAGGATGTGCTTGGCGCCCTCGGTGATCACGCCCTTGTAGCCCATGGCGAGAATCTGCGGGGCCATCTCGTCGCAGTAGATAAGCTCGGTGTTGCGCAGCACCTTGGGCTTCTGCCCGAAGAGCTCCTCGATCTTCTTGTCGTGTAGCTTCACTTGTAGCGCGAACTCCTCGGGGTCGGTCAGCGACGCGAGCGAGTGGGAATAGGTCTCGGCCAGGAACTCCACCTTGCCCGTGGCGGCTAGCTTCTTGAGAATGTCGATAAACTCGGGCACGTACTGCTCCAATTGTTCAAGGGCCACGCCGGTGATCGACAGCGCGCAGCGGAACATACCCTTGCTCTCCTCGATCATCTTCAACAGGCTCTGGGCGGCCGGGATGTAGCTTTGCTGGGCGATGCGCGTGATGATGTCGTCGTTGGCGAAATCGTCGTAGTAGTAGTGGTCGTTACCGATGTCGAAGAAGCGGTAACGTTTCAGGCGGAACGGCTGATGTATCTGGAAATAAAAACAGATGGCTTTCATCTATGTAATGATTTAATGATTTAACGATTTAACCTTTAAGGATTTAAGGCTTTAATGATTTAAAAATCCCCTCCTTAAAGCTGGTTAGCTGGCTTGGCCGAGCACTTTTTTGTAGATGTCGATTACCTTTTGGCCGGCTTTATCCCAGGTGATTTGGTTCACCTCGTCGAGGCCGTCCTGACGTAGCTGGTTGTACAGCGCGGGGTAGGTGACGATAGCGTTGATTGCGTCGGCCATCGCGTCGATATCCCAGTAATCGGTCTTGATCACGTTGTCGAGGATCTCGGCGCAACCGCTCTGCTTGGAGATAATCGACGGAACGCCCATCTGCATTGCCTCGAGCGGGGAGATACCGAAAGGCTCTGATGCCGATGGCATCACGTACACGTCGCTCGCCGACAGCATCTCGTACACCTGCTTGCCTTTCTGGAAGCCAGGGAAGTGGAAGCGGTCGGCAATGCCACGCTCGGCGGCTAGGGCGATCATCTTGTCCATCATGTCGCCCGAGCCGGCCATCACGAAGCGCACGTCGTGATTGTTTTTCAACACCTTGGCGGCGGCCTCCACGAAGTACTCGGGACCTTTCTGCATGGTGATGCGGCCCAGGAACGTTACTACCTTCTCCTTGGGCTTGGGAGCCTTGGCGTTGAGGAACTCCTCGCTCAGCGGGGTGACGGCGTTGTGCACGGTGGTCACCTTGGCCGGGTCGATGCCGTATTTGTCGATGACCGTTTGGCGGGTGAGATTGGACACGGTGATAATATGGTCGGCGTGGGTCATGCCGTCGCGCTCGATGTTGAACACCGTGGGGTTGACGTTGCCACGCGAGCGGTCGAAATCGGTGGCATGAACGTGGATCACCAGCGGCTTGCCGGTCACCTGCTTGGCGTGAATGCCTGCGGGATAGGTAAGCCAGTCGTGGGAGTGAATCACGTCGCAGGGCACTGTGCGGGCCACGACACCAGCCATGATCGAGTAGTTGTTGATCTCCTCGAGAAGGTTGTCGGGGTAACGACCCGAGAACTCGATGCAGCCCAGATCGTTGGTTACCATATAGTTAAAGTCGGCGTAGATGTGGTTGCGCAGGTCGAAATAGAGGTCGGGGTCCATGAGCTTGCCGATGCGGCTCTCAACGTAGTCGCGGTTGACGTCGCGCCAAGCCACGGGCACCTGGGAGGCACCGATGATGCGCGCGAAACTCTTCTCCTCGTCGCCGAAGGGCTTGGGGATTACGAAAGTGATGTCCATGTCGCCGCACTGCCACATGCCGCGGGTCAAGCCGTAGCTGGCGGTGCCGAGGCCTCCGAGGATATGAGGGGGGAATTCCCACCCGAACATTAATGCTTTCATCTTTCTGTCAGTTGGTTATCTTCTTTTGTGAGGCCTATGTTTATACGTCTAAGCGTTTGAGGGTGCGGAGGGTACGGAGCACCTCGGCCACGTTGGTGGCATGGGAGATGGCGCCGCGTCCCGAGAATGGCGGGTTGCCGTCATAGAGTTGCGACAGCGAGCCGATGCAGCCTTGCGACATCTCGTCCTCGAAGCCGATGAGCATGCGGTCGATATAGCTTACTCCGCTCATGCCGAACACTTTAAGATAGGCATCGGCGTAGAATCCGATCAGCCACGGACGAGCCGGGCCTTGGTGCAGGGCTGTCTCGCGCTCCTCGGGTGAGCCAAGGTAGGAGGGGCGGTAGCCGTAGCTCTTGGGCGACAGCGTGCGCAATCCCTTGGGTGTGAGCAACTCGCGTGTCACAACATCAAGCACGCCTTTGCGCTGGCGACGATCGAGCGGCGAGTAATCCAAGCCGATCGCGATAGCCATGTTGGGGCGTACCGACGGGTCGGCGTAAGCGTTGTCGACGGTGTCGTACAGATAGCCGTAATCGTTGAGGAACGTGTCGATGAACGGTTGCTTCATTTTGTCGGCGAGGTCCATCCAGCGGTTGCGGCGCTCTACGAGGCCCGGGTTGTCCTCAGTGAGCTTCTCGGCGAAGCGTAGGGCGTTGTACCACAAGGCGTTGAACTCAATCAATTTGCCCGAGCGGGGCACGATGGGCTTGCCGCCGAGCTGGGAGTTCATCCACGACACGGCTTTCTCATGGCCGTCGGTCGACAGCAGGCCGTCGTCGCCCAGGAAAAGGTTGGGGTGACCGCCGTCGATGATCCAGTCGAGGATATGCGTCACAAGCTCGGTGTAGCGCTCGCGGGCAAGATCCCAGCCCTCGGTCTTGGCGTACTGCTGGATTGCCCAGATGCACCACAGTGGGATGTCGGGTAGGTCGATGCCGTGGATCGTCTGCGAGCACTCGCCGGTGTCCATGTAACGGGTCAACGCTTTCGAGCCGCTGTCCATGATGCGCTCGAAATCCTCGCGATGGTTGATGGCCAAGGTGTTGCCGGGCAGCGACATAAACGTGTTGCGGGCAAGGATGGTGCCCCAGGGATAGCCCGAGAGCATAAACTCGCGGTCGTCCTTGAACAGGTAGAACTGCTTGGCCGCGTTCTTCAAGCAGTTGAAGAACGACGTGCGGCACGTGCGGGAGGCGATCTCGGCCTCGTACATCTTCGTCAGGTTCCTCGGCTTCACCTCCGACACGCCGGCCGAGAAGATGATGCTCTCGCCCTTCTTGATCGGAATCTGGAAGTAACCGGGCACCCATAGGTCTTCGGTGTAAGGCACGCCGCGGTCCATGTCCTTGACGTACTCGATGCCGTTGTACCAATGCGGGTCGAACACCCATTCCGGCTTGCGGCTCAGCTGCATGTACAGCGTCGGGTAGCCGGGGTAGAGGCAGCACGCGACACCGTTGTCAACCGGCTCGCAATTCTGGTTGAGCGCGCCGTTGGCAACGCACAGCTCGTTGGCGTCGCGGAAAGCCAGGAATGGACGGAATTGCAACGTTGTGGGGGAGTGTGCTTCGACCAATGTGTAACGAATTAGAATGCGATTCTCTCCTGAGATGAAAATCTTTTCCTTGGTGAGGATGACGCCGCCCACGCGGTAGGTGGTGCGGGGCACGCTCTCGCAGTCGAATTCCCTGATGTACTTGTGGCCATTGGGGCTAAGCACGCCGCCCTGGTAACGGTGTATCCCGAGGTTGAAAGGCGCCCCGTGCTGTATCACGGTCTCGTCCAACGACGATAGTAACACCACGGGCTTGTACTCCTTGATCCCATCGCGGGGGATCACCAACAGGCCATGCTGCTTGCGGGTGTTGCAGCCCACAATCGACGTGCAGTGGTAGGCGCCGGCTTGGTTGGTGCGCAACATCTCCTTAGGAAGCGACTGCTCAAGGTTGATCATTAGGTTTTTATCAAACTTAAGGTAGCTCATGGATAATGAATAATAGGGGTTATTTTTTGGCAAATTTTGGTATAGAGCTTAAGGCCCCGGCCAGCGGTGTTTTCTGGCGCGGAAACTTAAATTCCCCAAATTTACTAAATTTTTTTCACAGTGAAACGTTCTCGACGTTTTTTTTGAAATTTTCTTCTCATTTTACCCCAATATTCGACTTTTTAGAGTAAATTCGCGTAAACAATGGAAATGAATATCGTTGAGTTTACCCAATGACAGGCACAATTGAAATAAACCGGCTTAAAATCTACGCTTACCATGGAATTCTGCCGCAAGAGCGCGTCTGCGGCAATTTCTTCGAGGTGGACGTCCGCCTCCGCTATCCCCTAATCCGAGCAGCCCAGAGCGACAACGTCTCGGGCACTGTTAACTACGCCCAGACTATCGAAATCATCCAGGCCGAGATGTCGCATCCCGTGGCCTTGATCGAGCATGCCGCTTGGCAGATTTGGCGAGCCCTCATGCGCAAATGGCCCGCAATCGAGGGAGGAATGGTGCGCGTCGCCAAGCTCACCCCGCCCCTCTCGGCCGAGCTCGACTCGGTCGCCGTCAAGATCGAGTTTTAATCCAATCTTCAACACAATGTAACGTCGGGGCGCGCTAAGGGTTTTACCTTAGCGCGCCCCGCGTATTTGGGAGGAACCGATTGGTTAGAAGATTATTTTCTCGGAGTGGGTGCCAGAGACTTTAATCACAAGCTGGCCAGGAGTTGGGTTGGCGATAAGCATGCCCTGGAGGTTGAAATACTTGACCGTGGTAGCTCCGGGACCGTAGTTGACACTCTGGATGCCGTTGACGTACTTGTTTTCGTTGAGCACGCCGGTGGAGAAGCGCGAGATCTTGGCGTCGCCGCGCACCAGGTAGAGGTCAATCTGGGGAACGCCGTTGACACGCGACAGCTCACCGTTAGCCTTGGGAGTGCCGGCGGCCGCGAAGTTGAAGTAGGCGCCTCCGGTGTAGTTGTCGGCCACGGTGGGCACTGCAATCGGCTCGATGTCGGTACCGGTGACGACGACAGCGGCCTGAGGAAGCCCCTTCGTGATGTCAATCAGCTCAAGGCCTACGTTTTTACCCTCGGAGCCTAGTTTTGGAGATACCAGATAGGTGGCGTCGCCATAGGTGAAGATGTCGCCACCAAGGCCGCAGGTGGTCATAACGCCCGCGGGTACTTGACCACACTCAACGGGGTTGGTGGCGTCGTTGGCGAAGTCCATCGAGATGTCGTAGACGTTGAGTAGCTGCGAGGTAACGATCAAGTGGTCGGGGCCGAAGGGCGACGGCAGGTATTGGAATTCGCCGAGCGTGGCGTCATACTTGACTTCGCCAGTCGAGGCATTCTTCCAGTAGTGTCGTGTATAGCCCGAGTAACCGCCGCGGAGCACGTTGTATATCTCCACTACCACCGCTCCCGAGGCCTGGCTGTGGGTCGAGAAAATGGCGTAACCCTCGTCGGAATCACCGTAATAGGTGAGCGACTTGCCGAACTCGCCGTTGTTCCAGTTGCCGGCGTGGTTATAGTTGATCCACTGGCGTGGCACGTCGGTGGGGATGCCCAATTCGTCGTTTTTCCAGATGTAAATGTTGACGATGTTGGAGCCGCCGAAGGGCTGGTTGTCGCAGTTGATGCCGAGCAGGAAGTTGTCGTCGGTAAGGGCGATGTCGGCGATTTTCATCACCGATCCTTCGGTGCCCTTGGTGTCAACGTTGGCAAGTAGGGAGAGGTCGGCGGTGGAGTAAACATTGATGGTAGGCTCGTTGTCGCTGTCGACGGCTAGCACGTAGAAGAGGCCGTTGCGAGTCAATGTGCGGCGCACGTTGAGGCCCTCGAGACCCTCAAGTTGCTGGTCGGTATACAGCTTGTTGAACTCGTAGCTTTCAAGCACCTCGGGCTGGGGAGCCTCCACATAAGCTGTGATTTTTGACAGCTGTGCGTCGCCGCGGGTGAGGTAGAGGTTCACCTTGTAATCGAGCACTGAGGAATCGTCGTTGCGGTTGACGATGATAGCGGCGCAAACGCCGGGAGTTCCAGCCGTAGACACATTCGACACCTCACCCACGAGGGCGCTCGCCTCGGCCGGGCCGGCGAGCGACGCGAGCGTGCCGCTGTTGACTAGGGTAGCCTTTGACAAGCCGTCGGTAATGTCGAGCAGGGCCACGCCTTCGTTGGCTTCCTGGCCTTGCGGGCAAGCCATCATCACGCGTCCCGCGTATTTGAACACGCTTGAGCGGAAGCCGGTGCCTTTTATCAACTCGGCGGGAACTTGCCCCAGGATGGTGGCGTTGTCGCCGTTATCGTCGCGGGCGATCTTTACCTCCATGGGAAGCGCTTTTTGGGAGGAGACGATCACATTGTCCTCGTTGAAAGGTGACACGAGCAGCTGGAAGTCGCCCAGTTGGGCATCAGTAATGGCCTCACCCGAGGCGTCAACCAGATAGTGGCGCGAACGGGATTGGAATTCCTGATTCTCAACCGAGTATACCTCCAACGCTACAGCTCCTGTGGCCTCGTCGACAGCCGAGAAGGTGATCCACCCCTCGTAAACGCTTCCGTCGTAGCACAGTGTCTTTCCAAATTCGCTGTTTTTCCAGTTGCCGGCACGATACCACGAGATCCACTCCTCGGGATTCCCGGATGGAAGACCGGTTTCCTCGTCCTTGGCCCACTTGTAGACCTTCACCTTGCTGGTGCGTCCCGAAGGCTGCAGCGAGCAGTTGATTGCCACGAGGAAGCCGTCGGTGGTCAGATAGATGTCGCCGATGGGCATGTAGTCGCCCTCGGTGGTGGTAGTCGACACGTTGGCCTTCACCTCGCACGTTTGGCCGTCATAAACCATAATTGTGGGTTTATACTGTGCGTCGACACCTAATACATATACGTTGTCGCCTTTAACCAGCTGGCGGCGCACGTTCAGGCCTGTCAGGGGCTCGATTGTCGCGTCGGCGTAGTCGGCCTCAAATTCCAGGTGGGCAGCGTCGAGGTGGTAGTCCTCAGTGTCGAGGGGATCGGGATAGTTGACATCCGGCTCGACGTATTTGGCGTTGTAGTATTCAACACTGTCAAGGCCGATGCTTACGAAGCTGGTGGTGGCTGCCTCGACGGTGACATGCGTGTCCTCCTCGAACGACACGGGCATGTACTTGTCGCTCTCGAACGATATCACGTAGTCGCCGGGCTCCAGGTCGTGGAACACGAAAGCGCCGTTGTAGTGGTTGTCGGTCACTTTACGCTGGATCTCGTTGCCCTGGGCGTCGCTTAGGATCACGGTGATACCGTTGATGGGGAGCAAAACGTCATCGGTCGACACATTGGGCACGTAATACTCGGCGGTGAATTTCTCGTTTTTGTCGCGCACGACGCCGTAGATGTCGCCGGTCTTCTCCTTCTCAAGGCCGAAGTAGTCGGCTATACCGCGGGCGTAGGCGTAGCCCTCGATGCGGTCGGTGTCAAATTGCATGGCACGGTGACGCGAGGGGGAGTAGGTGTGGAAATAACCCTCGACGAGGAAGCCGGGGGTGTAGTGCTTGAGTACACCCAGGCCACCGTAGGCTCCGGTTGTCGAGTTGGTGGATCCTCCACCCATGTAGGAAATGTCGCCCCAATATCCTTGTGTCCACGATGAGTAGGCCGACGTCCAGGGCTGATGCTTGTTGGCGATTTGATAGGGCCAGCAACATTGGATCATCTCCAGGGAGCCCTCGACCATCGGGGGCTGGTTGGTGTATCCTCGATACATGAACACCAGGTAGTTGGTGTTCGACAGGTCACTGTTGGTGGCGTTGGAGTGCATCGACACGAAAGCGTCGAAGTTGTTCTGGAACACCTCGATTGCGATTTCCGACACATTGCGGTTGCACCGGTGGCACCAGTCGTCGCCGTAGGGGTAAGGACCCGCCATGACATGGCTCATCACCAAGTTGTTGCTAAGATCCAGCGCGGCACCCACTCGATATTTGTTTTCGTTGTCCTGGTTGAGCGTGCGGTCGATTTTCAGGCCGTACTCCTCGAGTTTGTCGAGCATGGCAAGGCCCTTGCGGAGGTTGGTGTTAGTCTCGTAAAACGCCGTAGTGTCGGGAGGGGTCACGCCCGTGTAGCAGCTCGAGGGATCCTCGGTGTCGCCGTAAGGGCTGTCGAAAGTGGTGTTGTAAGATGATGTGCCGGGCTTAACCACGGTCATCACTCCGTCGACTTCGCGCATGATTGAGAGTGGACGGTCGTTGGAGAACCACGACCCATGGCCGGGGTTGATATACACGCGCAGGTCGGAGGCCGATTTTGGATCCTCGGCTCTAAGGTTATTAGCTGCCGTTGCGCTCAGCAACAGAGCCAAGGCAGAGACAAAAATTGAATTTCTCATATTGGTAAGTTGCTGATGGTTAACGGTTGATGTTGATTACATAGAGTGAGCCGTTGGAGGTGAAGGCCACTTTAGAGCCGTCGGCCGATACCGAGGGGTACACGGCCACATGCTCGTCGGAGGAGATCTGCTGCTCTTGTCCGTCGATGGTAGCCACGACAATCGCTGAGGAGGTGATGCGATAACCGTCGTCGCTGTCGCGCATACCCACAATCAAGTTGTTGTCGAGCCAGCGGGGGGCACGCAGCGTGGGCACGCGGCGCACATTGGAGCCATCGATGTCGCACACGAATGTGCCTGTTGCGCCCAGATAGTAAAGCACGCGTGTGCCGTCGGGCGACACTTGCGGCCACAAGTAGCTGCGACCCTCGCGCCCTTGGGGATTGATAGCCGTGGTCACGCCGTCGCGGGTAATCATTAGCTGTCCGTAGTGCACGGAAGCTGTTGGGATTTCCTTGGTGGCTGAGGTTGGCGTGGGGGTAGCCTTAACAGGACGAAGGGCTTTGCAGTCGGAAACGACGGTTAAGCTTCCGCCACGCATCGACATCCCCTCAAACGTGCGCGTGGGGGCTAACGCCTGCTTGTCGGCAAGAGTGGCCAGATTAAGGTGGCGCGCCTCTTTGTAGCTACGATGGGTGGCGTCGGTCGACATGCGGATGTAGACCACCTCTTGAGAGTTATCGGCCCAGCTGAGTCCCAGGATTACGCCGTTGTCTGTAACTTTACGCTCGGTCCCGTTTGTTAGGTTCACCAGGGTCAGACTCGTGTCCACACCCCCCGACACGATGGCCTTCGTACCGTCAGGACTGATTTCAGCCATGTCGACTGCCGATGCCGTCGCGATTTTGTCGATCGAAGCAACTTCGACTAACTGCCCTTTGGCTGAGGCCGCGCTCAGTAGCGTGACCGCAGCAATCAGCAAAGTTTTTTTTCGCATAATGTTGATTGTTGGTTAATAAGATTTAAGGTCAATAAGGCTCCGTTCTGCCAATATATAGAACGGAGCCTTATCGGGGTTACAGTTGGATCTTTGTGGCGGCGTTGCCTTGGCGACGGATCACCACGGTGCCGGGGGCCGGGGTAGTGATACGCTGTCCCTGGAGGTTGTAGTACTCAACCGGGGCTTCGACATCGGCTTCGGTAACTACTACGTCCTCCACGCCTGAGAGTTCCTCGGTGGTGAGGCGCGACAGCTTGGCGTCGCCGCGCAGAGCCAGGAGGTTGAGCGCCGACGACTCATAATCGCCGGTTTCGCCCCACTTCACATCTACCACGCCGCCAGTGGCAAGGGCGTTGCCCTCAACAGCGGGAAGATCGGTGTCGACTGTGGTTACTACCTTAGCCGATGCCAAACCGTCGGTGAAGTCGATTAGCGACAGGCCAGTGAAGCCCTCCGAGGTGACCACGGGAGCGACAAGCAGGCAGTGGCCGCAGTACTTGAGGATGCCAGCATTGAACGCCGAGCCCTCAACTAGGCCGTCGGGCATCTTCGACACGAGCGACGGAACGCCTGCCGAGGTGCCCTTGTTTAGAGCAAGCTCAATGGGCGACATCAGCTCGGAGGTAATCACGATATTGTCGGAGTTGCGAGGTGACACGTTGATGCGCCAATCGCCCAGGGTCGACTGGTTGTAAGGATCGCCAAAGATCGAGTTGACGTTGTTGTGGTAATAGTCAACAGTTTGGCCGTCAACGTATTCTATAATCTCGATACGGATGCCGGTGGAGGTGGTGTTTTGGTTGGCCATCACAAGGAAACCCTCCTCGAGAGTGCCCGAGAAAGCGATCGACTGGCCGAAGCACGACGTGCCCCAGTTGCCGGCGTGGTTGATCTTTGTAAGGATAGTGGGTTTACCAGCGGGTAGGCCCTCATCGTCGTTATCCCAGCGATACACCTCCACGTTCTGGTCGCCGTCGAGGGGCTGCTCGCCCATGTTGCAACCTATCAGCACGCCGTCGGCGCTAAAGCAGATTGAGCTAAGAGGCATGATTGTGCCCCATGTGCCCTCGGTGCTGATGGTGCGTTGCACCACCTTCTCCTTGGTGTCGTAAACCACCAGAGTGGGTTGATTCTCAGCGTCAATGGCGAGGATGTAAGCGTATTGGTCGCGGAAGATCGCTCGGCGGATAGTCTTGCCGGCGAGCTCCTCGATCGGCTCGTCGATGTAAGCCTGGTTGAACTCGAACGACTCAGGCATCTCCAAGCCCTCCACGTCGGCCAGCGGGTCGTCGTAGCCCGTGATGCCGCCCTCTACATAGTTGACGTTCTCGAGGTACACGGTGGGATAGACGGTGGTGGCGGCCTCAACGACGACGGTCGTGGGTTGGTCGGCGTCAGGCTCCTTATAGTCAGGGTGGGAGTAAGAGAGGGTGTAGGTGCCAGGCTCGAGGTTGTCAAACACGAAGACGCCGTTGTAGAAGAGATCGGTGACCTTGGTGGCTACCACTTGGCCGTCCTTGGAGAGGGTAACGGTGACGCCATTAAGGGGCTTATACACGTCCATGGATGTGGCGTTGGGGGTGTAGTAGTCGTGGGCGAATTTCTTGTGGAGGTCGCGAATCACGCCGTAGATCTCGCCTGTCGACTCCTTGTCAAACTCGAAGTAATCGGCCACGCCGCGGGCGTACTGGTAGCCCTCGATACGACAAGCGTCGAAGTTCATGGCGCGCTGGCGTGAGGGTTGGTAGGTGTGGAAATAGCCCTCAACGAGGTAGCCGGGAACGCCATGCTTGAGCACTCCCAAGTAGCCCGTGTAGCCGTTGACCGTCGACGACGAGCCATAGAATGTAATGTCGCCCAACACGCCCTGGCCAACGTCGGCCGAGTTGCGGGCCGTCCACGTGTGATGCTCAATCGCGTGAGCGTAGGGCCAAGCCGCCTGGCACATGTCCACTGAGCCTGAGGCGTAGTCGTTGGAGTTGGTGCCGCGGTAGAAGAAGGCCAGATAGTTGGTCTTGGGACCGTCGGTGGAAGCGGCGTTGGAGTGTACCGAGATGAACATGTCGAAGTTGTTGATATCGGCCTCCATCGCGATTTCGCTCAGCGAGCGGTTGCACACGTTGGCGTTATCCGGGTCGTGAGGGTAGGGACCGGCCTTCACATGGCTCATCACCACGTTGTTTTCCAGGTCGAGAGCGGCTCCCACGCGGTAGGGGTTGTCGTTGTCTTGGTTGAGCGTGCGGTCAAAGGTCAGCCCGTAGTCGTCGACCAGTCGGTCGAGCAAGGCGTACATCTTGCGCAGATTGGTATTGGTCTCGTAGAAGCAGGTGGTGTCGGGTGAGTTGGCGTAGGAACCGCTCTTGGTGCCGGGATCGAAAGCCTGCACCTTGCCGTTGACCTCTTTCAAGGTCATCATTGGGCGGTCGTTGCTCGTCCACGAGCCGTGACCGGGGTTGAGGTATACGCGCAGGTCCTCAGCGTCCTGCCCGTGGGCCGAGGCGATGCCTATCACCGCCATGGCCGCGATTGCTAAAATTTTCTTCATAAAGGTAAGGAGCTAAGGGGGTTAACGATTGATGTTGATAATGTAAAGCTCGCCAGCGGGGGTGGAGAAAGCGATCTTGCTCCCGTCGGCCGATGCTGTAGGGAACATGGCGATCACATCCGGCGACGTCAGGTCCTGGGTCACGCCGTCAAGGGTAGCGGCAACGATTGTCGACGCCGTGTAGAACTGGCCGTCGTCCTCGTCGCGCATGCCCACAATCGTCGCGTCGTCAATCCAGCGAGGAGCGCGGATCACGCCGATACGCTGCGGGTTGCTCCCGTCGAGGTCGCAAGTCCAGCAACCCATTGTGGCCAGGTAGTACACCACCTTGGTGCCGTCGGGGCTCACCGAGGGCCACAGGTAGCTTTGGCCGTGCTTGCCGTTGGGGTTGATGGCTGTGGTGACACCATTGCGGGTAATCATCAGTTGGCCGCGGTGGATAGAGGCAACGGGTGTTTCCTCAATTGCGTGGTTGTCAAGTGCTTGTGCCTTAAGCTTCAAATTGTCTACGGCCATCACTTGGTTGCCGCGCACCGCCATGCCGCCCAATTCGCGCGACGGCTCAACCAATTGCTTGGTGGCCAACGTCATCGGCTCTACGGCCTGAATAGAGGTGTAGCGACGGTGACGCTCATTGAGCGTGCTTTGGCGGTAAACCACGGTGCCGTTGTCGGCGATTTTAAGGTCGAGAATCGAGCCGTTGTCGGTCAATGTCTTCATCTGCCCGTCCTCCAGTGAGAGGTAACGCAGAGAGCGGTCGGTGTTGGTGGAAATGACCACCGACTTGCCGTCGGGAGCCATAACAGCCTGGTCGACTGAGATTTCGGCTGAAACTGCCACCTTCTCGATCGAGCCAACCGACAACACTTGGCCTGTAGCCGCGAATGCCATCGCGAGCATCAACGCCGTAATGTTGAAATGTTTCATAAGCAGGGTGTTTTAGATGGTTTTTTATCTTAGTGTTTTATATTATTCTTGTTATAGCGCTTTACATCAGGTGGTAGGGGTAGATGTGGGATGCTATTCCATGGATTATCGTGTAAAGTTACGCAACCTTTTCCACATATTTTACTTTAATGTCCCTTTTTCAGAATTTTTAACTTGTCCTTCCCTTCATTCGCACCCACGAAAGCAATAGCAGTTGTCACCATCCCCGCCTTTCCCTCGCTGAGCCTATTTGAGATCATACACCATGCTCTCAGGAAAGAGCAAAGGCATCCCTTTCTTTTTAATTTTGAAGCTGTAAGTATCGCCATGGCCACTGGGACGACATAGCAACAGGTCGACCGTGATAAGACCCTGATCAAGCAAAATGTCAAACTGAGGTGCTATCGGGTTCTTGGTGTGCTCAATGCTCCGATATCGGAAATACTCTTTGCCATCATGCATCTCATTGTCTACGGTAATCCAAAAAGTTTCGTGGTGTTTCTCGGTAAGGCGATCATGCAAACGCCGAAGAACCCATACAGCCACATCTTCTACTTTGTGTCCAAAGTGTTTCAGTTCAAGCCATTCTTTTACTAGTTCAAGATTTAATCCCAACCCTTGACTATTGGGCTGGTTGCATTGTACGGTATTCTGATATGTTTTGCGACCATCTCCGCAATTATAGCCGTAGAGATTGACAATTTCACGACCTGATTTTAGTTGACTCAATTCCCAATTAGGAGTTTGGGTAAAGAGGACATTCTTTTTGGAAGAACGCTTCTCGCGGTGGCTTTTGAGCTCGATGCCTTTATAGTCGGGAGTTTTGGCTGAATTTTGCGATATGCCAAGCATGGTTTCAATGGTTCGGCCAATTCCGGTGTCGGCGGTTACTTCCGATTCAAACCATTGATTTGCATTATTTTGAAAGAACCGCAACAATTCGTCGCTTACATGATGGGAAGAGAGATAGAACTCCTGAATTAAATCTTTTAGGTGGGAGGAGACGTCAGAATTAAAAGCGGTCTCAATGTCACAGGTAGTGATATTGATGACATATAAATTGCCGTTAAGGGCGCAGATGGCATGTATATCATCGGCGCATGAACAGTCGCGTAAGCCACTCACCCAAAGCCGCGGATCACCTTTCTTTGTCATAGGCCGATAGAGCGATGTGGTGGTTTCCTTGGATTCCGCAGCATTAAGGATGAACGTTTTTGTCAGATGCTTATGCGCGGGCCCTTGAAGTTGTTCCTCATAATTGTGGATTCCCTTTTCTGCGAAAAAAGTGCGCATTGGCGAAGTGGCGTCCATAATGCTCTTCTTCAATCCTGTGGCCGTTAACTGCACCAGGGTAAAGTCAACACTATGATTAACCAGGAAGGTGATATTTCTCTCCTCGAAGCGAGTGAAAGGCCGCATATGTATCATAGCCGAATGTTTTGAAGTATCACATTGGCAATGGCGCGGGCCATCAGTGGAGGTACGGCGTTGCCCACAAGGGTATATTGAGGGATTTCTTCTTTTCGCTTTTCACCTCCAGTTTGTCGTTTCCCTTGGAACACAAAAGAATCGTCAAAGGATTGTAATCTGGCCATCTCGCGCACAGTAAGTGGTCGATAAGCGCGATAATGAATGAAATCGTCGGGCATAGTACACACCGTTGGGCTCTGACAATCAGGGTGGATTACAGTGTAGTTTCTCTTTTGTGAGTCTACTCCTTCTTTGCGTAGTGCCTCTTTTGCCATATCGTAATCTCCATGCTCGGCTATAATTCGCAGACGTTTTTTTACCTCGTCTCGTTGTTCGCTCGTCTGGTGATTGTAAAGTTCCATTACATCTCGAAACTCGGAAAAGCCTTGAAGTTCAGAGGCTGAACGTACATAAAATGGTTGACAGTCAAATTCAAATCTGTGTCCAAGACGCCCTTGGCGCGACCACTCGGAATACAATTTCCCATCCTCCATTGGCTGGCTGGCAACATTACGATTAACCAGGAAGTGCCTGTATTCGTTTTGAGGATCGGTTGGGATATAATGGGTTTGTATCTCCCCACTCCCGATGGTGTCTAAATCCCATAGAGCTTCGAAAGAACGCACCTTTTCTTCTTCCGACACCGTCGCTGGGATTTCAGTAATGGGCTTTTGGTCCTTCCTGGATCCTATAAATAGCACCCGCTCCCGATTTTGTGGAACCCCGTAATCGGCGGAGCATACCACTATTGGTTTCTCAATATTATACAACCTGAGTTGGCGCTTGATTTCGTTGTAATCTTCTTTAGTCATATCATCTAAGTGATTGACAAGGGAAGTGATGACCTCGACGGTTTCGTCAAAGGTCATGGCATAAATTCCAAGCCCATAGGACAAGTCGGATAACGCCTGTTTGTCCGTCACCAGTGGCTCTATCTTTCTAAGTGCATCACTCGTTTCTTGTACAAGAGTGGCATCATCTATGGCTGAAATGAAATCGTTGAATTGGTCAGCGAATAAGTCGTTGTTGATATTACAACGAGTCTTTAGTTCAATGGTGGCTTTACGTAACTTCTCTCTCTTTGATCTCTCCTGCAGGAGCTTAAGCCCATGTCGCGCTGTGCCCACGGTTTCGTCCGATTTGCTTTTACGGTACTCCATGCTTCGGGTCACAGTCTTGAATTGTTCCTCAAGAAGAGTTACAAATTCGTCTTCGTATTTTGAACCATCTCCTACAGCCTCCCATCGTATCTTTAATGAAAGGATTTTGGATATAAATGAATTGCACGTGCGAGGAAGATGCTTGTCAATGAATAGAATGTAAGCTGGCATCGCCCTCTCGTCAATGATGGATCGGATTTCGTTCATTATACGTTCAACGATTTTCCCTCCGTCCTTGGTCAATATGCCTTTGACATTCTCCATTACAAAGTATTTGGGCCGTAGAGCCTTGATTACTTTGAGATAATGATAGAAAAGATCATCTCGTTTGTCAAATTTTTTCCGCGAGCCAGCCAAACTAAATGATTGACAACTTGGACCACCAGTAACAACATCCACCTGCGATTGGCCAAGTTCCTTGATGAGATTGCCAACGAAATTATCCTCCATTATATCTTGGCAGATGAACTTGGTGCTTAGCCCCAATTGATGATTATAACGCACCTCATGCGTTAATTCACAGTTGGAATTAATATCTGAGGCTAAAAGAAAGTCAAAATAGAATTTATCGTTGTACGCTTGCAAAAAACCTTCGCTGATACCACCTGCTCCAGCGAACAAGTCTACAAAAGTAACCTTTTTGCGAGTGCTTATGAAATCTTGTCTCTCGGCCATTATTTAGGGCGTTTTTAGAGTTTGGTATGTGGATTTGGGTCCCAGATTCATGTGATGGGCGTGGTAAGAGCCGCCGTAGTGCAAAGGTAGCGATTCTTTTCTATATTTTCACCAATTAAAGGTGAAAATGATAATGTCAAATGTGCGATGGGCGTGGGGGCCGGGTTAAAGGGTGCCCTTGGTGGAGGGGAGGGTGAAGTGCTCGGGGTCGCGGCGCACGGCGCGACGAAGGGATCGGGCGAGACCCTTGAAGATGGCCTCCAGCTTGTGGTGCTCGTTGTCTCCCTTGGCGCTGATATAAAGGTTGATACGCGCCGCGTCGGACAGGCTCTTGAAGAAATGGTAGATCATCTCGGTGGGGAAACCACCGATGGCCTCACGGTCCCACTCTGCCTCCATCACGAGCCAGGGACGTCCCCCGAAGTCGATGGCGACGGTGGCCAGACAGTCGTCCATGGGTAGCACGAATCCGTAGCGCTCGATGCCGCGCTTGTCGCCCAGGGCGCGACCCAGGGCCTCGCCGAGGGTGAGTGCCGTGTCCTCGATTGTATGGTGATGGTCGACGTGCAGGTCGCCATGGGCATGGACCGTAAGGTCGATCTGGCCGTGCCTGCCGATCTGCTCAAGCATGTGGTCGAGCATACCGATGCCTGTGGAGATGTCGCAACTGCCTGTGCCGTCGAGGTTTACCGAGACTTCGATGTCGGTTTCGGCGGTCTTGCGATGAACGGTGGCTTGGCGCACGCCCCCTTGGATCAGCACCACCGCTTCCCACCAATCGGGCGTGACCATCTTCACTGTACCAGTAAGCCCCTTTTCAGCGATCTCCGCACGCAAT
This sequence comes from Bacteroidales bacterium, assembly GCA_021205635.1. Classification (GTDB taxonomy): domain Bacteria; phylum Bacteroidota; class Bacteroidia; order Bacteroidales; family Muribaculaceae; genus JAJPXC01. Next base: position 17,620 of record JAJPXC010000053.1, on the reverse strand, counting down.
TCTGGAGTGTCCTCGGCGAGAACAATCGCTTGTGCGCCAAGATTTTTGGCGAGCTGGGCATCGGTAAGGCGGTCGCCGATTACCCATGAGCGATCCAAATCGTAATCGCTTGTGAGATAAGCGCCAAGCATGCCCAACGCGGGCTTGCGAGTGGGCGCATTGTCCTCAGGGAACGAGCGGTCGATAAGGATATCATCGAATTCCACTCCCTCGCCACGCAACGTGTTGAGCATCAGGTTGTGCGGTCCCCAAAACCTTTCCTCGGGGAACGAATCTGTGCCCAGTCCGTCTTGATTGGTCACCATCACCAACTCATGCGGCAGCACACGGCGCAGGTGGCGTAACGCCGATATGGCTCCCGGCACGAATTGCAGTTTCTCAAAGCTATCCACCTGATAATCAACTGGTGGCTCAACGATTATTGTGCCGTCGCGGTCGACGAACAAGGCCACTTTCTTGGACTTGGGGGCAGCGTTACTTTTCATAAACTTTCAATGCGTTGATTAACAGGGAGTTTTCCTCTTCCGTGCCGATTGTGATTCGCAGGCAACCGTTGCAGAGGTGCACCGAGTCGCGGTTGCGCACGACGATGCCGTCCTCTTGCGACAAGTGGCGATAGATGTCGTTGGCGTCAGTCACCTCGATGAGTAGGAAATTGGCGTCGGATGGATATATCTTTTTGACAATAGGCAATTTAGCCAATTCCTTGGCCAACCTCTCGCGTGCCTCGACGATTTGCTTGACGATCGATTGAACCTTGTCGGCTTGACGGAGGACGCTCTCGGCCTCGCGACGCGTCAACAGCGAGATGTTGTAGGGATATTTCACCTTATTGAACAGAGCGACGATCTCGCGTGAGGCGAACGCCATGCCCAAGCGAATGGCGGCATGTCCCCAAGCCTTTGAGAATGTGCGCATTACTATGGCGTTGGGAGCCTTGTTAACGATGTCGAGCGTGGCCTCGCAGAAGTCGCCGTAGGCCTGGTCGATTACCACAATGCCCGGGAATCGGTCGCAAATCAGCTCGATGGCATCGTCGGGGATGCAGTTGCCTGTGGGATTGTTGGGCGAGCACAGAAAGATCGCCTTGGTGCGGTCGTCGCATGCGGCAAGAATCGCCTCGGGGTCGAGGCTGAAATCGGGACGCAGCGACACCGCGCGGTACTCAACGTCGTTGATGTCGGCGCACACCCCGTACATGCCGTAGCTGGGATCCATCGCTACCACATTGTCAACTCCAGGACGGCAGAACACCCTGTAAACCATGTCGATACACTCGTCGCTCCCCACGCCTAGGAATACGCGGTGAGGGTCCTGGAAGCCGTAGACCTGGCAGATGCGCTCCTTGAGGTCGAGGTTCAGAGGGTCGGGGTAGCGGTTGAAGGGGGTGATGCGGGCGTTCTCGTTGGCGTCGAGCATAGCCCGGGCCGTGCCTTTGAACTCGTCACGTGCGCAGGAGTAAGGCTTTAGGGCCAAAATGTTGGGGCGCACGAGCCGATCGAGTTGAAACCGTGGATTCATTTTCATCAACATAAGTACCTATTTGGCCGCGAAGTTAGCAAAAATTTCGCTATCTTCGCGGTATATTTAACCCCATTACCATGAAACGAACACTGATTATTGCAATCTTGGCGGCTACGGCCGCAGTCAACGCTTATGCGTGGAAACCTATTTTTGTGGGCCACCGCGGCTCTTATCGCGGCGTGGCCAACACGGTGGAGGCCTTCCGTAACGGCGCCGAATATTACAAATACGACGGCTTGGAATGCGACGTGCGAGTCACCAGCGACGGCCAGTATGTGATCTGCCACGACGAGACCACCGCTTCGCTCTGCGACCAGTCGCTCACTATCGCCAACTCCACCCTCGAGGAACTCCAGGCCCTCACATTGACCCAAACCCGCGGCGGCGTCACCTACACCGGCAAGATTTGCACCGTGGCCGAGTACCTCGACATCTGTGTGGAATACGACGTCTTCCCGATGATCGAGCTCAAGTGGACCACGGGAATCAACACCAACGACATGAGCAATTTCGCAGGCCTGTACCAATTGGTTAAGGACCGCGGCCTTGAGGACAAAGCGATCTTCCTTACCTCCATGCTGGCTTCCTTGCGACATATCCGCACCAACTACCCCGGCGCCACGTGTCAATACTTGTTGTCGTCCGACAGCGAGACAAAATTCAACGCCTGCGTGGAGAACGACTTCAACCCAAGTTTCGAGGCCAGCGCCTTGACCGAGGAGATCGCTCTGAAATACCGCACGGCCGGATTGGACGTGGCTGTCTGGACCGTCAACTCCGAGGCCAACTACAAGAAGTACGGAGCAATGGGCGCCTTCATGATGACCTGCGACTACCTCCGCCCCGAGGAAATGCCCGAACTTGACGAACCCACCATCCCCGAGCCGGCGCCCGATCCCGTGGCACTCGAGGGATCGGCACTCTGGACCCGCTCATCGGTGCAGGGGAATCTCCCCGCCAACTACCCCGATAAAGGCGGTGAAACCTACACTACTGGCGAGATGGCCGCGGTGGTCGACGGCGTGTTCTACGTGAGCGACTACGGCACCCGCTCGATCTTGCTCTTCGACCAGGAGTGCACCGACGCTATCGTGATCCCGCAGAGCGACACTGAATTTGGTGGCACCCCTATGCACGGCATCTGCACCGACGACGCCCAAAACCTCATCCTGCGCTACGAGGAGACAATTAACGCCACCCCTTCCAAGGTGAGGCTGTTCCGCTACGGCTCGAGCGTGCCCGTCGAGGTGGAGTTTCAGCTGACGTGCAGCGGTGGCAACCACTTCGTGTCGGCTTGCGGCGACGTGTTTTCCCAGGAGGGAGGCTACATTTATTTTCTGCCCAACCGATCCTACACGGTAGCCCGCGTGCATATCGCCAATGGCGCCCTGGTCGACGTCCAGGAATACACGGTGTCGATCGCCGGCTCCACCGCGTCGTGGATCATGCCCATGGAGAGCCCCGACAAATTTATTTATATGGTGCGTAGCGACGGTTACTACCTGTGGGATGGCGAAGACAAGGGCTCGTATTTCACCTCGTCGACCTCCACCTCGCAGCCCTCGCGCAACTCCTCTTGCGGCGGTGCCTACCTTTCTATCGGCGGTCATGAGATACTGTGCCACCCCAGCGGCACCAACTATAACGGTGGATTCGCCGTGCGCGACATCACCGGTGGCAACACCCCCCTGCTTACATTCGATCCCCTTGGCACCACCGGCTACACGGCCAACGCCTCGACCGGCACGTTCATGAAACCCGTGCGCATGGCCGACGATTATTACTACCTATATAATTATACGATGGGTCATGGCTACGGCCTCTACGAGATCAAGGCCGAGGGCGCCGTTCTCCCCAACTCGGGCGTCACGGCCCCCGCTGTCGCTGAAAAAGTGGCGTTGAACGTGTTCCCCAACCCCGCTCGCGACGTGGCCGCTATCAGCTCCACGAAGGCACTTGGAAAGGTGATGCTTCACTCGCTTGACGGCCGCTTGGTAGGTTGCGTGGATTTCGGCGACGCCACCCTGGGACGTCTCGACCTCTCGCAAGTTGCTCCCGGGATGCTGTTGGCAACCACCGACGACGGCCGCACCACCAGGCTCATTAAGATACGGTAGAGCCCTTTTAAAAAAAAATATTACCTTTGCGCTATGATACCTAAGATTATTCACCTTTGCTGGCTCTCGGGCGATCCCTATCCTGCCGACATCCAGGAATGCCTCGACACGTGGAAGCAAGCGCTACCCGACTACGAGGTGATGCTTTGGGACCGCAATCGTTTCGACGTCGAGTCAACACGTTGGACATCCGAGGCTTTCCGTGAGCGCAAATACGCTTTCGCGGCCGACTATATACGCCTGTACGCCCTATATAATTATGGTGGAATATATTTGGACAGCGACGTGCGCGTGTTTCGGCCGTTCGATGACTTGCTCCATCTGCCTTATTTCATCGGCCAGGACTTCGTGGGGACGTTCGAGGCAGCCGTCATCGGCGCCGAAAAAGGTTGCAAGTGGATAGGCCAAGTGCTTGAGCACTACAAGGATAGACCCTTTGTAAAACTCGACGGCGAGAAGGACATGCTACCCCTGCCGCTAGTGTTTGCCGAGGAGCTTTACCCGAGGTATCGATTTGAATACACCTCCCCCGGCGAAGATTACAAGGAGGATGGAAAGGTGATCAAAGTGTTCCCGCGCGAGTATTTCAACTCCCGCGACCGCGTGGGTTGGATACGTCATCCAAAGGCTTATTGTTCACACTGCTACCTAGGATCTTGGACAAAGCCCGGCACCGATTGGCGAAGCCGCTTGAAACGCGCTCTTCCCCGCCCCGTGAAGAGCTTCATATTCTTCTTCACCAATCGCCTCCACGCCAAGACACTCCACCAGAACGATATCCCGATGGGAAAGTAGTGGGATTTTGATTGTGTCCATATTTTTTGTAACTTTGCGGCTCATTCGCCCAAAAGCCGACTAATGACTGAAAAAGTACAGAGCAACACAATATCCACCAAACGACGCGAGGAGCCCCGTCACGCCCGTCATCACGAGGAGCGTCCGGTGCCGCAGGCGATACTCCGCGAGCCCTTGCGCCCGTTGCGGTTTCAGCCTCTGTATAAGTCGGTGATTTGGGGTGGGGAATGCATCGCCGCCTACAAGGGCGAGACCATCGAGCAGCCCTGTGTGGGCGAAAGTTGGGAAATCTCGGCCATCCCCGGCCACGAGACCACCGTGATCGAAGGTCCCTATGCGGGGTTGAAGCTAAGCGAATTGGTCAACCTTCTGGGAGAACGCCTCTTGGGTCGACGCGTATTTTCGCTATATGGCGCTGATTTCCCGTTGCTTATAAAATTTATTGACGCAAAGCACGACCTGTCGCTGCAGGTGCATCCTGGCGAGCTGATAGCCCGCCGTCGCCACGGCTGCGCGGGCAAAACCGAGATGTGGTACATCATCGCTACTCACCCCGGCGCCAAGATCCTCTCGGGTTTCTCGCGAGCGATCACCTCGCAGGAGTATCGGGCCAAGGTGGCCGACGGAACCATCCTCGACTCTGTGGCTGAGCACACTACGGCTCCCGGCGACGTGTTCTATATCCCCTCAGGACGCGTGCACGCCATCGGCGCCGGCAACCTGTTGCTCGAGGTGCAGCAAAGCAGCGATATCACCTACCGCATTTACGATTACAACCGCCTCGACAAGAACGGCAAGCCTCGCGAGCTCCACACCGAGATCGCCGCTGAGGCCATTGACTATCGCCTGCGCGACGACTATCGCGAGACTCCCCGACAGGTGGCCAAAGGTGAGGAGGTGTTGGTGCAATGCCCTGTGTTTGAGGTGCGTAAATTGACAGTTGAGGGCCATATAGATCTCCGTCCCCCGCGCGAGAGCTTCTTGACTATGACTTGCGTGGAAGGAACCGTCGAAGTGCGCACGCCCGTAAGTTTCGACCACATCTCCCGCGGTCAGACGCTGTTGATTCCCGGTGAGATACGTAGCGACATCACCCTCGAGGGCAACGGCAAACTCATCACCGCGTGCTGCTAAAGCCATGATCGTAAGAGAGTTGCGACGATCGGTAGTGAGACGATTGATGTCGCTTTACCCCGAAATTGAAGCTAAGGCCATCGAGCGCGAGGTGACACGCTCGGCCTTGCGCATGTCGCCCGTGGAGGCTGTAATGCATGAGGGCGACGAGGTGTCGCAATTCGCTCAAGATCAAGTGGATAAAATCATGGATAGGTTGCTGCGCTGGGAGCCTGTGCAATACGTCACCGGGCAGGCGTGGTTTTACGGCTATCCGTTCAAGGTTACTCCCGCCACGCTTATCCCAAGGCCTGAAACAGAGGAACTTGTGGATGTCATCGTGAAACAGAACCGCGACCGCTCCGACCTGCGCGTTCTCGACATCTGCACCGGTAGCGGTTGCATCGCCATCGCCTTGGCGCGCGCTCTGCGCTTCCCGCAGGTCACCGCAATCGAGCTTTTCCCCGACACCCTCGCTGTTGCCAAGGAGAACGCTAAGTCGCTGAAAGCCAAGGTTAATTTCGTGGAGGCCGACGCTCTTCATCTCCCCTTTGAGCCCCGTCCTCGCTACGATATCATCGTTTCAAATCCCCCTTACGTGGGCTCCAGCGAGAAAGCCGAAATGCGGCCCAATGTCACCGAATATGAGCCCGACCGCGCCCTCTATGTCCCCGATGACGACCCGTTGAAATTTTACCGTGCCATTCTCGACTATGCTGTAACCGCATTGACTGAGACTGGTCGCATTTATTTAGAAATCAACCCTTTGCACGCCCGTGACCTTGAGCGCTTGGTCCTCGACCGCTTCCCCGAAGCCACCTTCACCTTTATCCCCGACACCCCCACTCCCCGCCTCCTGATCATCTCCCTCTAGCCCACCAGCGCGGATTTCACTAATTAACACTAATATTTTCCTGAAGGAACCGCAAGAAACAAAAGAATCGAAAGAAAATCTTTTGGTGAGCTTTTGGCACGCGGTCTTTTACGGTCGAGCGCAGTCAAGTAAGAACGTATGCGCCAGCCTAGGGGGGGCCGGCCTTGAACGGCCGTATAAAAGCTGCAACAAAATTGTGCCATTGCCAGTCTGCGCCAGTCTGCGCCAGTCTGCGTGCTAAAATCCCATCATTTTTCCGGTTCTTTTTGGTCCAAAATCCCAAAAATCGCCCTAATATTTTGCAATTTTCGGGAAAATACCATAAATTTGCGGATGCGTTGCGTTCGCAGAGACCCGCAATGGGTCGAGTGAGCGAGCGCGCTCGACACACTTAAGGCGTTACACGACGCTTTGTTCTTGACATATCGAAATCTCGCAAATTTCACTACTGGTCAAAGGACATGGCAACCGTTGACGCCACGTGGTAGATATATCTCGCCCTATCACATATACTAATGCCATTCAGCGCCAATATAGATATCAGCGAAAACGACCTTCTACGCCACGGCCGCGAAGTATTGGAGATACTGTTGCTCGACCAAACGACCGGGCACAATATCCTTTGGGGCACGGACGATTACGTCGACCGGGGTGACGGTTACCAAGCCAATCAGGAGATAACCATTGACAAAATCACCGGCGCCAATGGCCGAGTGATCCAACCGCGAGCCTGCAAGAGCGCCGAAGCTCAGAAGGTGCGTGTACGCAACAAGGCTGAGGTTTTCACCCCGTCGTGGGTGTGCAACGCCCAGAACAACTTGATCGACGAGGCATGGTTTGGTCGCCCCAATGTTTTCAACACCGAAACCCCCGATCATACATGGGAAACCAATCCCGACCCCATAGAATTCCCTAAGGGGAAAACATGGCAGGATTACGTGTTGGACAACCGTTTGGAGATAACTTGCGGAGAGGCTCCTTACCTGGTTAGCTGGTATGACACAGTGACTAAAGAAATCATTCCCCTTCCCGATCGAATCGGTATGCTTGACCGTAAACTCCGTGTTGTCAACGAGAGGGTGCATAATTACAAGCATTGGCACCGCTGGGCTAGATTTGCCTTTCAGAGTATCTACGGTTTTGAATGGCAGGGAGATAGTTTATTAATTGCACGAGAAACCCTGCTGAAAACCTTTTTTGATTATCGTTTGGCCAAATTTGGCGAGCACCCCAAAGTGTGCCGCAGTTATGTCAGACGGCTCGCTGAAATTATATCTTGGAATCTATGGCAAATGGACGGCCTGACGGGACAAAAAATAATGACCTCAAAACAGAAATTCAATGAAATGTTTGAGTCTCAAAATCAGGATTTCTGCAAGATACGCGACTGGGGAGATCCCCGCCAAGTACCCGAGCCCGCACCCCAAGCCGTCTATTTCGTTTCTCTCCTGAAAAACAACCAATCATGACAACAATAGCCACCTTCAAATATGTCTTAATCTACATCTTCGCCATTCCTGACGAGGGCCACAAAGGCATGCTCAAAATCGGGCAAACTACGGTAGATGCCAAATTTGGGGAGTGGCTTGAGCCTAACTGTGAAGAATTGAACAATGCGGCTAAGAAACGTATTGATGAGGAGGTGGTTACCGCAGCGGTTCCTTATCAATTGCTTCACACGGAAATTGCCTACTACAAACAGGGGGAAGACTTCATGGTATTCAACGACAAGCGTGTTCATGCTGTCTTGGAAGCCAGTGGTTACTCAAAGGCAACGTTTCCCAGCATGAATAGCCAGCCTCAGGAGTGGTATCACGTCGACCTGGACACTGCCATTAAGGCCATCCATGCGGTCAAGGAGGGGCGTCAATCCCTCAACCCCGAGGATCACAAAAAGGCCGAACCCACCCCCAAGCCCAAAATCATCTTCCGCGATGAGCAGAATGACGCCATCAACCGCACATTGACCCGATTCCAACAGAAAGGGAAAATGCTGTGGCACGCCAAGATGCGTTTCGGCAAAACGTTGTGCACCCTGGAGGTGCTACGCAAGATGAATCCTAAGCGAGCCTTGATCATCACACATCGCCCCACGGTAAGGGATGGGTGGTTCAAGGATTTCGGGTTGCTCCCCTTTGGCCCCAATTGGTATTATTCATTCCATCACATAGGGGAAGGCCAACAATTCGACCCGACCCGAGAAAAGCCACTAAAGGTAGCTGAGGAACTCGTTCAAAAATCCGATGCCCATTTTATCTATTTCGCTTCCATTCAGGACCTTCGGGGCTCTTGGGGTAAAGATGACGCGTATACCAAGAACAAAGACGTGTTCGCTACCCCCTGGGATATCCTTATCGTCGATGAGGCTCATGAGGGGACACGCACCGAGCTGGGCCAACGGGTGATCACCTCGATTCAGAAATCCAATCCCGAAATTCGCACCCTTTACCTCTCGGGCACTCCCTATAATATGCTCGCTGATTTCTCTCAGGAGGAGATATATTCGTGGACCTATGAGATGGAGCAACAGGCCAAAGCCGATTGGGAGAATAACCATCCCGCCGAGCCCAATCCTTATGCCGACCTTCCCCGATTGGAGGTACACACCTACAAGCTTGACGAATTCGCTGATTACCAGCCAGATCAGAACAACGATTACTTCAACTTCGCTGAATTCTTCCGCGTGGAGGACGAGAAATTCATCCATGAGGATGATGTTAAGCGATTCCTCGACCTGCTTTGCGACCAAAGCAAGCCAGAAACCTGTTATCCCTACAGCACTGAAGCCTTCCGTTACTCGTTAAGCCATACGCTATGGGTGGTACCAGGAGTGAAAGCCGCCGCGGCCCTAAGCAAGATGATCCAAAAGCATCCTGTGCTGAAGGAATACACCGTGGTGAATGTGGCTGGCGAGGGTGACGAACTGGCCAAGGATGATATCGATGCCAAAAAGCAGGAAAAGCTTGAAAAGGACGCTCTCAGAAAGGTGCAAACAGCCATTGCAACCTCCCCAAAGACCATTACCCTGTCCTGTGGACGATTGACCACTGGCGTGAGCATTCCCGAATGGAGCGGTGTGTTCATGCTTTGCGGCGGGGAAGTGATCAGCGCGGCCTTCTATCTCCAAACCATCTTCCGGGCTCAGACGGCCACCCGACGCAATGTGATGCCGAAGAAGTCGGTGTGCTACGCTTTTGACTTCGCCCCCGACCGTATCCTTATGGTGATCAACGACATGGTGCACCATCAGAGCCATCATTCTTCCCAAGCGGCTAATATCGAAGGAATCCCCATGACCGAAGCTGCCACTGAGAGGGCTTATGAGGATGTATTGCGCTTCTACGCCATTATCGCCCATGAAGGCTCCCGCGAACGCAACTACGATACCGTAACGCTGATGCAGTCGATCGGACGAGCCTACGCCGACCATGTGATGCGCCGCGGATTCCGCGACAAGCGCATGTTTGTCGACCTTGGCAAACTCACTGACGATCAACGCAAAGCAATACAAGAGGTGGGGCTAAAGATGCAGAAAGCCGGTCATGTATTAGACGACCCCTCAGGCTCGGGGACTATTACTCTTAGCTCCACCTTCCCAAAGGACAAGGATCCCAAAGGGAAAGGTGAAAAGAAGAATGGCAAAGAAAAGGGGAACAAAGCGCCCTCTTCCACTCCACGCGGCTCCAAGAAGGACGATCCCGCGCGACAAGCCTTGGCTGTGTTGACCAATATATACGTGCGCATGCCCATGCTCGTGTTTGGCGCCGATATCCCTCAAGATGAGGATATTACCCTTCGACGCTTGCTGGAAATCGTTGATGACGAGTCGCTAGAAGTGTTTATGCCCAAGGGCGTGGGTCGCAAGGAATTGGAGTCGCTGCTGAAAGCGGGAGTGCTCAATGAGGAGATTTTCGCATCGGCGTCCAAGATGGTGCGCCAACGCACGATAGAGGCCGACTCCCTCTCGGTGACCGAGCGCACCAAAGCCATCGCCGAGATGATAGCCAACTTCCGATTCCCCGACAAGGAGACCGTCCTTACCCCTTGGCGAGTGGTGAATATGCACCTGAGCGACACCATCGGTGGCTACGACTTCTTCGACACCGCAACCCACCGCGTCCACTTGGAAGAGCCCAAGCTAATCAGCCAAGAGGGCGTTACCGAGAATTGGCTCAACGCTCCCGACCTTAAAGTGCTGGAAATCAATTCCAAGTCGGGGCTATATCCCCTTTGGCTCACGTATACCATCTTCCGCCACTTCAAGGACCACAGCCTCTTCCCCCTCGACACCCAGGAGGAGAATTACCATCTGTGGCGTAAAGTGGTGGCGCGCAACGTGTATGTGTTGTGCAAGAGCGAGATGTCGGCGATGATCACCCGCCGCGTGCTTTTGGGATATCAGTCAGGGCAGCACCACGTACGGTCGTGGTACGACACCAAAGATCTAATTGAGGACGTTAAAAAGAATCCGTCCCACGTTGTCACCTGCTTGCGCGGGGGCTACAACTTCTGGGACACCAATCCAAATGACATGAAAACCCAAGTCAAGAAAGACCTGAAGTTCACGGCCATCGTCGGCAACCCCCCATATCAAATAATGGACGGAGGAGCTGGAGCAAGCGCAAAGCCTATTTACCAAGAATTTGTGGTCTTGGCAAAAAAATTAGAACCCCCATATATTTCAATGATTATGCCATCTCGTTGGCTCTCTGGGGGTCGTGGCTTAAAGGAATTCCGGGAAGACATGCTGCGAGATTCTCATATGTCGGTGCTTCACGATTACACTCAAGCACGTGACTGTTTTCCGAATGTAGAAATTAAGGGAGGAATATGTTATTTCCTTTGGGCTTCTAAGAACATAGGCCCATGTTTGATCTATAATCATCATGGCGCAATGGTTGAATCCAGTAAACGCGATTTGCTTTCTGGAGATAATACCACATTTGTACGTACCAAAATTCAATCGTCTATTCTTGGCAAAGTTCAAGCTAAAGGAGAGAGTAATCTTTCTCAACAAATTAAAGCAGGACGTTTCTTTGGATTCCATACGAAACTCGATTGGGATGGAGAGAATGGTCAACTCCAAACTGCTGATGGCAAATCAACTTTCCCGGTTAAGCATGAAAAAGAAAATACATTTACGGTGAAAGTGTATGTACATGGAGGGGAGTGTTGGATAGAGCCATCAAATGTGACACGTAACTTCGAATACGTAGGTAAATTTAAGATTCTTCTTCCAAGATCCGGGAACCCCAATAGCATTATCATAGGGAATCCTAGGATTGCCGAACCAGGGTCCTGTAGTTCCAATACTTTTGCGGTTTGGTTGCCACAATTCGGCCTTAATTCCCAAAAAGAGGCTGAAAGAGCCGTAAAATATTGTAAAACGAAATTTTTCCGAGTCCTAGTTTTAACAAAATCCTTCACTCAAATGCTCTCTCCTGCTGCATATGAATTTGTTCCAGTGCAGGACTTTGCTAGCAATGAGGATATTGATTGGAGCAAGAGTGTGAGGGAGATTGATCGGCAGCTGTACCAAAAGTATGGGTTGAACGACGAGGAAGTGGCGTTTATTGAGAAGATGATCAAGGAGATGTAGGTGGTGGGACGGCGCATGGCTTGTCGATGCGTGCTAAAAATCAATCACTTTGCATTCCTTTTGGGTTCAAGAGGGAAATATCTTTTAACGCGGAAATTGTGGGGGTTATGACAATTTTTTGTAAATTTGCACGCTACATATATGTAAACCAATTCATTTGATTATCCCATACCGCTATGAAGCTTCATAACCTATTGGCCATCGCCGCCCTCGCTCTCGCTCCAGCGGCTCAGGCTCTGACTATCGACAACACAGCCGGCAACCTGGCCTCGTCTTTGGGCGACGCCGCCAGCACGACCACGGCCCTCATCGTTAACGGCGAGATCGACGCCGCCGACCTGCAGACAATCTGCGACGAGATGCCCTCGCTGCGCATGCTCGACCTCTCGGGCGCCAAAGTTGTGGCCTACTCGGGCGACGTGCTCCGTACGTCCAACGCCAACGCCGACGCCAACACTCTGCCGCTATTCTCGTTGGCTGGGTGTAAAGCCACGTCGATCACGCTGCCGTCGACCCTGTCGACCATCGACGAGGGCGCATTGGCCTCCACGAGCATCACCTCGATCACCATCCCCGCGAGTGTCACCTCCATCGGATTGGGCGCTTTCAGCGGCTCCAGCTTGACCTCTATCACGTTGCCCGCCACCGTCAAGGAGATTGGTAGCCATGCGTTCGCCCAGTGCAAAAACTTGGCCACGGTCACGTGGAACGCCAGCGTCACCGAGGTGCCCGCGGCCACGTTTGACGGCTGCTCGGCCCTGACCACCGTTACTCTCCCTTCCACCATCGCGGCCATCGACTCGGCCGCGTTCAAGGGCTGCACGGCTTTGGCTACCTTGGCAGTCCCCGCATCGCTCAAGAGCGTGGGCGACGCCGCCTTCCAAGGATCGGGCCTCACCGCTTTTAACGCCGCCGACGCCAAGAATCTCAAGAGCCTTGGCGCATGGGCATTCGCCGATTGCGTCTCGCTCACCGAGGTAGTCGTTCCTGACGAGGTTTCGACCATCGGTCGCGGCGTGTTCTTCGAGGACCCCGCATTGGCTGTGTTTGTGATCCCCTCGGGCGTCACCGAGATCCCCGACCTCGCCCTCACTGGCGACCGTGCCCTCAACCCCGACCAGACTTGGGGCCAGTCGGTGACCACCATCGGCGACTACGCGCTCAAGGATTGGGACACCATCAAGAAATTCTACCTTCCCGGCAACCTCGCCGCCATCGGCACTGGCGCCATGGAGAACTGGACCTCCATCGAGGAGCTCTACGGTCCCAACGTGGAGCCCTCGGCAACTGGCGAAGACGTGTGGGCTGGAGTTGACCAGGCCAACGTGAAGCTTTACGTCGAGGCCGACCTTGTCGACGCCTACAAGGCTGCCGACCAGTGGAAGGAATTCAACGTGCAAGAGGTTTCGGGTGTCAACGACATCAAGGCCGACCAGAAGGCATCGGGCATCACCGCCGCCTTTGAGGGTACCAATCTTGAGATCGCCTCGGTGGGTGAGCCTATCGCCCAGGTAAGCGTATTCGACACCGCCGGCCGCTGCTGGACCGTCGCTAACCCCAAGGCCCAGACAGCCACCATGGACGCCTCCAAGTGGACCCTGCGCGTCTACATCGTTACCGTCACCTTGACCGACGGCACCACCGCCACCTTCAAGCTCGCCCGATAAGCCTCTGATATACAACCCATAACAGCTATCAATCGCGAAGACGACATACAACAGGCCCTCGCCACGCTACGGCGCGGCGGGGTCATTCTGTATCCTACCGACACCGTTTGGGGTATCGGTTGCGACGCCACTCGCGCCGACGCCGTGGCCCGCGTCTACTCCATCAAGCGGCGCGAGGACCACAAGGCGATGCTCGCCTTGGTCGACTCCACTGCCGCGCTCGAGAGATGGGTGGAAGAGGTTCCCGAGGCCGCTCGCCAGCTGATCGACGTGGCCGTCAAGCCGATGACCATCATCTACGATCACGGCCGAGGATTGGCCCCGGCTCTGCTCGGCCCCGACGGCTCGATCGGCATCCGCGTCACCTCCGAGCCGATAAGCCAAGCCTTATGCCGAGGCTTGCGTCGGCCTCTCGTCTCCACTTCGGCCAACATCAGCGGCGAGCCGGCCGCGCGCTGCTTCGCTGAAATCTCCCCCGAGGTCCTAAAAGCCGTTGACTACGTGATGGAATCGCGACGTGACGAGCCTCCCACCGCCTCCCCCTCCACTGTGATCAAGGTGGGCGACGACAACACCATCAAAATCCTACGGCCATGATCAGCACCCGACTTTTCCGCACGTGCTACGTCTTGACCGACTACTTGATGGTCAACCTCGCGTGGTTCCTGTTCAACCTGTTGCGTTACAACTGGGTGGTGAAGGGCACCGAGGGGTTCGACTCGATAGGCGCGTTTCTCACGTGCCACGACGTGCTGATGGGCCAGTTGCTGATTCCTATGTTTATGCTAGGAATCTTCTATTTGTCAGGCTATTACGTGGAGGTGTTTTTCAAGTCGCGACTCGACGAGGTGGTTACTACCCTCGGGTCCACGGCTATCGGGTGTCTGGGCATTTTCTTCGCCGTGCTCATCAACGACAACATCCCCGACCGTCTAGCCAATTATGAGTTGATACTTATTCTCTACGGTTTCATGGCTGGGCTTGTGCTCTTTGGCCGTAGCATTTTGACCCATATCGCCACCGTGAGAATCCATCACCGATTGTGGCAATTCCCCACGTTGATTGTGGGCACATCCTCCTCGGCTGTAGAGCTTTACGACCGCATGCTCAAGATGCGCAAGGGTGTGGGATTCGAAATCGTGGGCTTTGTCGAGCCCGACCCCCATTCCCGTAGCCTCGGGGCACAGGAAACCGGCCTTCCCATCTACCCGATGAAGGACCTTCCCCGGGTAGTGGAGGAAAGAGGGATTTCCAGCCTCATCGTCACCTCCCATCGCCACGGGATGATGGCCACGGTGGAGTTGCTCAACCAGCTGTATCCCTTGAACTTACCGCTTTACATATCTCCGACTCTATACCACGTGATCACCGCCTCGTCGCGCATCAGCAACATCGTGGGCGAGCCGCTGATTGACGTGTCGCGAGCCGTGATTTCGCCCATGACGCGCACGCTCAAGCGCGTGAGCGACGTGGTCGTATCGGCTTTCACCTTAGTGCTGCTCTCGCCGGTGTTTGCCGTGCTCGGGGTGATGATAAAATTGGACTCCGCGGGGCCCGTGTTCTACCGCCAAACCCGCGTGGGCTACCACAAAAAGCCGTTCCGCATCCTCAAATTCCGCTCGATGAAGGTCGACGCCGAGGAGACCGGCCCGTCGCTGTCGTCGATCGACGATCCCCGCGTGACGCGTCTTGGGAGGTTCATGCGCAAGTATCGATTGGACGAGTTGCCGCAATTCTGGAACGTGCTGAAGGGCGAGATGTCGCTCGTGGGTCCACGCCCCGAGCGCGACTACTACATCCAGCAGATCCTCCCCCGCGCGCCCTACTACTCGCTGATCCACCAGGTACGCCCGGGCATCACCTCGTGGGGCATGGTGAAATACGGCTACGCGACCGACGTCGACCAGATGATCAAGCGGCTACAATACGACATCATCTACATAGAGAACATCTCATTCTCGGTCGACCTCAAGATATTGCTTCACACCATCAACACTGTAATCACCGGTAAAGGAGTATGACACAGACGGCCTCACATCTGCCCCAGAGCCACCCGCTCAAGAAAGCGTTCATGGCCTTGCTCCTTTGGCGCGAGAAGCACATCAAGGAGAAGACCTTCGTGTCGATACTCGCCCTGTTGGTGGGCATCGCTGGCGGTGTGGCGGCTCTGATCCTGAAATGGGCCATCCACTTTATCGCCAAGTTGTGCACATCCCACCTGTCGGTCACCTCGGGCAACTGGCTCTACTTCATCCTCCCCGTTGTGGGCATCATCATCACGGCGCTCTACGTGAAATATGTCGTCAAGGACAACATCTCCCACGGCGTGACCCGCGTGCTCTACGCTATCTCGCAGAAAAAGAGTCGATTGAAGCGTCACAATATGTATACCTCGGTGGTAGCCTCGTCGATTACCATCGGCATGGGCGGTTCGGTGGGAGCCGAGGGCCCTATTGTGTACACGGGCGCCGCAATCGGATCCAATCTGGGCCAGTTGTTCCGCTTGTCTCCGCGAGTGTTGATGATCCTCGTGGGTTGCGGCGCGGCGGCTGGCATCGCTGGCATCTTCAAGGCCCCGATTGCGGGTATGCTGTTTACCCTGGAGGTGCTGATGCTCGACTTGACCACCGTATCAGTGATGCCGTTACTAATAGCCTCTATCACAGGCGCTACCGTGGCTTACTGCTTCACGGGAATGGACGTTGAGTTTTTCTTCGTGCAGAGCGAGCCGTTCGTCACCGGCCGCATCCCCTATGTGCTAGTTCTCGGTGTGTTCTGTGGACTGGTGAGCCTCTATTTCACCCGCGTGATGAACATGATGGAGAATTTCTTCCGCAAGACGCTCCGCACGCAAGTGAAGAAAACCGCCGTGGGCGGCGCCATCCTGGCGGCGCTTGTGTTCCTGTTCCCGCCCCTTTACGGCGAGGGTTACTCGGCCATCATCGACTTGCTCTCGGGCGACCCGTCGCAGATCGTCAACCGCTCCATCTTCTACGGCGACGGCTCCTCTCCGCTGTTCATCCTGGCGTTTATCGGCATGATTATCCTCACCAAGGGCTTCGCCACGTCGGCCACCAACGGCGGTGGTGGCGTGGGCGGCACGTTCGCCCCCTCGCTCTACCTGGGGTGCATGGCCGGATTCTTCTTCGCCTATTTATTTAATGTGTTGGGAATCGGCCCCGGGCTGTCGATCAAGAATTTCGCTCTGATGGGCATGGCTGGCGTGATGTCGGGCGTGATGCACGCTCCCTTGATGGCGATCTTCCTCACGGCCGAGCTTACGGGGGGCTACGAGCTTTTCCTGCCCCTGCTGATGGTCTCCACTATCTCCTACGGCACCATCAAGATCTTCGAGCCTTACAGCATCTACACCATGCGCCTTGCCCAGCGCGGCGAGTTGCTGACCCACCACAAGGACAAGGCCGTGCTCACGCTGCTCAAAACAGGCTCGGTGGTCGAGACTGATTTCATACCCGTCAAGCCCGACTGGAGCCTTAAGCAAATGGTTGACACAATCGCCAAGAGCAACCGCAACCTGTTCCCGGTCGTAGGTGACCAAGGCGAACTGCTCGGCATCGTGCTGCTGGACGAGATCCGCAACATCATGTTCCGGCCCGACCTCTATAGGCGCATGTACGTCGACAAGTTCATGAGCATCCCGCCGGCCAAAATCTGCGTTGACGACTCAATGGAGACCGTGATGAAAACCTTCGACGACACGCAGGCGTGGAACCTGCCCGTGGTCGACGCCGACGGCAAATACCTGGGCTTCGTCTCCAAGAGCAAGATCTTCAACTCCTACCGCCGCGTCCTCCGCCACTATTCCGAGGACTAACTCGGGCCCAGAGATCTTTCCCGACCGGGTGCGGATCTCACTGGTGATGGCCGTCCAAGGCCGGCCCCCCTAGGCATCCGCGTGATGGCCGTCCAA
>JAJPXC010000121.1 GCA_021205635.1 Bacteroidales bacterium | reverse complement strand
AACAAAATCTATAAACTAGAAACTAGAAACTAGAAACTTTTAACTTTTAACTTTAAACTTTAAACTTTAAACTTTAAACTTTAAACTTTCAATTTTTAACTTTCAACTAGAAGAGCAACGTCTTATTGGGGTTGATGGTGATACCAAGGATAGCGTCGGAGGTCTCGCCGTAGCGCTTCATGGTGCCGGTGTTGGGGTCGTAGCACATCACGCCGGTACCGTAGCCCGAGGTGTCGGTCGACGAAGCGCGGAAGCCAAAGTATACGCAACCGGTCTCGTCGTCAACAGCCATCTGGGTGGTGTAAACGCCCTCATCAGCAGTGGTGTTGATGGGATCGGCGTCCATCAAGAACTTGGCGGTAGCGGTGCTCACGTCGCAAGCGTCGGTGTCGCCGGGTAGCGGGAACACGTAGAAACCCTGGGAAGTGCCGAGGATCCACACGTAAAGGTTACCGCGAGCCTCATCGATGGTGAAGGCTTTGAACTTGGTACCCGACAGCACGATAGGATAAGGCAGCGAAGCGGCCTCAGCGGCAGTCTGGGTAGCGTAGATATCACTTTCCTTGAATCGGAAGATACCGTTGGCGTTGTAGTTCTTGCCCCACCACCAGGTACCCTTGCTGTCGCGCAGGTGGCCGGTGGAGATAGCACCGTAGGCAATACCACGTCCGTAATATGGGATACGCTGGTTGGTGGCGTAGTACTCGTCGCGCAAGCTACCGCTCTGGCCCTGTACAGCGCCGCGGGTAGTGAGGTCGATTCTCGAGATGCCCTGGTTACGGTCGGTGTAGTAGAGGTCGTTGCCGTAAACATAGCCCTGGAAGGGATCGTTGAAGGCATACTGGCCAACGTTAGTGATCATCGTGTTCACGCCGGTGCCGTCAACCTTCATAGCGGTGATAAGGCCGTCGCCAAGGGTGCCGTTCTCGTCGTTCACGTAATAGTACTGCTTGCCAGCGTCGAGGATATAGACCCAGCCCTCGTTGGTGGAGTTGCCGTCATCGTCGGTTGAAGCCTGCTCGCCGAAGACGATCTGGAACGGGTTGGAGCCGCTCTTCACGCCCATGTCGTAGGGGAGAATCTTGGTGCCTGCGGGGAGGGTGGAGGAATCCACTATCTTCATGGCCATGATATTGCCATCGCGCACAGCGTAGTAGAGAGTAGGAGCAGGAACGTCCATGCCCACTTGCACGTTCAGGAACGCGTCCTCAAGGCGGCGATTCTCGCCCTCGGTGTCGAAGTAGGAGGAGATTGTGATCTTCTGCGAGCCGATGCTGGAGAATTTCACCTTGCCGGGATACTCGATATTACCCTGGGCGTCGCTGTAGCCCTCAAAAGTGGTCAAAGCGGTGCCATTGGCGTCGGTGGTGCCTTCGGGGAACGACCATACGTAGCGCACGATCTTGTTCTCGGGATTGGGGAGTGCCAATGCAAAGTCAACTTCAGTCTTGTTGAACTGGATGATGTCGTCGCTTTGCGAAGCAACAGTAAGAGTAGGCACGATATCATAGATCATCAGAGGATAGGTGCGATAGCCCACGCCGTCGATGGTAAGAGTCACCTCGTACTGGCCAGCGGCCGTGTACTTGTGAAGGGGATTGCTCTCGTTGGAGGTGGTGCCATCACCGAAGTCCCAGGTCACCGCGCCGCTTTTCGCGGAGGTGTTGGTGAATTGGATGGTCGACACCACATAGAAGTCGAGCACATATTGGTCGCCGTCCACGCAGTAGGTGAAATCCACGTCGGGATCGGGAAAGTTCTTAATATCAGCGTCCTTGTCCACGCAGGAGCTAAAAGCCAACGCCGCGAAGAGGACCACGCCGAATTTTTTCAACATTTTCATCGTTATTCCAGATTTTAAGCGTTAGTTAAGCGTAATAGTACGGGTATCGTAAGCGACACCTACACGGCTGGGGGAGGCGGAGTCCTTGGGGTCGCGGTCGTATACCTTGAATTGTACATCGAGCGAGTAGTCGCGGGTGAACACAACGGTGTAGGAGCTGGTAGTAGAGTCGTAGATCCACTCGGGGAAGGAGATCACGGTGAGGAGCTCCTTGAAGCCCTCCATCCAGTTGGCGCGTACGGCGCGTACGATCGAGCCGGCGTCGTCGTCATAACGGCAGAACACCCAGGGGCAGGAATCGTATACAGGGTAGCACCGCTGCTCGCCTTTCCAGTAGTTGCCGTCCTCATCCTGAGTAACGCCGGGGTCCATGCCGAGCTCGATGATCACGGTGTTACCGTTACCGTCAACAGTCTTGTAGTAGTATCCGGTGATCTTGTCGTCGCTAGCCTCGGTGGTGGCGTACCACAAGTCGCCCTTCTTCTCGATAGCCGCGCCGGGATCGTTGGGATCGTTGGGGATGTCGGTGGGGAAGGAGAGGCCGTACTTGGCGTTGATAGCCGCGAACTGGTCGTTGGTGAAGGCGTAGTTGACGTAAACGGTACGCAACGAGTTGTAGTAGGTAGAGTCGGCGGTAAGGTATCCGATAACCTCAGCCTTGAACTCGGTGTCGAAGCCTTCGGGATAGTATTTCTCGAAGTTCTCCTGGTCCCACTCGGTGATAGCCTGCCAGGAAACGGGACCCAGGGTAGCGGAAGTGGGTACGGAGCCAGTAACCTCGTACTCATAACCGTTCCACAAATCCTCGCTATGAGCGAACGAGCTGATCATCTGCGACTTGCGCACGGTGTCGCTCAAGGCCACAGTCTTGGTGTAACTCAAAGCGGTGCCAGCGAGCTTTACGGTGGCAGCGGCGCTCTCGGCCTTGGTAACCGAGTACCAGATCTCGGAGTGATCGGGCACGCGATCGGTGGCGGTGTAATATTTGCCAGTGAAAGTGAAATTCTCGCCAGCCTTGCATGCGGTGGAGCCTACCGACCAATAGCAGGTGGGGACCTCCACGCCGATCTCCATCTTGTCGCCAATGGGATCATGCTTGGCGCATGAGGTCACTGCCAACAGGCCAGCCGCCATTAATGCTATTTTATATTGATTTTTCATTGTGTTTGTAAGTTTTCAGTTTTCAGTTTTCAGTTTTCAGTTGTTAGTGAGGTTCAAGTAAACTTCTTCAAATTCCTTAAAACCTACTAATCCCTTAAAACTCAAATTACATTTATTCGGCGGTAAGCGAGGTGCGTTGACCGGGTTGCATGCTCCAAATCATAGGCTCGCGCAGCCACAGGTGGTTCTTGTAAGCGCCGAGACGCTCAAGCTCGCCACGGTTATACTTCTCCTCACTCTCGGGGTCGTAGTTCAAGCGATATACCCAAGCGGCCTCCTTTTCGGCGTCGGTCAAGCCATCTACCCAGTAAGCTGCGTAGAGGTTGTAGGGACGACGCAGGGTGGGGTAAACGATCTCGTTGGACGAGCCGATACCGTAGCCGTTGCGGTTGTTGGAGTAGTGGTAACGACGCATGTCGGTCCACTGCTCGGGCTGCATGTACATCGACATCCACTTCTGCTGCATGAGGTCGCTCAGGGTGTATTCCGAGGGGTTGAAGAACCAACGCTGGTTGCCCGACTGGGTTACCTGCTTCATACGTCCGGTAGCCTCGTTGTCGAGGAAGTTGGTGACCAGACGCTCGAAGAACTCTTTGTCGGAAGCCTGGGTCTTCTCGCCCTCGCTGGCCTCGCACTTGGAGTTGGGATATGCGCCGTGGTCCTGGATGAAGCGGTCGAGGTGACGCTGGATGTTCCACTGGGTAGCCTCCTTGGCAAGGGCGCAAGCCATTGTCTTGTTGCCCATCCAATAGTAAGCCTCAGCCTGCATGAAGTAGAGCTCTTCCATGGTGAACAGGACGTTGTAAGCGTCAACGTTGGCAGCGTAAGCGCCGGCGTAAAGGTTGGGGTAGTAAGCTTGCTTGTAGTCAACCGAGGGGGAGCCGATGTTGTTCTCCAAGAAGCGGATCATCAGCTTGGTAGCCGAGTTGGAGGGACTGGTAGGACCGCTTTGGGGCACCATAAGGAGCATCAAGCGGGGGTCGTTGCCGTAGCCGTTGTTGCCCCAGTAGCCCTGATTGGTTTCCGAGCCGGGGTTAACCACGCCCATCACGTCCTGAACGAAGAACTTGGAGGGAACGGCCTCGGTCAAGAGGTTCTTGCGGCTCTCCCAGGCGTTGATGATAGGCTGGGCGTCGCTCCATACAGCGTTGCTCTCACCGGTGCCACCGTCGAAGTTGTAACGGGGCTCGTTTCCGAACCATGAGCCGTAGCGGAGGTCGCCGGAGCGCCAGGTGTCGATAGCCTTCTGGGCGGTCTCGATGATCTCTTGGCATACGCTGGAGGAAGTGTTCACGTTAGGAATGTTGCGGAGGAGCAAGCGGGCCTTTACTGCGTATACCAAGCCTTTCCACATCTTCAAGTCGCCGGCGTAGATACGGTCCATCGACTGGTCGATAGTCTGGTTGTTGGGGGCGTCGGTGTAGGCCGGATCGTCGAAATCCTTCAACAGCTGGTCGGCCTCCTCAAACATCCACTTGTAGATCGAAGCCTGGGTGTCGTACTTGGGTGAGCTCGACAGATAAGCCTCGGTGCGGGGCATATCTCCGAAAGCGTCAGTGGTCAACTGGGTTGACATCAAGCAGATTGCGCGGGCGATAAGGGTGTAGTTCATGGAGCCTGCCTCCTCGGCGTTAGCGACAAGCACGCGTGCGTTCTTGCCGATATCGTAGAAGTGACGGCGCCACTGGGGGTGACGGTTGATGGTCAGGAACTGCCAGCCTTGCTTGTAGGGGTAGGAGCCGGTTTGGCTCTTGCTCATGGTGGTCAAGCATTGCGACAGATACACATAGTACTCAGCGTGGTCGTATACCACCTGCTGGGAATAGAATACCAGCACGGGCAATCCCTTAGCGGCCTCATTGGTGTGAGCTGCATCGGGGTTGATGTTGTCATCAAGCATATCGTTGCAACTCGACATACCCATGGCCACCAGAAGGGCAAGCGCTATGGATTTTATCTTGTTCATTTTATATAGGCGTGTTTTAGAAGGTTACTTTGAGGTTGAAGTTATAGCTGCGCAGCGAGGGCACGCTGAAGTTGTCGATACCCATCGAGCCAGTACCGTAGTCGGCCGAAGGCATCACCTGAGGATCGCAACCGGTGTACTTGGTCCACAACCACAGGTTGCGGCCGGTGAACGACAGGTTCAAGCCTTTGATCGGGTTACGTGAGCCAAGCTTCTTCATGAACTTGGTGAAGTCGTACGACAGGGTCACGTAGCTCAGACGGATGTAGGAGCCGTCCTCGATGAAGTTGGACGATACGTTGTAGAAATAGTTGTTGATAAATTGTTGGTCGAGAATCACAGGAGTGGTGTTGGGGCTATAGGTGCCGTCGGCATTCTGAACTACGCCTTTAAACACTGCCTTGTGGTTGCGGTACTTAGCCGAGTAGTAGCTTTGACCGCTGGAGAAGAGGGAGCGGCCGGTGTAGTTGTACACGTCGCCACCCTTGCGTCCGTCGAAGAGGAATGACAGCGAGAGGTCTTTCCAAGTGAAGGTGGAGCCGAGGCCGAGCAGGAAGTCGGGCTCGCGGTTACCCACGTAGTTCTGCTTGTTGGGCGAGATCATCGGGTAGCCGTTGGAGTCGCAGATCACGTCGCCGTTCTCGTTACGCAGGTAGTCGGTACCGGTGAGGCCGGTAGTCGTTTGGCCCAGCATAGCCGAGCAGAACACGTCGGCGTATTGGCCGCCCTGGATTTCTGACACCTCATCGGGGAGCGAAACCACCTTTGAGCGGTTGAACGAGAAGTTGACGTTGGCGGTCCACTGGAAGTCGCGCATCTGGAGAATATCCTGCGAGAGGGTAAGCTCGACACCCTTGTTGGTGATCGATCCCTCGTTACGGGTCTGGAGAATGGTACCCGAGGCCGGCGATACGCGCACGGTCACGATCTGGTTGTCAACCGTGGTGTTGTAGTAGGCCACGTCCAAGCGGGTGCGGGAGTTGAAGAAGCGCAAGTCGGCGCCGATCTCCCAGGTCTTGGTCATCTCAGGCTCAAGCTCAACAGCGGTTGAAAGGGTGGGATTCACGCCGATACCACCGTCGGGGAATGTGGGCCACTGCTTGTAGTTCTCGCTAAACTGGTAGGGGTTGCAATCCTTACCTACCTTAGCGTAGTTACCGCGAATCTTACCGAACGAGAACCATTCGTTGCTCAACCCGAAGATCTCGGAGAACACGAGACCGGCAGTTACCGAAGGATAGAAGTAGGTGTTGTCAACCTGTTTCAGAGCCGACGAACCGTCGATACGACCGGTCACCGACACCTGTGCCATGCCCTTGTAGTCGAAACGGATCTCACCGAAGTAGCCGTATTTGTCCTGATTGCGACGCGACATGGTAAGGCCGGCGTCTTTCAGCAGCTCCATGTTCACGTTGTTGAACGAGTAGTAGTCGCCACCGCTTTGGAAGTCGTAGCCAGCCAAGGTGCTCGACAAACTCTTCTTAGAGGAGTACTCGGCGCCGAGGAAGAAGTTAAGGTTGAAATTCTTGTTGATGTCCCACACGTAGTTAGCCAAGCCCTGCACGGTGTAACGCTCCGAGCGGGAAGGCTGCAGGGTGAAGCTACCGCTACTGTTGGCAAGAAGGGTCTTCTCGCCGTCGGTAAGCTCACCCACGAAGTCACGATCCTCATCGTAGCGGGGTGTGGTGTAGGACATATATGTGGAGTGGCTGTTGTCAAACGAGATCTTGCCCGTGAAGGTCAAGTTCTTGATAGGCTCCCAAGAGATCTGGCCGTTGATGATGATACGGGTCGAGCGGGTGTCCGACGAATCATGGTAGCGGCCATAGTAGGGCGACAGGGTGGCGCCGAGACGCTGTGCGTTGGTCAACGCGTCCCAGTCGTCGTAACGGTTGGCCCAGTTGGGCATACCGGTCGAGGTCTGGTAGTCGGCCATGTTTTTGTTGATAGCCCAGCCATAAACGGTAGACATCGAGTTGCCAAAACCGCGACTCTTGGTCTGCATGAAATTGGAAGTCATCATGATCTTCACGGTGTTCGAAGGATTGTACTCACCCTTCAAGAACACGCCGATACGCTTCTTGAAGTCCTTGGGAACGACACCTTCGTTATCCATGTAGTTGGCCGAGGCATAGGAGTTGAATTTCTCGTTACCACCCGAGATAGACAAGTCGTACTTCTGCATGAAGCCTGTGCCGAGGAAGTCGCCGGTGTTATCATAATAGGTGTCTACGCCGTTGCGGAAACGGGGGCCCCAGCCACCAGTGGCGTTGGTGGTGTAGAAGCCGTTGCTACCTGCCAAGAAACTCTTTTGCAGCTTGGGGGTGCGGGCTACCTCTGAGATCTCCCAGCCACCTGACGCGGTAACGGTAACAGTGCCGGCCTTACCGCTCTTGGTGGTGATCAGGATCACACCGTTGGCACCCTCCTGGCCGTAAAGGGCCGAGGCGGCAGCACCTTTGAGCACCGACATCGATTCAATATCATTGGGGTTGATATCGGCCATCGAGGAGGCGCTACCCGAAACGGGCATGCCGTCGATCACGAACAGAGGCTCGTTGCTCATCGAGTTGTTGATCGATGAGATTGCGCGCACCACAATCTGCGAGGCCGAGTTGGGCGAGCCACCGGCCATTGACACTTGCACGCCGGCAACCTTGCCCTGGAGAGAGTTGATGAAGTTGGCAGTTTGACCCGCGGTTACCTCATCCGAGTTCAGCGCCTGTACGGCGAAGTTAAGCTTTTTCTTTTCCTGGACCTGGCCCATAGCGGTCACAACCACCTCGTTGAGCACGGTGGCGTTCTCGCTCATTACCACATCCACTACGCTCTTGTTACCTACGGGGATACTCTGAGCGGTCATACCTACATAGTTGAAGTTGAGCACTGCGTTGTCGCCACTCACTTCGATGGAGTATTTTCCATCTATGTCGGTAGCGGTGACCGTCGAGGTGCCCTTGACAGCAACGGTCACACCGATCAACGGATCGCCGTCGCTCGCCTGTGTCACCGTTCCGGTCACGGTGCGGCCAAACGCCACCACCGCGAAGAGGGAAAATAACAGAAGCAATAGCTGTTTTTTCATAATTACTACATGTTTGTTTATATTCAAGGTTAATTTTTTCCTTTCCATTAGGGCCTTCCCCGGCCAGGCCGTTGATACCCTGAGTGTTAAGACTGTTTTTTAGTTGTTGTACTGCTTTTTCAGTGGTTAAATGTTGGGTTTTATCAGATCACACGTGTATGCCGCGCCCGAGGCCGCCCCCGACGTAGCCTGCATTTTTCCTATTCCGCTAATGATTGACCCGCAAGATTGCGGGTTATCCGCCCTATCTGTCAGGCTGATACCCGCTTGTGCTTGTTCATGGTCAGTGAAACTAGGGGCGTCAGGTTAGGGAATCGTTTTATGTCAGGTTCGTCTCGGTCGGAACAGGTCTTTCGACCCTCCGCGCAATATACAAGGCAAAGCTAACACATTATTTTAAATTACACCAACTTTGACAACAAAAATTGTTGATATTTACGAATCTTAAACTAAATTTCCACCCACTGGGCAACTTTTTTGCCTAATATCCCCTATTAAATGTTAAAGAACGAGCACTAAGGGATGAAAGGATAAAAGAAGGCCGGCCCCCACCAAAAAAACACGCAGATTGAAAGGATTGGAACAATTTTATCTTTCCAATCCTTTCAATCTGCGTGCTCTTTCAATGTCTTTCAAAATTTCAGTGATGCTCCCTGGACATCAACCCCCAGCCGGGCCTCAGCCCCATGAAGCACGTGTATGTTGCCGTCAACGTGGCCGATTGGAGCATTGAACGCCACGGGATACCCGTAATCCTCCACCATATCCCTCACCATATCCTCCATCGCCTCGTAATCCAGCGACGGGCGATACTCGGTAAACTGCCCTACAACCAGTCCCCGCAGCAGCGGCAACACGCCCGCTAGCCGCAGCCCGTAGAGAATCCTCTCCACCTTATATATAGGCTCGGCTATATCCTCGATAAACAGAATGGAATCCCCGAGCAGGTCGTCGTAAGGCGTGCCGATCAACCCCCCAAGCACGGCCAAATTGCCCCCGCGGAGCGTCCCCAGCGCCTCCCCGGGATGGTTATATTCATGCGACGCCCACTGATAGGAAGGCTTTTCCCCGCGCAAAATCCTGTATAGCTGCTGGTTAATCTCATCCTTGGGCCCAAGAGCCAGCTGCTTGGCCATCGAGCCGTGCACCGACACCACTCCCTTGCTTGCCAGCAACGCGTGCAACGCCGAGATATCGCTGAAACCCACTACCCATTTCGGGTCTTTGGCCAGGTCGAGATCAGCAAGCGCCTCCACGAGGTGAACAGTGCCGTAACCACCTCGCGAGCAAATGATAGCGCGCACTCGCTCGTCCTGAAAAGCCCGGCGTAGATCCTCCAAGCGCTCCTCGCGGCTGCCGCTGAACGAGCCGTGCCGCCCTAAAGAATGAGGGTACACAACCGGGTCGAAGCCCATGGCGCCAAGCGTCGCCACGGCTCCAGTGACCAACTCAGGGTCGATCACGCTCGCGGGCGACACGATCGCCACCCTATCCCCCGGCCTCAATTCCTTAGGAAAAACCATGCGATTTCTTGCTTGGCGTTACAGCGTTACAGCGATATTGCGATACAGCGATTTTTTAATCTTTAAATCTTTAAAGGAGGAAAGGATTAAAGGGGCCGCTAGTTGACTTGTACTTGTATTCCAGCGGCCCTTATTTTCTCAGCTACCCGCTCCAGCTCGTCGCGCTCCACCTTGCGTAGGCGTCGCGCGGGCGTCTGACGGTCGATCGAGTAAAGCATCACCTCCTTGGGCTGGATCTTTTGGTAAGCGGCGATCAGCGCGTCGACCTCAGCGTCGGTGGTGTTGTCAATCAAGTTACCCTCGTCGTCCTCGCCCCGCAGGAGCATCGTCTGCACAATGCAGTCGCGGCCGAACGAGGCGATGCGGTCGATTACCCAGTCGCAGTTGAACGAACGGCTCCCCGGGCGGTCGATAAGACGCATCGTCCTATCGACCGCCGAGTCGAGCTTCAGAATATTGTTATCTACCTTGCGGAGGGCGCGGCACACGCCCTCGTCGCCCAAGCGGGTGGAGTTGCACAGCACGCTCACCTTGGCCTCCGGGAAATCCCTGTCGCGCAGGGCGATCACCCGGTCGACAATCTCCTCGAAGCGCGGATGGGCTGTCGGCTCGCCGTTGCCCGAGAAGGTGATCACGTCGAGCTGCTGACCGGCCGCGCGCATATCCTTGAGCTTGGCGTCGAGTTGCTCGGCCACCTGGTCGGGAGTGGGCATCCCCGTGGTGCCGGGACCCTGGGCGTTGTACCCGGCCTCGCAATACAAGCAGTCGAACGTGCATATCTTGCCGTCATTCGGCCCCAGGTTGATCCCCAGCGAAGTCCCGAGCCTCCGGCTATGGATGGGCCCAAATATCGTGCTATGAAACAGTACCCGTTGCATGGTTATTTAGTTTCTAGTTTCTAGTTTCTAGTTAATACCTACTCTACGCCCACCAAACCAACTATTAACTAGAAACTAGAAACTACCTGTTGGTTGAATTAAATTAAAGCATACTTGACTTGCCCAATTGGACGA
>JAJPXC010000072.1 GCA_021205635.1 Bacteroidales bacterium | reverse complement strand
AGAGTGTTCTTCAAATCAATTGATTAATTTTGCAGTTGCTTGTTGACTCTACATCGGGGCACGGTCACTTGATGGTGTTGCGGATATCGGAGAAAATTTGTATCTTCGCGGCGTGAAAGGTGGCGAAAGCCTGCTACAAGCTCCCGCAAGGGGGCTGGCTGGAGCCTCAATAGGGAACGAGGTGAGATTCCTCGACAGTCCCGCTGCTGTGTAATCCCGCTTTTCGTTTCAGTCGTAACCACTGGCCCTGAGGGCTGGGAAGGGACTGAGGCGAGGGAGAAGTCAGAAGACCTGCCTTTCGCCGTAAACAGTTAAACCGAGCCTGCGAGGACGGGCGCCTTGACAATGAGACCAATCTTATCGATCGCCATATCACTTTTGTGTGCCTTGGCCGCTCCTGCGGCTGGGGGCGAAAGTCATATCCCAAAGGGAGGCGATCGACTGCAATCGAGTGAAGTCGATGAAAACCAAGTAAAAACCACCTCGGAGCGGAAACCCGATAAGGAAGCCTGGCGGGATTCCGTGCAGCTGAAAGAAGTGACGGTGGTGGCGCAGAGCTACAAGGACGTCATCCCGGCGCAGGTGCTCGGGGGCAAGGAACTGGAATCGCTGCAGAGCCATTCGGTGGCCGACGCGCTACGCTACTTCTCAGGCGTGCAGCTCAAGGATTACGGCGGCGTGGGAGGCGTAAAAACTGTCAACATCCGCTCCATGGGCACCAACCATGCGGGTGTCTACTACAACGGCATAGAATTGGGCAACGCCCAGAACGGCCAGGTCGACCTCGGCAAATACTCCCTCGACAACATCGAGGCCGTGTCGCTCTACAACGGCCAAAAGAGCGAGATTTTCCAGAGCGCCAAGGAGTTTGGCTCGGCCGGCTCCATCTACTTGCAGAGCCGCACGCCCAAATTCGAGCAGGGGAAGTCGACCAACTTCCGCGTGGGCTTGCGCGTCGGCTCGTTTGACGTGTTCAACCCCTCCATTCTCGTCGAGCACAAGGTCACGCGAACGGTTTCGCTGTCGTTCAACACCGAGTGGATGTCCTCCTCGGGCAAATACCGATTCCGCTACAAGCGCAAGACCCCCGCCGGCGACATCGCCTACGACACCACAGCCACACGCCAAAACGGCGACATCGACTACATGCGCTTCGAGGGGGGCCTGCACGGCTACCTTCCCCGAGGCCGCTGGAAAGTGTTCCTATATCACTACAACTCGGAGCGCGGCGTGCCCGGGGCTATCGTCAACAACGTGTGGCGCCGCGGCGAAAGATTGTGGGACCGCAACTCGTTCGTGCAAGGGATGTTCGAGCAACAGCTGTCGACGGCCTGGCAAACCAAAATCAACGTCAAATACGCATACGATTATACGCGCTACGTCAACAACGACGAGAAAATCCAGAAGGTGGACAACACCTACAAGCAGCGCGAGGTGTACCTATCCTGGGCCAACCAAGTGACAATATTCCCCTGGTGGGAGGTGTCGGCCGCTTACGATTTCCAGTACAACCGTCTGAGCGACTACATGAGCGTCCACCGCTCCACCCACTGGCTGTCGGCCGCCACAGCCGTGTCCCTGGGACGCAGATTCCGCGCTCAGGCCTCGGTGCTCACCACCATTGTCGACGAGGAAAAGCTTCAGGAGAAGACGGCCCCCGACAAGTGCAAGGTCACCCCTGGCGTGTTCCTCAGCTACCAGCCGTTCCGGTGCAATCTGGTGGCCCGCGCTTTCTTCAAGAAGAGCTACCGCATGCCCACATTCAACGACCTGTACTACACCGACATGGGCAACGCGTTCCTCAAGCCCGAGACGGCCACCCAGTACAACGGGGGCTTGCTCTACGACTTGACCCGCCGCAGCGGCGCGTTGCGGTTCTTCCGTATCGGCTGCGACGTCTATTACAACGAGGTTACCGACAAAATCGTGGCCTATCCCAAGGGACAGCAATTCCGATGGACAATGCTCAACTTGGGCAAGGTGCACATCACCGGTGTCGACGCCCAAGCGCAGGCCACCTTCGCCATCCCGGGCGGCGTGGAATTGACCACCAAGCTACAGTACACCTACCAGAAGGCTATCGACGTAACCTCCCCGGCCGACAATTACTATCGACACCAGATTCCCTACATCCCCTGGCATAGCGGTTCGGCTATCGTAATGGCCGTGTGGCGCGGCTGGCACCTGAATTACTCGTTCATCTACACTGGCGAGCGCTACAACCAGCAAGAAAACATTATCTATAACTACACGCAGCCGTGGTACACCCACGACCTGGCGCTAATGAAGGAATTCACCGTAGGCAACACGCGCCTGAAGGCCACTGCCGAGGTCAACAATCTATTTTCCCAGGATTACGACGTGATCCTCAACTACCCTATGCCCAAGCGCAACTACCGCTTCGGCTTAACAATTGATTTTTAAAATGATAACAAGATATTGTAATATAATGATGATGATAGTGCTTACGTGGGTGGCCACGGGCTGTCGCGACGACGAGCTCGTGGTTCCCACCGAGTACGACATTCTGCCGATGCCGATCGACGCTGACGCCTCCCCGGCGAGCATGTACCTGCTCAACGAGGGCAACATGGGCTCCAACAAGGCGACGATCGACATGGTGGATTTTCGCACAGCCCTCTATTGCCGAAACATGTACGCCGAGCGCAACCCTTCAGTAATCAAGGAGCTGGGTGACGTGGGAAACGACATACAAATCTATGGCTCAAAACTTTACGCCGTAATCAACTGCTCCCACAAAGTGGAGGTGATGGATGCTGCTACCTTGGAGCGTATTGGACAGGTTGACATCCCCAATTGCCGCTACATCCGTTTTTACCGCGGCGACGCTTACGTGAGCTCCTACGTGGGACCGGTGCAGATCGACCCTGACGCTCCCAAGGGTGCCGTTTACCGGGTCGACACGACGTCGCTCGAGATCAAGGGGCAAGTGGCCGTGGGTTATCAGCCCGAGGAGATGGAGATTGTCGACGATTACATGTACGTGGCCAACTCGGGCGGCTATCGCGCTCCCGACTACGACTATACCGTGTCGGTGATCCAAATGATTGATTTTAAGCAAACTCAACAGATACCGGTGGCGATCAACCTCCACCGCGTGCGCAAGGACAACCAGGGCAAACTCTGGATCACCTCCCGCGGCGACTACTACGACGTGCCCTCGCGGCTCATTGTCATGGACAAGAAACCCGGTACAAACCGCATGATTGTCACCGATACCCTCGACATTCCATGCTCCGACCTGGCAATACAAGGAGATTCGCTGTACTTTTTCTCATCGGCGTTCGACTACAACACCGGCGAAACAGCAATCACCTACGGAATAATCAACACTGTCACTAAACAGCTGGTTTCCACCAACTTTATCACCGACGGCACCGAGAAGGACATCACGGCGCCCTACGGCATCGCCATCAACCCCACATCGGGCGACATCTACCTCACCGACGCCAAAAATTACGTTTCCTCAGGCCAGTTGCATTGCTACTCGCCGCAGGGGGTGCGTAAATGGAGCGTAAGGACGGGCGACGTGCCCGGGCATATGTGCTTCCGGTATTAGGTTTAAGGTTTAAAGTTTAAGGTTTAAGGTTTAAAGTTTAAGGTTTAAAGTTTAAGGTTTAAAGTTAATGGTTACGATGCTGCAACCGATCAAAAAAGGTATCAACTTTGCACTTTGCACTTTGTACTTTGCACTGGCATCTTGTGCCCCCGATACTGAGCTGGTTTCGCTGGGGATTGATGATGAGTATGTGACCTATCGCATGCAAAAATTGAAGGTGGCTTCGGCCTACACGGGCCAGAGCTACCGCTGGACATGGCACCGCGACGACGGCACCGATTCCATCCTCTCCGACAAACCAGAGCACATTCTGCTTTTTGCCGAGGAGGGGACCTACAAGCTGTCATTCGACGTTTTCGACTCCCAAAATCCTTACCATCACGACTTTACGGTATATGTGCTGCACGAGGAAACCGAGTACAGCGCCTACATCTCGAAAGTGCACGAGTATCGTCCTGCCCCCGGGCAGTTCATCAACACCATGCCACAATACGACGAGGGCAACGACTACGAGGACATCCTCGCCAAGGTAAACGACTGTATCACAGGCACAAGCGACGTGATGATATCATTGGGTGCCTGGGGGGGCTACTGCGTGTTCGGCTTCGACCACACGGTGGTCAACCGCGAGGGTTATGACTTCGCGATTTACGGTAACGCGTTCTACGACCTCTCATCGGGCGACGAGAACCCCTACGGCTCCTGCGAGCCGGGTATCGT
Organism: Bacteroidales bacterium; assembly: GCA_021205635.1. Lineage (GTDB taxonomy): Bacteria > Bacteroidota > Bacteroidia > Bacteroidales > Muribaculaceae > JAJPXC01. The sequence continues at coordinate 6,302 of JAJPXC010000072.1, read as the reverse complement.
CTATGTAAGCTACGACGAGAACATGAACGGCGAGCCGGACGACACATGGTATGAACTCGCGGGTAGCGAGTTCACCAATTCCGCTACAATCTTCGGATATTCAATTACTTACACGGCTCCCGACCCTACAAAAGCGGCTGTAACCGACCGCCAGCAGGCTTGGGCCTCCGACCTTGAATATATCCCGTGGGTGGACAACCAAGGGGAGAGCGGCTTCGTGGCCAAGAACATCTTCCACACGCAAAGCTACTACCCGCAGTGGCTTATCGACAACACCTTGACATTCAGCGGCTCACGCCTCCCGAGCAACGCCGTCGACCTTTCGGGTCGCGGCACCTACGTAATACAGTATGCCGCCGCATGGGGATATGTCGACAACCACCCCGTGGCCAAAAAAGATCTCAACTCCTTCGACATCTCTTGGGCCCGGGACGCTTTGGGTCAACCTGTTAACCTCCCCGGCGTCGATTTCATAAAGGTGATGACCGGGGTCAACCAATATTGTGGCTCTATCGGCGAGACCTCCACTGAATTCTCGAAAGCAATTGATTTAAATATTAGTGATTAGTGATTAGCGATTAAGTATAATAGCTTGGTTATGAAATATTTGTTGTTATTTCTTCTCTGCATTCCATTTTTCGTTTCGGCGGCCGATTTCTCCCAGGGCGCATTCATCATCAACGAGGATTGGTACGGGCACAACAACTCCACCGTCAACCATTTCAACATGGACGACCCCGAGGGCGACCTCTGGCACTACCGCGTGTTTCAGGCAGCCAACCCCGGCATGGAGCTGGGCTGCACGGCCCAACATGGCGTGATCGCCGACGGCAAGTTCTTCATTATCAGCAAGCAACCGCAAGATCCCGGAGCAACCGTGATGGGGGGCCGAGTGACTGTGTGTGACGCCTCCACCATGGAAGTGATCACCCAGATCGAGGCCATCGACCCCAGTGACAACCGTGTTGACGGCCGCGCCATTGCGGTCGCCGACAGCCATAAAGCCTACTTGTCGACCAACAACGGCGTTTACACCTTCGACCTCGACACTTACACCGTGGGCGCCCGCATCGAGGGCACCGAAAATCCCTATGCCGACGGCGACTCCCCAACAAACTCCTATGGGTCAATATATTACGGCCAATGCGGATCGATGGTTGTATTTGGCGACCGCCTGTTCCTAGCCCACCAGTCCAAGGGGCTGATCGTGGTTGACGTGGCTACCGACAAGGTCGAGAAGATCATCGAAATCAGGCCCGAGGGATACGAGTGGGATGGAGCGACGATTCCCGAGCCGGGAATCGGCTCGGTGGTGTTGGGCCGTGACGGGTACCTATACCTGTCGGTTTGCGACTCGACCGACGGCTTCGGCGACGCCCTGTCCTACCTGCTTCAAGTTGACCCGGCGACGCTCGAGGTGACAACCATCCCCCTGAACGGCATCAAGGGCCCGGCCTCATCATGGTACGCGTGGACCCCCGACGGCTTCTGCGCGTCGACCCTCAGCGATTACCTCGTATGGAACACCGGCGACAACTATTACTTTACGGGTGAGCGTATTGTGCGCTACAACACCGCTACCCGTCAAGCCGAAACCATCGTCGACCTCCCCAACGAAACGCGCCCCGCCGGCGAGGAGGAATGGATGATCTACGGCTGCTCAATGCGCATCCACCCAGCGAGCGACGAGATTTATGCCTCCGTCAGCCACTCGTTCCAAGATCAAACCTACCGTCTACGCCGCTACTCCCTTGAGGGCGACCTTTTGGCACAGTACGATATGATCTCCAACTATTGGTTCCCTTCAATCCCGGTCTTCCCCGAAAGCGACAAATCGGGCGTCGAGACCGTTGATCCCAAGGTCACCCACAACATCCGCGTGGTCAACGGGGCCATAGTGAGCGATACCCCGGCTGAAATTTACGACTTGCAAGGCCGTAAAGTGGCCGATGTGGGTGCTTACCGAAGCCTAAAACTACAAAAAGGGATATATCTGATAAAAACACATACAAAAATCTACAAAATAAAGGTTTAATCCAATGAAATTCAGCAAATTAGCCTCAAGGGCGCTAAGTAGCGTCCTTTCCCTCCTTGTTGCCGCTTCGGCGTGGGCCAGCGACAATTTCGAGACGAAATCATGGTCGGTTTCCCAAGCGGGAACCAGTGCCTCCAACTACACAGTACAGGTGTACTATTACAATGTGTTCACCTTCCCCGACGGGTTTGACAACAAGATGTCGTTCGACGACAACAACGTCACCGTCGAGGTTACCTCCTCCAACCCCGAGGTCCTCGAGGTGGCGTCGGCTCACACCTACTCCACCTACGAGGTGCTCAAGTTGACCCGTCCGGCCTACGCCGTGGGTGACGCCACAATCACCATCAGCCTCACCTACAACGGTGTGACTACCACCAACTCGGCCACTTATAGCTACTATCGCCACAAGTCGGTGAACAACTCCCAGCTGCTCAGCGATTTTGCCTCAGCCGTGGAGGTGGATTTCACCGCCAACGACACCTGGGCAATCTACGCCGACCGTACGGCCGTCACGGCCGAAATCACCGGTTTACCCGCCCAAGGCTCGGCCGAACTGTTCACCAACTCCTACAGCCGTCCCGCCGTGCGCTACACTCCCGACGCAACCGCTTGGGAATCAGGCTCGACCGTAGATAAAGTGACCGTGGCTATTACTCTCCCCGACGGCGACGTTCACGAGCAAAGTCTATTATTTTACACGGGCAACCTCTACGCATCACAAGCTTTCGACATGCTCGCCGCACCTGGCCAGTTCACCAACACCAGCACTGGCGGAGCGGGCACCACGCGGCCTATCGGCTCGTCGGGTGGCTTGAATTCCCTTGGTTCCTTTGGAGGCTACGTGATTTTGGGCTTCGACCAGCCGGTGAAGAACGACCCGCAGCATCCCTATGGAGTGGATTTCTATGTGTGGGGCAACTCAATGGTTACCAGCGAGAAAGGTGTGTGGACTGAGGCTGGAGCCGTGATGGTGATGAAGGACGAGAACGGCAACGGACTGCCCGACGACACATGGTATGAGCTCGCTGGTAGCGACTATTGGCTCTCCACCACCAAGCGCAACGTCGCCATCACCTACTACAATCCCGGTTACAACAACCGCTACACCGTACCCTGGACCCTCAGCGACGGCACAGCTGGCGCCCTCCTCACCAACGCTTTCCACTCCCAAAGCTACTACCCTGACCCCTACTATTACGAGAACTCGCAGCGCGACCAGGTGACCCTCACAGGCACCATGATCCGCTCGTCGCTCGACCGCCGCAATTCATCCTATATCACCTTCTACCGCTGCCCGGCCTTCGGCTACTGCGACAACAAGGGCAACGTAAAGGACCCCGCTCTGCGCTCCAACCCCTACTACGCCGACGACAACGGCAAATCCTACGACGGATTCGACATCTCCTGGGCCGTTGACGCCGAGGGCAACCACGTGGAGCTCGACCAAATCGACTTCATCAAGGTGTACACCGCCGGCGCCGTCAATTGCGGCGGTGCCGTGGGAGAGTGGTCTACCGAGATTTCCGGGGCCATGATGGCGCTGCCCGACCCCGACTACGTCCCCCACGATTACTACATTAATTATATCGGCGTGTCGCAGTTGCAAGTCCCCGTGGGCAAGACTGTGAAATTCGACGGCTTGCTGTTCAAGAACGGTCGCCCGGTTGAGCCAACCGCCGAGGAGCCTGCCCAATGGCGCACCAGCGACCCCTCAATCGCTACCGTCGATTCCGAGGGCAACGTCACAGGTCTTGCACCGGGCAAAATCGAGCTCTACTTCAAGCAGGGCGACCGGGCCGAAGAGGCCTCGTCCGAGGTGTGGATCGACACCCTTAACGGCGTGATTGTCACCTCGGAAAACACCGACGGTGTAATTACCTGCGTCACCGGCGAGCGTATCTTCATCGAGGTGATGAGCACCGACGAGATCACAGCCGAAATCAACGGCTCCGTCGGCAACCACTTCGCCTACGACACTTACACCTGGGAAAACTCCGACCCCGCCGTGGGAACCATCGCCAAGGATGGAACCTTCTCGGCCCTCACCGCGGGCCAGACCGTGTTGACAATCTACTCGGACACCGACCCGGCATTGTCCACACAGATCACTGTAAATGTGGTGAATCCGCCCGCGCTGACGCCCGTTGACGCCATCCGTATCGCCTACAACGCCCCTGAAGGCGAGCTGCTGAATTCGGCCGTCTTCTCCAACGACCGCAACGCCACAGTATGGTTCGACTCCGTCACTGCCCGCGACGGCAAGGGCGCAATGGAAATTCTCCACAACCGCTTGGAGTACTCGTTCACCGAGGGTGACTATTTCACCGACGTGCTCGACATGGAGGTAACCTTCTTCGGCCAACAACTTTCCTACTCCATCCCCCTTATCTACGGCCCCGACAACGGCGCTGTCGACAACTGCCTGTTGCTCAGCGACTCCGAAGCCACCATCTCACAACTCACAACTCACAACTCACAACTCACCGTTAACCACTTACCTCTAACCGTAGGTGAGGCCTCTTCCCTGGTTGTTGACGGTGCTATCGCCTTCGCCGCCACCTCCGATGCCGTTCAACGCATCAACGTTGCAAGCAAGGAGGTCGAGGCTACCGCCACGCTTTCCCAGGAGGGACGCCACCCGATGGTATCTTCGCTCAACCGCGTGATCGTGGGCGACGGGAACATTGTCAAAGCCTTGTATCGCAGCGACTTGGAGTTGTACAAGCAAGTTGAGTTGACCGCTCCCGTGGTTGCCATGGCTACCTACGAGCCGGTGGTTTCCTCCATCATCAATCCTCAGGTAATCGCGATCACCACCGACGCTGAAGGACTGTCGCGCGCCGAGGTAATCGACATGACCGGCAACAACTTCGACGCATCTATGTCGCTACCGCTGAGCTACTTCGGCGCTAAGGACGTGTATGTCAACGGAACCAAGGTGTACATCGTGGGCGCTGAGGGCGATGTTATCGCCGCCAATGTGGCCGATTTGACCAACATCTCCTACGAAACCCTCACCTCCTCGCTGGCCAAGGGCGGCGTGTCGTTCGTGACCGACGGCGTGCTTTATGTCGAGGGTGACGGCGGTTTCGCGGCTCTCGACCTTTCGACCGACACCTGGGCCGACGCTCTTACCCTTGTTGACGAAAAGCAACCCGTAGCTGGAGGCTCCACTCCTTGGGATTCAACCATTTACGTTGCTTATGACGACGCGACGATGAACGCCTTCGCTGGCGAGGAGGTGACCGAGGTTGCCCTCTCGGCTGCTCCCACCGCAATGGCCGCAATGGCCGCTGTAGCCGTCAACGACGCCCCGGTAGCCAAATCTACCGTCACCTCGGGTGGTACCACCTACGAGTGGGGCCTGTCCCAGACGACTTCGCTGGCTACCTCGCTGTTCACCGACAACGAAACCACAGCCAAGACCGGGTCGATGAAGGTATATCCCCGCTTGACCGCTGAGCAACAGAAGTTTATGACCGCGTCGGCTAAATCCAACGGCACCGCCCAAATCATCACCCGCTACGACGGCGACCTTGACGCCGACACCGTTGTGGTAGTGCGCGTGGAGGCCATCGACCACGGCGGGCTTACCGCTTCAGCCGAAAACTGGTCGATCACCATCAAGCCCCGCGTATATCGCCCGACAATTACCGATGATCCCGTATACCTTTCGCTCACAGGCGCTTACCCCTCGACCGTGACCATCCCCATGACCGACATTTTCGCCAAACCGTCGTCGGTATACGGCATGACGTTCTCCTACGACGTCGTCGACCCGCTCCCCGACACCACCGTCCTCTCAGCCGCGATCGAGGATGACGCCCTGGTGCTCACCGTAATCTCAGGCGAGAAACTTGACGACTCGATTTCCGTGCGCCAAACTGTTAATTACAACGCCTATACGCAGACTGGCACTAAGCAGTTCATCGCCACCCTGCCGCTCTACGTCAACGGCCGCGTGGGTATCGACGACGTGCGCTATGACGACGCCGATGGCGATGTCGAGTACTACAACCTGCAAGGTATCCGCGTCCTTAACCCGGCCCCGGGCTCGCTCGTGATCAAGCGCACCGAGAACAAGGGAGAGGTAATAAGGTATTAGTGATTAAGTATTAGTGATTAAGTATTAGTGATTAAGTTAAATAGCCCCGTCTGGCGAAAGCCAGGCGGGGCTTCTCACTACTATCTAATTACATGTCTAATTACATCTGGAGATTCAAGAACGAAGTGCAAAATCCGTCGTTCTGAATAGCCCCCTATT
>JAJPXC010000004.1 GCA_021205635.1 Bacteroidales bacterium | reverse complement strand
ATTTCGCCGAATTCTTATTTACCGAAATCGCCGATGCAAAATTACCGATTACAGCACCACGGTGTGGAGCGAGGTGGGCACGTCGTCGCTCAGTTCCACCCCGAAGTCGGTCTCCTGTTGCTGAGGCTTCACCAACCGCAACCAGCGCGCGGCCTTCACCACAGTTGTACCCTGAATAAGCAACGACAGTAGAGTGACAAAAAACACAATGTTGAAAATCTGACTCGCGCCCTCCACATCGGCTATCACGGGATAGGTGGCGAAGATAATAGGCACTGCCCCGCGCAGCCCAACCCACGACACAAACAGGCGCGCCTTCATCGTCACCTTGCGGAAAGGCAGCAAGCACACCATCACGCTCAACGGCCTTCCTATCAAGATAATAAACACGCCCACAAGCACCGACACAGCCGCCGTGGTCATCATCTCTCGGGGATTAACCAAAAGGCCAAGCATCAAGAACACCACAATCTGGCCCAGCCAACTCATGCCGCCCATAAACTTGGTGACGCCACGGTAGCAAGGCACCTTGTAGTGGCCAATTAATATGCCTAGTAGGTATACAGCCAAGTATCCGTTGCCGCCAAGCAGGGTCACAGTCGAGAAGGTCATGAACACGGCTCCGAGCGTCAAGATGGAGATCATCGACGAGGCTTGCTCACCATCCTCGCTGGTGGCCGCTTTCTGGCCAAAACGGCGATAGCGTATGATGGCCCATTGGGTGATTTTGGCGCACACATATCCACCGGCGATGCCGATGCCAAATTGCAGCAAAAGTTGCCAGAGCAGTTCGGCCGCCGAGAGGCTCCCGCCCAATTGGATAGTCTCAATTAGTAATATCGTGAGCATATAAGCCATTGGGTCGTTGGAGCCGCTCTCCAGCTCGAGCATTGGCCGCAATTGTTGCTTAAGATGCACATTCTGCGTGCCCAGGATTCCGAACACCGAGGCTGAATCGGTTGACGACATCGTGGCCGCCAAGAGCAGCGACGGCAACAGGGCAAAGTGGATGTTGGTCCAACTCATCCCCGACAGCCACCACACGAACAATCCCGTCAACAACGCCGTGAGCAACACACCTAGGGTCGACAGCACCAATCCCGGCGCCAGAACAGGCCGTATCGCGGCCACCTTGGTTTCCAATCCGCCCGAGAACAGGATGATACACAGGGCGATCATGCCGATCGACTGCGCCGTGTGGATATCGCTAAACTGCACGCCCAGTCCGTCAATGCCGAAGCCCATTCCCACGAGCAAGAAAATCAACAGCAGGGGCAGACCCGTGCGATAGCTCGTTTTCCCTATCAGCACGCCTACCATCAGGATCAGCGACCCTATCAACATCACATTTTCACTTGTAATAGCCTCCATATATCACATTATTCGGGGGTTGTTGGACATCTCTCGTATCGCAAAGGTAGCACTTTTTATTATAACACCCAAACACCGCCTTTTGCTCACCACCGTGCCCCGCGGTTTGCCGCGGTGGTCACTCACCATCCCCTTTCCCTTATAATTTTACCAGAGGTGGTGTGGGGCAACTCGGCCCTAACGATCACCCGCTTAGGACGCAGCTTGGATGGCAGCAACTCATCGCATATCGAATGAATCTCAGCTATCAGATCGCAATCAAGCAAGGAGCGGGGGCGCCCCGCCCGCGCAATAACGAGCACAAGCGCTTCGCCCCACAACGGATGCGGCTCGGAGGTGAGATAAAACGGCTCCTTTATGCGCTGCGAGAGGATACTCTCAAGCTCCTCGGGATGGATCTTGATCCCTCCCGAGTTAATCACGTTATCGGCGCGGCCAAGATAGCGAAACATCCTCGGGGACACCAATTCCACAACGTCGTTGGTTTGCAAGGTCCCAAAACTATATGCGGGCGCTTGTATTGACAAGCGTCCATCGGAATCAGTGGAAAATGTGATTCCCGGCATCGCCTTGTAAGTCTCTTGACCAATCCTGCGCAGGGCCACATGGCTGCACGTCTCGGTCATACCATAAGCGGCGTAAGCATTTGTTGGCCATGCGGCTATCTTTTGCTCCATGTCAGCTGGAATAGCCGAGCCTCCGATTATCACGCTCTTAACATTGGCCAATTTCCCGGGATGGTCGATTAGGTGCTGCGCCTGAGAGGGGACGATGGGCAGCAATTGAATCTCGCCATAATCCTCGTGCAGCGGTTGGTTGGAGGGTAGTTCCATCACTAAGTCGCAATCGGCCAGCAGCGCCCTCACAATCATCATCTTACCAGCAATATAATCGGCCGACAAAGGCGACACCAGCAGCGATTGGCTCGTGATCCCAAATCGCTCGTTGGTAGCCCTCGCCGAGGCGGTCACGTCTCTTCTTGGCAACAACACGTCTTTAGGCGTCCCCGTCGACCCTGAAGTATGCGCGGGAAACCTATCCGCCCCTGCTCTCCACAGCCTCACCAGCTCCTCACCTACCCCCTCCAGTCCCCTAATCATCGCTGCCATATAATCGGTTTTAGATCCCAGTTAAAAGATGAATCAATCGACAGGCCGTCGGAGGCCAGGCGCAGGGGGGAGGGGATGTTGTTGCGGTAGAGCTGGCCGGTGCCGAGGCCCTGGGGCATGGGGGCCGACGCGTGAGGGCCGTCCAAGAGCCGGCCCGCCCAGGCTGACGCGAGTTTTGGGGCGACCCATTGGGCGATGGCGTTGAGGCCGATGTTGGACTCGAGGGCCGAGGTAGCCCACCAGCCGATGCCCTGATCCTCAGCGGCCGCGATCCAGTCATCAGCCTGGGTGAATCCGCCGCATAGCGTGGGTTTCAGGATTATGTAGGAGGGATGGATTTTGTCCAATATGCGTCGCTTAGTGTCGCTATCGGTTACTCCAATCAGTTGCTCGTCCAGCGCGATAGGGATAATCCCTGCCTTGGTCAACGCCCGCATTTCTTTCAGCAAGCCTCGCTTGATCGGCTGCTCGATGGAGTGGATGGAGAATTGGGCAAGCCGCTCTAATTTCACGGCAGCTTCCCGAGGGTCGAACGACTCATTGGCATCCAAGCGTATCTCCAGTTGCTCCGGGGTGAACCGCGAGCGAATCAGTTCCAATAGCGAAACTTCCTCGTCAAACTTTATCCCTCCGATCTTCAGCTTCAAGCAACGGAAACCAGCTTTCAACTTGGCCTCGATTCGCTCGGCCATAATGTCGCGATCGCCCATCCATATCAATCCGTTGATAGTAATGGCTTGCTCACCACGCGCAAAGGGTGAATCCCACAGCATGCGGGTGCCACCGTTTTGGAGGTCGCGCAGGGCGGTTTCGAATCCCATGGCGATGGAGCTGACGGGGATGGTGGCTAGGTCGACCGTGTGGATATAACGGCAGGTTGCGGCGAGGGTAGCCTCATAATCGGGAGTGTCCTCGGCGCTCAGTCCGCGGAACAAGCCACACTCCCCTACCCCGTAAACCCCGGGATTCTTGGTGTCCCATAGCTTCACGAAGTAAGTTTCCTTCACCCGCATCGTCTCACGCGAGGTGGTAGCCGGCTCATTAAACGCCAGAAAGTATCGGCAATAAGTGGATTTAAGCATCAGGGGAATTTCGGGAATTGGTCGAAGTCGGGGTCGCGCTTCTCGAGGAAGGCGTTTTTGCCTTCTTGGGCCTCGGCCATCAGGTAGTACATCAGCGTGGCGTCGCCGGCAAATTCCATCAAGCCGCGCTGGCCGTCAAGCTCGGCGTTCAATCCGCGCTTGATCATCCTGAGGGCCATCGGCGATCGCTTGAGGATGGTCTCGCACCATTCCACGGTGGTCTCCTCGAGCCTGTCAAACGGCACGACACAGTTGACCATGCCCATCTCCAATGCCTCCTGGGCCGTGTATTGCTTGCAAAGGAACCATATCTCGCGAGCTTTCTTCTGGCCCACGCAGCGCGCCAAGTAGCTCGAGCCGAATCCGGCGTCGAAACTGCCCACCTTTGGACCGGTCTGGCCGAATCGAGCGTTCTCAGAGGCGATGGTCAAGTCGCATACCACCTGCAGCACATTGCCGCCACCGATTGAGTAGCCGTTGACCATGGCGATCACCGGCTTAGGCAACGAGCGTATGGCCTTGTGGAGGTCGAGCACGTTCAAGCGTGGCACACCACCCTCGTCGATATACCCGCCGATGCCCTTCACCTTCTGGTCGCCACCCGAGCAGAAAGCCTTGTCGCCTGCGCCGGTGAGGACGACTACGCCCACATCGGACGACTCGCGGCAATAGTCCATCGCGTCGAGCATCTCGCGGTTGGTCAGAGGGCGAAAAGCGTTGTAAACCTGCGGGCGGTTGATCGTGATTTTGGCGATGCGACCGTGGCGCTGAAACAGTATGTCGGTGTATTCTTTAATGGTTTCCCATTGGATTTGTGACATAATTATGATGGTTTTAAGTTGGTTGTATTCAGTCGATTAAAATATTTGCGCAGAATCTCGGCCGAGAGGATGCCGTCGGTGTAGACAGCCAGCAGCACAGGTCGGTCGGAGGTTTGCCACAAGCGCGGTAGCGCCTTGGCGAGCGACTTCTCATCGTGGGCCGAGAGGTAGGTGAGGCCGTAACCCTTGCAAAGGTCCTCCAATGGTAGCCTCACACCCACGGCAAGGTAGCGGTCCAATTCGGGCAACTCGGAGGTGTCGCCCACGAATCGGAAAATGGCGCCCCCACCGTTGCACATCACGATAATGCGCGTGCGCGAAGTCAATTGCTGGCTGCTGAATGCTCCGATGTCGTATTGCGCACTCATGTCCCCCGTGATCAACACATTGGGATGCACCACCGAGGCACCCACGGCCGTGGAGGTGGAGCCGTCGATGCCGCTCACGCCGCGGTTGCAGTCCAATCGGGGCGAGGCGCAGTCAAATAGCTGGGTGTAGCGAATGGCCGTGCCGTTGGAGATCTGCAGGTACAGGTTACGGGGCAACGCGGGCATCATCAGCGAGAACGCCTTGAGGTCGCACCACGGCGCATGGGCCACAAATCCTTCATGACTCGCGTAAGCGTCCTTGGCCAGCGCTGCCCACAGTTGCGCGTAGGTGGAGTAGCCACGGTGGGAATACAGCGCCGAGGCCAATGCGGGGAAGAACAACTCGGGAGCCACGTCCACCCGCTTCACAAGGTGCTGGAAGCAGTCGATCGTGTGGTCGCTCACGCCCACATGCCAGTGCTCCACGCCATCGGCCCTGCGCAAGAATCGCTTTACCAATCGTGACACAAGCGCGCCGCCATAGGTGATGACCACGTCGGGGCGATAATTCGCCTCCCTGTCCTGAGGAATCTGCGACAACACAGTGTCGATGCGGGAGATCAGCTCCGGGAAGCGCAAGTTGGCGAGATTCTCGGCCAGCACCACCACGTTGTTCATGCGTCCCATGCGGGCAAGGGCGCGGTTGATGGCGTCGTTGGGGGCATGGAAACCGGCCACCACCATTACTCGTCGCGGCGGAGCCAATTCGGTGGCCAACCATCGCGCTTGCGAGGCCGTAAGATCCAGACGAGGCTCCACGAGGGTCACCACCCTCTGCTCGCCCACCGCTGGAGTGGCCGGGCAAAGGGGAGCGTCGATGGAGATATTAATGTGGACCGGACCGCACACGCCGCTCTGGGCAAGCGTCAACGCGTCGTTAATCTCGCGGTTCACCCACCATCGCTGGGTGTCGTCGCGAGCCTCGGCGCGCAGGTTATAGGAGCGCTTGACGAAGTTGGCCAACGCTCCGGGCTGACGCAGCGTCTGACTGTCGTCTTGGTCGATCCACTCGGCGGGACGGTCGGCCGACACCACAATCAGCGGTAATTTCTTATAGTAAGCCTCGGCTACGGCCGGCGCATAGTTGAGCAACGCAGTGCCCGAGGTGCAGACTATCGCCACCGATTCGCCGGAAATCTCGGCCATACCCAGCGCCTCAAACGCCGCTGCCCTCTCGTCGATAGTGACGTAGCTCTTGATCCCCTCCTGGCGCGATATAGCGGCCACCAGCGGGGCATTCCGGCTCCCCGGCGACAGCACGGCCCTCTTTACCCCATGCGCCACCAACAGCCTCGCCAATATCTGGCACGTCGCCTTCGGATTATTCACCATAGCATTATTCATGGGGGGTAAGGGATTGGTAGCGGGTGAGGAGGGCGGCGACGCAGTCGCTCTCGGTGAAATTGGAGCCGGGGAAACCGTAGGCTGCCATCACCGCGCGGTCGTTGGCCTGGTGGGCGCGGCGCAGTTCGGGCGGCATCGTCACCTCGTCGTAGAGGTCGGCCAGCGACGCGTCGGGATACAACGCCCTCGCGTCGAGAATCCCCTGCGCGGTCGCGGCGATCTTCTCCCGCGTCGCCTCGTCCACCTGAGGCCACGGAAAATTGTTGTAAACCACGTCCTTGGAGTAACGATAACGCATTTCCAATCTGCCGCAGACGGCTCTCATCCACGCCATATGCACATTGGAAGTCAACACCCCGAAATGATACAGCGTCGCCCCTGGAATAATCTGGACAGCATCCGAAACTAACACATCTGGTGTCATAAATCCCATTGGTACATATCTCCTTCTCTCGGAAGAAACTCTAGGTACCAAGATATATGTGCTATCAGGCATATTTTCAACGTGGAATCTTGCAGGACGATCGGCTAACTTCTGAGTCCCTGGACTTTTACTTGCTAATCGGAGTTCTTTCACTGCGGCCACTCTTTTCATACACTCAGGCATTGCTCTCAACTCATTAGGAGGACAAGCGCCAAGCCATAAGCAATAACGTGGTTGCCTGTTTATAAATTCATAAGCCCCATACCAAGGATGGAAAAATTTAGCCGACTTAGGCTCTTTTTGAATAAATTCTTCCATTTCTTCCTTGGAGAAAAGATAGTTTCCTCCGTCAATAGGCTTATTCCCTATTCCAATCTCAGGGACTTCACAAATAGGGCGCTGACGACTGTCAATTAACAAATCCGGGGCATCTATCAGATAGGGATTGATATTTTTAGCCTCCACCTTTTTCTCTCCATCAAAGATGTATTTGGGACGTGGATTTTCAGCCTCGCTAAATCCTACAATCACGCAATGGACGTGGGCTTTAAGATTGCTCTCACTATCCCAGCGGAATGTGCGATGCGCGAAATCTATATGCAATCCATATTGTTCAATTAACGGTTTCCACAAGGCCGGAACCTGCTCCCCTTGGGTAATGGAATTGGTTGCCACAAAAGCGCAACGAATATCAGTACCTTTTATGAAATCGGCAGCTTTCTTAAACCAGCAGCCAACATAATCGATATTACCAACGTTTCTCCATTTTGCGCCAAAGATGGAGATTACATCTTTCTTTTGCTCCTCGCCCATCATGCGTGCCCCTACGAAAGGGGGATTGCCGATGATGTAGCTGAGCTGGTCGCGGGGAACGACGGTGGCCCAGTCGATGGTCAAGGCGTTGCCCTCGACGATGTTGTCGTAGCTTTTCAGCGGCAGATAGTTGAGGTCGGCCTGGATGATATCCTCGGTTTCGCGCTGCATCTGCGCCTCGGAGATCCATAGCGCGGTCTTGGCCACCGTGGCCGCGAAGTCGTTGATCTCGATGCCGTAAAACTGGTAAATCGACACCTTGATGGGCGAAAACTCCTCGCCGAAGTTGAGCATCGCGCCCTGGTCGCCCTTCAACGCCTTCAACGCACGGTTCTCCAAGCGTCGGAGCGACAAATAGGTCTCGGTAAGGAAGTTGCCCGAGCCGCAAGCGGGGTCGAGGAACCGTAGCGAAGCCAAGTGATCCTGATACGCCCGCAACTGGCGGTCGCGCTCCTTGATCTGCGGGTTTTGCAGGATCTCGTCGAGCCGTCCGGTGAGGTCGTTGAGGAACAGCGGGTCGATTACCTTGTGGATGTTCTCGATGGAGGTGTAGTGCATGCCCCCCTCGCGCCGCGTGGCGGGGTTGAGCGTGGATTCAAACACGCCGCCGAAGATCGTGGGCGAGATGCCGCTCCAGTCGAAGTTGAGGCTGCACTCCTGCTCGAGCATGGTGATGATCTCGGGAGTGAAGGTGGGGATCTCGATATGCTCGTCGGTGAACAGTCCGCCGTTGACATAAGGGACCTCGAGCAACAGCGGGCTGTCGTAGGGGTCGCGGTCCTCGGGTCGCGTGTCCAAGGTGCGGAACAGGTCGATCAACGCCCGCCGCACGTTCTGGGGATTGAACGTCAACAGATACTCCACAAACTGGTCGCGCCTGGGGAACATCCCGGCGTCCTCGGCGTAAAGGCAGAACACGAGCCTGACGCACAGCTTGTTCAAGCTCTTGAGCGTCTCGGGCGACGACGGGTCGCGGTACTGCGCCAAGAGCAGGTCGTAGAGCCGTCCCACAAGCTCGCCGGCCTTCAGCGACACCTCTTTCTCCTTCCTCAGCGACTCATTGCCCTGGTTGACAAGGAAGTCGAGGCGATAGTATTCCTTCTCGAGATCGGCCACAAGGATCACCTCGGGATCACCCTGCGGGCGCTCCATGTCGTGCACGTGGATCTCCTCAAAGTTGCTGGTCACGATCCAGCGGGGGCGTTGGGAATAGGGCAACTCCGAGGAGTAACGCTTGGCCTGCTGGAAGGGAGTGAGGAAGGTGCCGTCGCTCTGGCGGATACCCTTGCGCAAGTCCTTTCCGGCCGACTTCTGCTCGATCATCACCTTGGTGGCGTCCATGTAACCGTCGATAAAGGAAGTGTGGTCGAGCTTCACCTGCTCCTCGAATCGTATCAGGGTTTCCGGAGCCTCAACGCCGCAAATGTCGCGCAACAGGGCGAGCCAGAACGGCTGGCTGTCGCCCTTTTCGTATCCGCGGTTGCTCCACTGCTTGACAAATTCCCGCGCCGTGGCCCGTCGCTGCTGGTCACTCATATCTTTATAGAATATAGAATTGGTGGAAGGAGCGGGTGATGAGCTGGTGGTCGAGGGGTGAGGCGGTCTCGCGGCAGGAGTGCATGGCCCACATGGCCGCGCCCATGTCGACGCCACGAAGGTCGATCTGCGACGTGAGTATATTGCCCAGGGTGGAACCTCCCGCCGAGTCGCTGTGGTTGACAAACTCCTGCACGGGTACGTCGGCTTTGCGGCAGATCTCCTTGTAGATTCCGGCCGAGACGGCGTCCGTCATGTACTTGCAGTTGGCGTTGATCTTCACTACGGGGCCTCCGCCAAGCACAGGATGGTTGGTGGGGTCGTGCTTCTCGGGGTAGTTGGGATGGATCGCGTGGGCATTGTCGGCCGAGATCATAAACGAGCGGTCGATAGCACGCACAAATGTTTCCTCGCTGCCACCGTTGGCCATGTTAAGTCGTTGCAACAGATTGCACAACACAGGTGAAGCGGCTCCCTGCTTGGTGCCCGAGCCGGTCTCCTCGTTGTCGAAGATAGCCATCACGCGCGTTTGCTCGCAAGGTGTGTCGCAAGCTTCCATGAGAGCCGAGAGAGAGGCGTGAACCATCGACAGGTCGTCCAAGCGGCCGCTGGAGATCATCTCTTGGTTGGGTCCCACAAGACACGCGGGAGTGGTGTCGTAGAGAGTCAAGTCGAAATCGAGAATCTCCCCGGGAGCGACATCAGCCTTTTCAGCCACCATTTTCAGCAGATAGTTGTCGACATTTGCTTGCTTGTCGAGGATAGCCATCACAGGGATCATGTCCTTTTGCCTGGACAACTTGTTGCCCTCGTTCACCTGGCGGTTGAAGTGGATGGCGAGGTGAGGGATCGTCAGCAGCGGTTGGTCAAATTTGATAATCTTCACCAATGGCTTTAGAGCATCCTCGGGATTGCGCAACACCACTCGCCCGGCAATCGACAGCGGGCGGTCAAACCATGTGTACAGAATCGGTCCGCCATACACCTCGGTGTTCAACTGGAGCACGCCCTCCTTGGAGAGCATCTCGGCGTGAGGCTTGATGCGGAATCCAGGGGAATCGCTGTGCGCCGATATGATACGCCATCCCGCGGCGGCGTCGCCTGTGCCTTGCACCCAGGCGAAAATCGCCGAGTCGTTCTTGGTGATATAGTAGCGGCCACCCGGCTTCACGACCCACTCGTCGGCGGGGTCAAGTTTCTCGAAACCTTTCTCGGCGAGTCGTTTCTCACATTCTTTCACGGCGAGGAAGTTGCACACGGCCCCATCCAGAAACGCCATCAAATCTTTCACTAAATTCTCCATGGCTCAAAGGGGATTAACGGATGCGGTCGGCGGAGCGTAGAAGGCGATCGTCGGCGCCGATGCGTCGGTAAGCCCAAGCGGCGCACACCAGAGCCACCAACATCAGCAACAGGGGCCAGAAGCAGAATGCAGGCATCGACATCACGCCCACAAAGGCCGTCACGATGATGAGCAGCGAGGATATAAGCGTCACTAGCCGCTGACGGCGCAGGTTTTTGAACATGAAGATGGCCAAGAAAAGTAGCACTGCCACCAAGATTGAGATCACGAGGAACATGGGTCCCAGGGGGAAGATAGCGGCGCCACCCATACAAAGGGCAGCCACCAAAAGAAGTACTGATTGCCAGCGTTGAATAACCATATAGAAGTTGAAAAGTTTTAAGTTTCTAGTTTCTAGTTTTTAGTTTCTAGTTTCTAGTTTCTAGTTTCTAGTTAATGGGGCGAGGATTCGATTGT
>JAJPXC010000050.1 GCA_021205635.1 Bacteroidales bacterium | reverse complement strand
ACCGCCAGTCTTTTTTGTGCCCTTACGGCTCAGACACACTGTTTGGGACAGTATCGGTTTGAGAGAAAGATGAACAACCTCTAATAGGACCTATGGGCCTTATGGGGCTTATAAAGAAATTGCCGCGGCTCCTTGTAGGGGGTCGCGGCAATGTTTTTTATCAAGATCGAGAATTACTCAGCGGCGCCCTCGGTGGCGGGAGCCTCCTCGGCGGCAGCTGCGGCATCAGCCTCAGCCTTAGCGGCAGCCTCGGCCTCGGCCTTGGCGGCGGCGATCTTAGCCTTCTTCTCGGCTACCTTCTCGGCCTGGGCCTTGTTCTTGGCCTGCTCGTCGGCCAGGCGCTCCTTGGCGGCAGCGCGCTTCTTGTCGGCCTCGGAAACCTTTACGGCGTTGGTAGCTTGCTCTTTCTTCGACTTCCAAGCGTCGAAACGGCGCTGTGCCTCAGCCTCGTCGAAAGCGCCTTTCTTGACGCCACCCTGGAGGTGCTTCATCAACATCACGCCCTCGCGGGAGAGGATTGAGCGGACAGTCTCGGTGGGGATTGCGCCCACATTCACCCAATACAAAGCCCTTTCGAAATTGAGAGTAATTGTAGCAGGATTAGTGTTGGGGTTATAGGAACCAATCCTTTCAATGAATCTACCATCTCGTGGTGCCCTGCTATCGGCGATAACAATAGGATAAAACGCGTAGTTCTTGCGACCGTGGCGTTGTAATCTGATTTTTGTTGCCATTAAATGTTAATTAAAATATGGTTTTGTATTGTTGAGCTAAGCCGGAGTCATCGGGGACACGTCCCCCGCGACGTGGCATAGCGACCGCGAAGTTACGATTTTTTCCACTCACGCGCAAGCGTTTGGAAGTTTTTTCAGGAAAAAATGGCGGATGTGCTTGCGTATATGGGAAAATGTGCTTACCTTTGCAACGCAAAAAGCAAAACGGTACCTTGGCCGAGTGGTTAGGCACCGGTCTGCAAAACCGGGCACAGCAGTTCGATTCTGCTAGGTACCTCCTTAATCAGCTCCGCATTTATGCGGGGCTTTTTTCTTGCTCAGCAGTAGAGTCGAGGCGGCCTTCCCAGAGGTAGCGGCGGGTTTCGGCTACGATGACGCCAGTGAGGGCGAGCAGGGCGATAAGGTTAGGGATCGCCATGAGAGCGTTGAGGCAGTCGGCGATGTCCCAGACGAGTCCCAAGTCGATAACGGCTCCCACGAATACGGCCACGACGTATAGCCAGCGGTAGGCGATGGCCGAACGCTTGGCTCCCAAATACTCGCAAGCGCGCTCGCCGTAGTACTCCCATCCCAAAATCGTGGAGAAAGCGAACGACAGTAGGCCGAAGGTGAGCAGCGGTGTGCCGATCACGGGGATTTTGCCGAAAGCCAGTTTTGTGAGGGTGGCTCCGTGCTCGTAGGAGATTTCGGGGTAGGCGATGATGGATGAGACGATTACCAAGCCTGTAAGGGCGCAAATCACGACGGTGTCCCAGAAAGTGCCGGACGATGAGATCAGTGCTTGGCGCACGGGGTTGCGGGTCTGGGCCGAAGCGGCCACGATAGGCGCGCTGCCCATTCCCGATTCGTTGGAAAACAGTCCGCGAGCGATACCGTAGCGGCAAGCCATCAAGATGCCTCCGCCTAGGAGGCCTCCACCAGCGGCTTCGGGGGTGAAAGCTGAGCGGAAAATCAGCGATATGGCGGCACCGAGGTGGTCGCCGTTCATGCACAAAATCGCCACGCAACCTATGATGTAAAGAGCGGCCATAAGGGGCACGATCATGGTGCACACCCGGGCGATGCTTTTGATGCCTCCGATGAGGACGGCGCCTACCAATAGCATGACCACGATGCCGGTTATCTCGGGGGTGATGCCGAAGGTTTCGTGGGTGAGGGTGGCTATAGCGTTGGATTGGACGGTGTTTCCGATTCCGAAAGCGGCCAAACAGGTGAACAGGGCGAAAAGTATGCCTAGCCAGCGCTTTTTCAGGCCATGCTCAAGGACGTACATCGGTCCGCCAAGCATGCGGCCGTCCTCATGCTGCACGCGATATTTTACGGCAAGCAGGCCCTCGGCGTATTTAGTGGAGATGCCTAGCAGTCCAGTCAACCAGCACCAGAGCACGGCTCCCGGCCCCCCGAGCGACACGGCTGTGGCCACTCCCACGATATTGCCCGTGCCGATAGTCGCGGCCAACGCCGTGGAGAGCGCGCCGAGCTGCGACACGTCGCCCTTAGCGCCCTTGTCGGGGGTTACTGACAGCTTCACGGCCTTTGCCAGGTGACGCTGGGGGAAACGAAGTCGGATTGTCAAGTATATATGTGTGCCAAGCAAAAGGAGAATCATCGGCCAGCCCCAAAGGAGCGACGACAACTCAGCGAAAAACTCTTTCATACCGCGAATTTAACACCTTTTCACCACTCCCGCAAGCAAAAACTCCCCGTTAACCATTAACCGATAACCCCTCCCCGTTGTTATATAAACATGAAAGAAGCCACTTCACGCAATACCATATACGATACATTTGCCCAGCAAGCGAAGCTGCACCCCAACGCGACCGCGATTGTTGACGGCGATCGCACGCTCACTTACGCCGACCTTGACGCCTTGGCCACAACGATTGCCCTGAAAATGCCTGTGGGGCATCCTAGGATGGTGGGGATAGTGATGGACCATTCAGCCGAGATGATAGGATCCATTTTGGCCGTGCTTAAATCGGGAGCGGCATACGTGCCGATCGAGCCGTCAATGCCCAAGGAGCGTATCCATTTCGTGATGACCGAGACAGGTGTTGATTTCATCATCACCAACCATCGCCACCGTCGCAAACTCAAAGGATTCGCCCTGCTGGAAATCAACCGCGACTTGCCCATAGCCTATGGGATGACCAGCGAGGACCGATCCACGCCGGATGGGTTGGCATACGTGCTTTATACGTCTGGTTCGACGGGTTTGCCCAAGGGCGTGATGATCGCCAATCGCAACGTGACGCATTACGCGAGGGCGTTCAGCCGAGAGTTTCACCCAGGGGTAGGGGATCTCATGCTCCAGTATTCCGTTTGCTCCTTTGACATCTTTGTCGAGGAGGTGTTCACGACGCTACTCTCAGGGGCGGCGTTGGTGATTGTCCCCGAAAGCGTTAAGGAGGATACCAAGGCGTTGCTGAGATTCGTAGAGCGGAATAAAGTGACGATTATCAGCGGGTTCCCATATCTGTTGCTGGATATTAACAAGATTGGACGCGTGCCTGGTTCGCTCCGATTGCTTATCAGTGGGGGCGATGTGTTGCGAGCACGGTATATCGACCGACTGGTGCCTAAAGTGATGATATACAACACTTACGGGCCGTCGGAGACTACAGTGTGCTGCTCGTATTACCGTTGTGATAATGCCGAACCATCGCCCGACGGCACTTATCCTATCGGCAAAGCCATAGAGGGCTGCCACGTGGAAATACGCGACGAGAATTTGCAACCTGTACCCGACGGCCACGAGGGGGAGATATGCATCCTCGGCGACGGAGTGGGGATGGGCTACTTGGGCGACCGAAAGGTTGAGAATCAGGCGTTTGTGACACTTGAGGATGGACGTCGGTTGTATCGTAGCGGCGACATCGGCATTATGTGCTCGGATGGCGTGCTGCTGTTCCTGCATCGCAAGGACACGCAAGTGATGATTCTGGGGAAGCGCGTGGAGACCTGCGAGGTTGAGAATGTGCTTTGCGGCTGTCCGGAGGTGGAGGCGGCTGTGGTGAAACCTGGTACTGACAATGCCGGATTGTCGTTCTTGACGGCCTATTTCGTACCCCGCTCAATCAAGGGATTCAGCCTGAGCAACTTGAAAAGGAAGATGGCGCGGTTTTTGCCACCATATATGATACCCGAGTTCTTCGTTCGGCTCAAAGCGATGCCATTGACAGTGAACGGCAAGGTCAATTCACAGGCGTTGCCTAAAATCCACAAACGCAATACGTTATGAGCCAACTGGAGATACAACGAGCCGATATCGTCGACATCGACCGCCTGATGCAGTGGCGCGTGGAGGTGATGCGTGATGTTTTCGCGCCGCTTGTCCCCGACGAGAATCTGATCAAGGCCAATCGGCGTTATTACGTGCACGCGCTATCGGCTGGCACGCATATCGCCTGCTTCGCCCGATTGGATGGCGCCGACGTGGGTTGCGGAGGGATATGCCTTCAGCACGAAATGCCTTCACCCGACAACCCCGGAGGCCGTTGCGCCTACTTGATGAACATCTACGTCAAGCCGTTTTGGCGTCATCGCGGCATTGGGCGTAAGATCGTGGAATGGCTTGTGACTGAGTCCCAGGCACTTGGAATCGGGAAGATATACCTTGAAACCACCGACGGCGCGCGCCGTCTGTATCGCTCCGTTGGTTTCATCGACATGGAAAATATGATGAAATTGAAGCAATGAAAACGCAAGAATTACACATAAATCAGTTGACGGTAATCTTGGCCGAGAATCCGGGCAAGAAGCTGTTCTACCTGTTGACGCCGTTTCCCCTACCAGCGCAGAAGGTCGAGTCGTGGGTACAAGCCTATCACTGTTCAATGGCCGTGGTGAGCGGTATGGACTGGGACAACGACCTTACGCCGTGGCCCGCGCCTGCCGTGCCGAAAGGCACTGAGCCGTTTCAGGGACGCGCGCCTGAGTTCCTGAAGGAGATGGTGCAGACTGTGGTGCCGCAAGTGGAGGCCTCGATGCAACTGATGCCGTCACGGCGTGCCTTATGCGGGATCTCGTTGTCGGGACTCTTCTCCACGTGGGCTTACGTGCAAACCGACCTGTTCCACGACCTTGGATCTATATCGGGATCTTTCTGGTATCAGGATTTTGTGCAGTGGCTTGAGGGTGAGGCTAGTCAAGAGACATCCCAGGCCAATCCCGAGCGTAGGTGCTATTTTTCGCTGGGCAACAAGGAAGGAGGCGCCACGGGTAACGCCACCTTCGCCGATATCCAGGCACAGACGCGTCGCGTGGTTGAGATCTTCCGGCAAATGGGGTATACGGCATCGTTTGAGCAAACCCTGGGCAATCATTACGTCGATCCAGAGCCTCGCATCCGAGCCCTCTTGAAAGCTTTATCTTAGTCCCTTTCATCCTTTCCTATTTTCTTCCTTTAAAATCCAGTCATGTCGTGAACCTCGGGCGTTACAAAAGCGTTACAATTGTGAACAAAAGGTTGATACGCAACGCGCGGCGGGGATACTAATCCCCCGGCTTGGCAACCGAAGCACGCTGGCGTTGGAAGCGACGCCTCCGCGAAGTGAAGTAAGCAGCCTAAGTGAGTGATGATGTCCTAATAACCCTGAAACAGG
The DNA here is from genome assembly GCA_021205635.1 of Bacteroidales bacterium. Classification (GTDB taxonomy): domain Bacteria; phylum Bacteroidota; class Bacteroidia; order Bacteroidales; family Muribaculaceae; genus JAJPXC01. The sequence goes on along the minus strand of JAJPXC010000050.1, from coordinate 5,309 downwards.
ATGTATGAACAAATAATCTCCGAGTCCCACAAGAACCCGGAGATTGTTTATAAGAAGCGGGCGCTCCTTGGAAGGGGCGCCCGCTTGGGCTGAGGAGGTCGTGTATCTAAGGTTCCTCAAAAGGGTATTTCTGGCTTTTAGTCTATCGGGTGAGGGCTGTCTTAAGCACCTTGGTGGTGCCGTCAAGGGCCGTTGCCTTGATCAGGTAGATGCCCACGGGGAGGTTCTGGCAGTCGAGCTGGGTGCCGCGACCTTGTGCGGCGAGGTTTCCGCTGAGGGTGTACACCTCGATCGAAGCCATGGTCTCGGTGGCGATGATGGTGCGGCCTTGCGCGGCGATTTGCCACGACTTGGAAGCGCCAAGGATCTCCTGAACGCCCGTCTGGGTGTTGTCAAGCGTGCCGGTGCCCGAGTAAGCGTAGTAAGCCACGCCCTGGTAGGGCACGAGGGTCCACACGTTGAGGGTCATGCCGTCCTCGGAGAGCGCGGTAGCGACGGCCGACTGATATTGTTCGTTGGGTGTTGTGCCAAGGCCCTCAGAGGGATAAACGCCTACCGACTCGCTCACGGTGGTCGACTCGGTGAGGTCGATCAGAGCCACAGCGCCGCCGATAGCCGTGCCGGTGGTGCCGGTGTAGGTAAGAGCTGTCATGTAGGTGCGCTCGCCGAAGTCAATCACCTGGCCCGAGGTGCCGCGAAGCACGCTGTTGGAGGTGGTGGCGCGGAGCACGCCGCTCACGGTCTCCTCGCTCTCAACCATAGCCGAGTTGACGATGCTCTCGATCACGGAGCCGTCGGCGGCGAAGTGAGTGGGGGTGGTATCCTTGCCGTATACCCAGAAGGTGCCGTCGGCCATGGGCTGCACTTGGCAGGAGCCGTTGGTGGTGCCCACGCCCTTGGCCAACTCGATCTTGTTGACATTGGGATCAACCACCTCGTCGGTGACGGTGTAGTAATAGATGGCGTTACCGTCGGAGAACCAGATCTTGCCCGAAGCCATGGTGCCGGAAGTCGACATCTGGTCGCCCAGGGTCACTCCTCCGTGAGTTGCGTCCTCAAGCCAGATCTGCGGATCGGCCTCGTCGGAGCTCCACTTGTAGATGGTGAGGGTGTGGTTGGAGGCAGCCGAGTTGGACACGATGATCTTGCCGCCCAGCGAGGAGATGCCGCCGATTTCCACACGGCCACCGCTGATGTCGGTCAGGCTCAGCGAGCCTTGCTTCACGCCAGTGTAGGCGTTGACGATGTTGATTTCGGGATTGGAGCCCCAAGCCTTGGCGTTGATCACGTAGAGCTTTCCGTTGAGGAACTCTAGGTCGCGCGAGAACGGGTTGGCTTTGTTCTCCTCAAACCAAGGAGCGTCGCTGCAGTTGCCACGGTTGGTGGAATAGAGCCACATCTCTTGGAGGGCGTCGATGTTGTCGACGAAGGTGACGGGGTTGGTGGCCACGCCGGTGAGGGGGATCTCCACGGTCTCAGCGCCCTCGGAGGTGCACACGAGCGTTGCGGTGTGGGTACCGGCAACGGTGGGATAGTAAGCCACGGTAACCGACTTGGAAGCCTCGTCAACGGTCACGCTCGAGGCGTTGGTCTTGAACATGCCAGCGTCGGCGCCAGCCAGCGACAGGGAGATTTCGCCCTTGAGCGACGAGCCCTTGACGGTGACCTTGGCGGTAGCCTTGCCATCCACCTCGGCCTCGAAGTTGAGCTCGGTCTTGCTGGTGGTGATGGTGGGCACGATCTGGGTGATCGGGCTTACGGTATAAGAGGGTAGGGTACCCTTCTTGAAGAAGGCGATACCTTGCTTGTTGGAGAATACCCAGAGCATCGCGTAGGTGTTGTTCTCCGAGTCGGTCTTGAAGATCACGTCGCCGTTGCAGAGGGTGTTCTGGATGTTGTCGCTGAGGCCATCGGAGGGATAGTCGGCTACTTGCTCAACGGTCTTGTAGTCCTCGTTCTTATCGATGGCGAGGCGAGCGCGTCCACCAGTGTAATTCTCGGAGGATGTGCCGGTCTTCTCGTTGAATACCATCGAGGTGATGTAGCGCGAACCGCCGTAGGTGACTTGGCTCCAGTTGGTGCCCCAGGTCTCGCCGGTGTCAATCTCCTTGTTCTCGTTGGTAGCCGAGCCGTTGGAGGAATAGTCGGTGGGACCGGTGGATCGCTTGAAGCGGGTGGGGAAGCAAGCCTTGCCGTCAACCCAGTAGCGCACAACATCGTCGTTGTAGCGGCGATAAGCGTGGATGATGGAGCCGGGCTTGAACTGGGTGGTGCCGTCGTTCTCGTAGAGATTGTAGTACTGGCCCGTCCAGGAATTTTTGGCCTTGTCAAGACGGTACTCGACGATGCGGGTATGGGAGGTGTTCTGGTTGCAGAAGGTGAAATAGAGGCCGTCGTCGTCCTGCTGGATGTTCATGCGGTCGCCCAGACGCTCGCAGTCGCGGATGTTGTCGAATTGCTTGAGCAGGTAGCCCATCGACTGGTCGTCATCCCAGCAATAGATGCGCAGTTTCTCGGTGGTGGGGTCGGTGACGAGGTTGCAAGCGTAAATCTTGCCGTCGTATACCTTCACGTCGCAGAAAATGTAGGTGCCACCGGTGAAGGTGTCGTCCATATTCAGGTCGCCAAGGTCCTCGCCGGTGAAGGCGTTCAACACCTTGATTTTCTTGGTGTTGTACACGCAGTAGAGTTTGCCCTTGTAGTAGGCGAAGTTGCGTATCTTGGTGGCGTCGTAACCTGCCGCGGTGGTGTTGGAGCGCTTGTCGGAGTAGTTCCACACCTCGGTGAGGTCGTTCAACGGCTTGGCGACGATCTTGCCGGAGCAGGTCACTTTCTTGGTGTAGGTGGTGCCCGATGTGGTGTTGGACACGGTGATGACCTTGCCGTCCCACTCGCCGATGCCGTAGCCCGAGTTGGAGGGCTTGAACTTCACGGTAACGGTGTAGCCCGAGGTGCAAGCCGAAGCCTTGACGGTTTCGTCGGAGATCTCGAAGGCATTTCCGTCGGGGTTGGAGATAGTGATGTTGCCCGAGAGGTCGGTAGCGGTGATCTTGAAGGTAAGGGAAACCGGAGTGCCGAGCTGGCTGTTGAAATAGAGGCTGGTGGTTGACACCTTCAGCGTGGGATCGGTAGTGGTGGTAGTCGAGGTCTTGGGGTTGTGGACGTCCTTACCGAGGGTTTGCTTGATGTGGTCGTAGAAACCGTAGAGGTGGCCGTTCACCCAGTTATTGTAACCCGTGGAGCCCTCGGTTTTGATCAGGCTCCACTCCTCCTGGTTGTCGACGAAGAGGCCCTCGGTGAGGATAGCGGGCACTGAGGATGAGCCGGTGATCACGGTCCAGCCGTTGCGCTTCACGCCACGGTTGGTGCGACCCATTTGGGAAATCAGCTCGGCATGCACCTTGTTGGCGAGGTTGAGCGAGTTGCCGGTGGTCCAGTAGTACCAGGTCTCGGTGCCGTGGGCGGTGCCGTTGTAGGCGTTGAGGTGGATCGAGCAGAAGATGTAGGGGTCGTAGCTTACCGACATCGACTTTCGCGAGGAGAGGGTGACAGAGGTGTCGGTCGTGCGGGTCATCTTTACGGTGCCACCGAGGGTAGAGCCGGTGATGATCGATTTCAGCGAGAGGCCGCAGCGCAAGGCGAGGGTGGCCTCATGGGGAGCCGAGGGGCCGGAAGCGCCGGGGTCGGTGCCGCCGTGACCGGGGTCAAGCATGATACGATAGGGCGACCAAGATACGGTGGCCGAAAGCGTCAACGCGCTCATGATCAACGTCAACGCCAGGATGAGTTTCTTTGTCATCTTTCTTGGAGTGTTTAAGGTTAACGAAGATCAGCCGAGTAGATTTGACCGTCCTTCCAGTTGACGAAGAGCAGCTTGGAGCCGTCGGCCGAGGCGCAGGGGTACATCTCGATAGTGGAGCTGGTGGAGGTGATGGCTTTGATGGAAGAGCCGTTGATCGACGCGAGGTAAAGCTCGCCGGTGAGGTAGTCGTGGCCGTTGTCGGTTGTGCGCTCGTAGACGATCTGGGAGTTGTTGACCCACGTGGGGTTGAAACCCATGTCGATTTTGCGCAAGCCGGTGCCGTCGAGGTTCATCACCATCACGTCGTCCATGGCGTTGAAAGCCACCATCTTGCCGTCGGGGGAGGTGACGGGGCAGAAAGCGGGGCCTGTGTAGAGCACGCGCTTGTTTCCGTTGGCGTCAACGAGGGTGAGGGTCTCGCAGTCGCAGATGTAGCTTACATTGTAAGTTGCCTCGGCTTTGTCAGCCATTAGCACCGAGGGAGCTTTCTGCATGGCGACTTGGGTGAGCTTCTGGCCGGGAGCCATCACGCTCTTGGCGCCATCGCGGGTGTAGCGCCAAGCGGCGGGTTGCATGTCGACGGCATCCTGGGTGAGGCGGGTCTTCTTGCCCACCATGTCGATCGACCAGGCTGCGTGGTAACGGTTAACGCCGTCGGCCTCCTCCACCCAACGGGTGTCGCGCACGAGGATCTCTCGCGAGTCGATGCTCCACTGGTGCATGTATCCCACGCCCGAGGCGTCGGAAATTTGACGGAGGTCGGTGCCGTCGGGGTTCATCACATACAGGCCGTTGTAACCTTCTTGTGTGAAGGAGACGCGCTGGGCGTCGGGCGACCATCTGGGGCTCTCATAGCGGTCGGACCCCTGCGTGAGCTGTCGCAGGTTGCTCAATTCTCCCACTTTGAGGCCTTCTGCCGAGGCTGTCATGGCGACCAACACCGCGGCAACGAGAAGAGTACACTTCTTCATGGTAAAGGGTGATAAATGTTAGTTAGTTTAAATTTAAACGGGTTATAATAAGATTCTGTTAGTCTTCAAAAATCGGTATACGCGTCCGTATATACATCGGCGGCAAATTTAGTGATTTTCAAAATTAATAGAAAAAGCGTAGCGCCTTTTTTAACGCAAATCAGCATAAATTTACAACCTATAACATAATCTTCAAATTCAATTGTTAATTAATGCTAACAAAAAGTCATGTATAGCGATAGGTGTAGAAAAAATGTATAACTTTACGCCCGAATCTTACTATACCCTTGGTAAAGTATAACAGAGGATAGGTCACAGTGTAACCCACCCGTCGTATACGGTGCTTTTGCCATGTTGACACATTTACGTGTTCCAATTGCCATAGTTATTTGTATACCAGTGCTTTACCCTTACAGAACCTGCTAACAAGGAAACTACTAACTATATCTATAAACCTAAAACAGGACAGAAATGAAAAACCGGTTTAAGAGACAAAATTGTGCATAATTTGGTTGTAATGGCCTGAGTTTAATAAC
>JAJPXC010000149.1 GCA_021205635.1 Bacteroidales bacterium | reverse complement strand
TTTCGCCGAATTCTTATTTACCGAAATCGCCGATGCAAAATTACCGATTACACCCAGGCTCCGCCAGGGCCGCTGTGGGCTACTTTCCAGCCCAGGCTCCGCCAGCGCCGCGGTGGGGGCTACTTTCCCGCGCAGGCTCCGCCAGCGCCGCGGTGGGGGCTACTTTCCCGCCCAGGCTCCGCCAGGGCCGCTGTGGGCTACTGAGGGAAAATCATTGTATCAGTGTATCACTTTATCATTTCAAGGCATAATAAAAAGGGATGGGGAGTGAACTCAGTGAACTGTGAACTGAACACTTTAAGTGCTGAAACACAGCTGGTTAGGCGTACAGTTCGGAGTTCACACAGTTCACTGCCCTCCCTGAAATTTCAACCACCCTGCTAGAGGGGATAGGTGCGGGTGGTGGAGTTGCCGCAGGCGTCGGTGACGGTGAGGGTGAGGGTTTTGCCTGACGTGGGGTAGGGGGCGGAGAGTGTGCCGGTCTTGCCGTCGAGCTCCATCAGTATCCACTTGCCGTCGACCTCGCCACGGTAGGTGTCGATACCGCTGAGGGTGTCGGCGATCTTGAAGGAGATGCGGCCACGTGCGCGCCATTTCTGCTGGTTGAGCGGGGTGATGGTAGGTGCTGTGGTGTCGGTGGTCACGGCGTAGCGACCAAGGCGGTTGACCGACGCGCAGGCCTTGCCGTCGCGATAGGTGGTGCCTACGGCCGAGGGAGTTTTGCCGCCGAGATAGACCAAACAGTAGTTTTCAGTTTTCAGTTTACAGTTTTCAGTATTTACAGGGATTTCGATGTCGATGGTGCGGGCCAGGGGGACGGTTTTGGAGCCGATGGCGACAACGGGGGAGAGGTATTTATCGCTGGCTGAGGTGGTTACGTCGATATAGGTGTCGTTGTAGAGGGCTTTCTCGGGGATGGTCACTTTCACGCCATCTTTTTCAATCTTGCCGCCCTTCGCCCAGGGGATGAGGGTGCCTTTGGGGGTGACCGAGGGGATAGGCTGACGCTGGCCGTGGATGGTGAAGGCCTGCTTGGAAACGTTGCCGTGGGAATCCTCCAGAATCCATTGGCACTTGTAATCGCGTCCCTCGTGGATGGTGATCACGCCTTGGTCGGTGGCCGTGGTGATGTAGCCAAGCGGATTGCTCTCGGCCACTTGCGAGGTCATCACGCGAGTGCCTTGGTTGGCCAATGAGGGGTAATGGATGATGGTGTTGACAGCCCGTGAGTCATCAAACGAGAAATGGTCCAAATATCGCTGGAACACCTGCTCGCCATCAACCATGAGGGTCACTTTCTTGATTCCGTAGGTGTTGGTGGTGCCGTCCATAACGTCCACGGCGCGGATACCGGGTGCCATGCGTCCCCAGGCGGTGAACGGCTTGCTCAGGGCGGCGTCGGCACGGGTAGCCATGGTGGAATTGGAGCCGTCAACCACGCCTTCCACGGGGATAAGGGCGATTGATGAGATGCGTGGTGCTCGTTTGTCGGTAATCAGCGAGGCGAAGTAGGGCATCGGGTCGAGGGCCTCCTCGGTGATGGCGTCCCGCACGTCCATGTGAAGGTGGGGACCTCCCGACGAACCCGCATTGCCGCTGCGGGCAATTATCTCGCCGCGCTTCACTGGGATCTGCCCCGGCTCCAAGTTGATGTCGATTCGGAAACTCTCGTCGGCCATCTGCCGCTCGTGGGCTACCTTCTCAATGGCTGGTGAGAATGATTCCAAGTGGCCGTAGACGGTGGTCAGGCCCAATTCGGGATGGGTGACGTAAACTGCCCGGCCGAATCCCCATGGCGACACGAGGATGCGGCTCACGTAGCCGTCGGCGGCGCAATAGATTTTGAGCCCAGTGCGGCCTTGCGTCTTGAAATCCAATCCCGAATGGAAGTGGTTGGAGCGTATCTCGCCAAAATTGCCGCTGAGCAGCAGGGGGATGTCCAAGGGGCGGTGGAGGTTGGCCTGCGCGGGCGACGCTGGCTCCACACGGCTTTGGCCCGTTTCCCCACGATTCTTGGCGCATGCTTCTAAGGGTAGAAGCATGGCCGAGGAAAGGAGGATTTTTGTGATGAAGCGAATCATGTTTTATCTTTGTTTTCGGATTTTATCGGGAATATGGGGATTACCGGGGATTATTTGCCCAGGGCGAGGCGGCCAAGCATGAAGGTGAGCGAGGCGGTGCCGTCCATTGTGGGCTCGTTGGTGGAATAGTCGTGGTAATCGTCGTGGTAGACCACTATGTCGTTCTGGTAGGGGGCGTAGCGGTCCTCGTTGCGCAGGTGCACGCCGCGGAGGGAGCGGAAGATGTTGCCGTAGACGGGTCCGTCAACTAGTCCGCCGGTCACTTGGATACCCTCGAGGTTGGTAAGCGCCGAGTGGGGGTCGCGGGGGAAGTCGCCATCCTCGGGCAGACCCACAATCATGCACTTGCCCCAGGGGTTGACGCCAAACAGCCAGTCGCGCATGGCGGTTTCCATCTCCTGGTACTGGGTGTCGCCCGTGAGGTCGCGGTAGAGCATCGCCTGGGTGACGAGAGCCACGGTGAGGTTGTTGGAGCACCAGATAAAGGGAATACCGTTGACGAAAGCGTTGTCACCGGCGCGCTCCTTCACTCGCTGAAGCCCCGAGCGCATGTTGGCGGTAAACTCACGTGCAACCTTCTGGTCGGCGTCACGGGCAAGAAGCACATGTCCAAGGTTGACGAAGGGATACCACTGGTAGTGGCGGGCCGAGTCGGCTCCCATCCAAGGGGTTACTGGCTCCATGCGGCCGTAATCGACGGCGTCCTGCTTGTAATTGTCGGCACGGGAGATGAGTTGGCGTATGGCTGCTGCAAGCTCCATGTCGTCCACCCAGTTGTCCTCCTCGTAGAAGTAGGGCGACACGCAGGGAGCGGTTTGGCACGCCCCGGGATTGGCTTGAGCCACCTCGTAGGCGGTTGCCGAGCGTTGGTGGAGCTGGTTGGCGAAATCAGGGTCAATCGACTCAAAAATCATGGCACCGAGGCCGAACGATGAGGCAAATTTGCCCACGGAGGAAGCCAATCCGCGGCTGCGGTTTTTGTTCTCTTGCAATCCGTAGGGCTTGCCCGAGCATGGGTAGACGGGGCGACCCGTGCCCTTACCCCAACCATAGTCAACGTCATCGCCTGCGGGCAGACCCGCGTAGCGGTGATCACGGTCATCGGCAATCTGGTTGAGATAGAAACCCTCCTCGGGATTCATGCGGCACATCCACTCCAATCCCCAGCGAGCCTCGTCGAGGATGTCGGGGATGCCGTTGGAGCCTTTGCGGCCGTCGGCCTGGTAGTTGTCGGCCCAGGCTTCGGGATTCTCGCGGTAAGCCCACAGCATTTGGAACACAGCGTTGGCCGAGGTGGTCAAGTATTGCAGGTAGTCGCTGGCGTCGTGCCAGCCCCCGCGCACGTCCACGTGCCGGCCGTCACGCCCGTCGTCGGTGAGCACAAGGTAGCCGTCATGCTGGTGGCAAGTGGCGTCAAGGCTCGGGTTGTAGCCGCAACGTTGCTGGCGCATGTATTGGAGAGGCACCTCGTTGGCGCCCTTGTATACGTCATCGCCGATTCGGAAAGATGGGGAGGTGGCTGTAGGGGCCACGATGGTGTACTCGCCGGGGGCGGTGAGAGAGGAGAAGTAGATACGGTAGGTGGCGCCCATGGGGGCCCAAGTGGCTTTCTTGACCACCGAGTCGGGGGCGTGTTTCACTCCCTTGGAGTCAACGATGGCGATGCCTTCGATGGGAGTTGCGGGATCCTCGACCATCAGCACTGCGGCCTTGATGTCGGCGGGGAGGTAGCCAATTGCGTTGACGCGCACGGCGTCGACCGAGGCGCTGGCCGTCAGGGCCGTGATAGCGATTGCGGGTAGTAATAGTTGCTTCATGTATTTTAAGTTTTCAGTATTCAGTTTTCAGTTTTCAGTTTTTAGTTTTCAAGGGCTTTCTTTTAAATCCTTAAAGCATTATATCTTTAAAGGAGGAAAGAATTATAAGGGGAAGATTACGTTGGTGGTCCAGGAGAGGCGGTTGTAGCCACGGAAGTAGTAATCAGTCTCCGATGACGGCACGTAAGTGCCCAAGCCGCAATAGCTGGTGATGGCGATGCCGTTGAACTCCTTGGCCGTTGTAGCCTTGTAGAGGATGGCGTCGTCGAGAGCCGCCCGCCAGGTGGCGTAGGTGGTTTCGCTGGGCTCCAAGGCTTGGACGTAAGAGTCGAAATCGTAGCTGTGGCAGCGGAAATCGTTGTAAGTGGAGGCCTTGGCGAACGCCTGCAATTGGCTCGGGTAAGCGATGTAGCAATCCCCTGTTTCATGATAGAGGTTTCGGGTCACGGTAGCCAGATAGTCGAGGCGGGAGGTGTCAATCACGGTAATCTGCAGGGCTTGCTGCCGCTGGTAGTAATAGGTGTAGGTGTTGGTGGCGGCTGTTACCACACCGTCGAGGCCGTCGGCCATCAGCGGCTCCACGTTGAGGTGGTAGGGCATTCCGGTGCCTTGCAACTCGGTGGGGGAAACCACCAGGCGGTAGGCACAGTCGCGAAGCTCGTAGACGGTCTCCACCGAGCCCATCAGGCAGGTGTCGAAGTAAATGAAATCCAATTTCTCAGTGGAGGCTTGCAGGGCGGTGGCCAAGTCGGTGACGTCCATCCAGTAGGTGGTGCGGCGATTGTCGAGGTCGTATTCGCCGCCGTAGGCTTGGGGGGAGATACCGGCTTTGGCGGGAGCCGACAGCCAGTCGGTGCCGTGTCCCCAGAACACCAGCCCGTAGCTCGACGCGGGGGCCAAGGCCTGCATGTCGGCCATCACCTCTTGCATGCGCTCGGTGGTGGTGGAGTATACGGTGTAGTCGTAGCTTTTGAGGGTCTTGTCGTCGGTTTCATCCTTGCCGGTGATCTCGATTAGCCGGGGTGGGTCGTAATCGGTCACGACCAATGGGCAGTAGTATACCAGCAGGCGGCCGTTGTTGGCTCCGCTGGCGGCGAGGCCTTGTCGCATCTCCTGCAGGTCGAGCGAGTCGTAGCTGGCACCGCCGAGGGATGAGTTGGAGATTCCCAGGGATGAGTTGGCAAGCATGTACACGAGCACGGTGCGCCCCTCCACGGGGGTTACGGGCACGTCAGGCTCGTCGTGGCTATCAGATGAGCAAGAGGCAAGTAGCAGCGATGTAAATGCGATTATGGTTGATTTTAGATGATTCATGTAGGTGCATGTGTTTATTTTAGGGTATACATATACCTTAAATAAACGTGAAACAGGGGTGAAAATTGTGCCGATGCCATTAGACCCCCGAGGCAAACCTCGGGGCACCGTGGCTTGAGGGTGAATCCTTCTTGGGGCCTTAAGCTTCACTTAAAGGTGATTGGGGATGTCGGCGAGGAATTTCTCGCGGTGCTCCTGCGGGCCGTGGCTGCACTGGTCGCAGTTGATCCACTGGCAACCGGTGATTCCTACCGTGTTGAGCATCACGGGGATAAACCAGCCCTCTATGAACTGCCCGAACATGATTGACGGGGCTTGCGACGTTGTGATAATCAGCGTTTTGCCGATCTGCAAGCCGGGAAGCATAGCGCCTTCGGGACTATAGGTGAACGCCGAACCCAGCAGCATGGCCTTGTCGAAGAAGCCCTTAAGGTTGGCCGGCATCATGCCCCACCAGATGGGGAAAATCATCACCAATTCGTCGGTGTCCTGAAGCATCGTGATGTAACGCTTAACCAGCGGATCGGTGGTCTCGCCTTTGGAATAAAGGGCAAGCTCGTCGGCCGTCATATTGGGGTTGAAACCGTCGGCCTCGAGGTCAATCACTTGATACTGCTTCTTTTGGGCGTCGTAGGTGGCCTTGATCTTCTCAAGGATGGCGTAGTTGAACGAGCCGTGCCACGGGTGGCAGAAAATTATGGTTACCATGGTAAATACAGTTTTATGGGGTACAAATTTACCAAAATAACCCGATATAAGGCCAAATTGTTGCGGAAAATTCGTTAAATTCGCGCAACTAAATATATCATAAGCCATGGATCTTTTTGAGAAGCTCACTATCGCAGCTAAAGCCCACAAGCAGCGCATCGTGCTGCCCGAAGGCACCGAGCCCCGCACCCTTACGGCGGCCGATCGTATCATAGCCGACTCTATAGCCGACATTATCCTTATTGGCGACCCCGACGACATCAGCCACATGGCCAAGGAGTTGCAACTTCCCCACATCGCCCAGGCCACCGTTGTAAATCCGGCCGACGAGAAGGTAATTGACAAGTATGCCCCCCTGCTTTACGAGCTTCGCAAGGCCAAGGGGATGACCATGGAGGAGGCTCGCCTCACCGCCGCCAACCACCTCTATCTCGGTTGCCTGATGGTGAAGGCCGGTGACGCCGACGGCCAGGTCGCTGGAGCCATGAACACCACCGGTAACGTGCTCCGCGCCGCATTCCAAGTGATCAAGACCCAGCCCGGTATCGACGTCGTCTCGGGCGCTTTCCTGATGGTGATGCCCAAGGATTCGCCCTTCGGCACCGACGGTATACTCGTTTTCGCCGACTGCGCCGTTGTTCCCGATCCCACCGCCAAGGAGTTGGCTCAGATCGCTGTATCCTCGGCTCTTACCGCCCACGATATCGCCCAGATTGAGCCTCGTGTGGCCCTGTTGAGTTTCTCCACCAAGGGAAGCGCCCGCCACGAGCGTGTCGACAAGGTGATTGAGGCCACAGTCCTCGCCCGCGAGATGGCTCCGGGATTGATCCTCGACGGAGAGTTGCAGAGCGACGCCGCCATCGTGCCTGCTGTAGCCCAGTCAAAGGCTCCCAACTGTCCCCTGAGCGGCCGTGCCAACGTGCTTGTGTTCCCCTCGCTTGAGGTGGGCAACATCGCTTACAAGCTCGTGCAGCGCCTTGGCCACGTTGAGGCTGTGGGTCCCATCCTGCAAGGCTTGGCAGCCCCCGTCAACGACCTCTCCCGCGGCTGCTTCCCCGAGGACATCTACAAGACTATCATCATCACATGCAATCAGGCAATCGGCCTGAAAGAATACGACAAAAACGCTTAGAAATGAAGATATTAGTGCTCAACTGCGGAAGCTCTTCCGTGAAATACAAGCTAATCGACACCACCACGCATGCCACTCTCGCCGAGGGCGGCGTTGAGAAAATCGGTCTGCCCGACGGTTTCCTCAAGTACAAAACCAAGGACGGCTCCAAGGCCATCACCGAGCTGGGCTTGGTTGACCATCGCGGCGCCGTGGAGGCTATCCTCAAGAACCTTACCTCGCCTGAGACTGGTTGCATCTCCTCCTACAAAGAGATCGACGCTGTTGGTCACCGCGTGGTGCATGGAGGCGAGAAGTTCAACAAGTCGGTATTGATCGACGAGGCTGTAAAAGAACAGGTGAAGGAGTGCTACGGCTTGGCCCCGCTGCACAATCCCGCCAACATCACCGGTATCGAGGCTGTGGAGGCCATTCTCCCCGACGTGCCCCAGGTAGGCGTGTTCGACACCGCTTTCCACCAGACGATGCCCGCCCGCAGCTACATGTACGCCATCCCCTACAAGTATTACAAGGAGGACGGCATCCGTCGCTACGGATTCCACGGCACCAGCCACCGCTACGTGTCGCAGCGCGTGTGCGACTTCCTCGGCGTCGACATCAAGGACCAGAAGATCATCACCTGCCATGTGGGCAACGGAGGCTCCATCACGGCTGTCGACCATGGCAAGAGCGTGGACACTTCCATGGGCTTGACCCCCACCGAGGGCTTGATGATGGGTACCCGCGTGGGCGACATCGACCCGGGCGCACTCACCTACCTGATGACCAAGCACAACATGACTCCTGACGACCTGCAGAAGGTGCTCAACAAGGAGAGCGGCGTGCTGGGTGTGACCGAGATCTCCTCCGACATGCGTGAGATCGAGGCCGCTGTCAACGCGGGCAACGAGCGCGCTAAGTTGGCGTTGGACATGTACGAGCAGCGCATCCTCAAATACATCGGCGCCTATGCCGCTGAGATGGGTGGCGTGGATATCATCGTCTTTACCGGTGGAGTAGGGGAGAACCAAACTGGGGTGCGTGCCAACGTGTGCCGTCCCCTGGCTTTCATGGGTGTCGAAATCGACGAGCCCCTCAACGCCCGCACCCGCGGCACCGAGACAGTCATCTCCACCCCCTCTTCCCGCGTCAAAGTAGTTGTCATCCCCACCGATGAAGAACTCATGATCGCCCGAGATACCGAAGCGATTGTCTCCGAGCGATGAGTTGCAGAGTTTCTAGTTTCTAGTTTCTAGTTGATAGTTTTTTATTAGGAAGTTTACAGAACTTTAGAAATAATCTTCATGGCGTATTATGACTATACTCAGTTGAGTATTTGGCAAAAGTCAATGGATCTAACGGTGGAGATTTACTGTCTTACTAAGGCTTTTCCCAAAGAGGAGTTGTTTGCTCTTACTAGTCAAATGCACAGGTCGGTTTCCTCAATTCCATCCAATATAGCTGAAGGTCATGGGCGTTTTTCTCCTAAAGATTTTCTGAGATTCATTAAAATTTCTCATGGATCAGCTAATGAACTTGAAACTCAACTCGAAATTGCGTATCGTTTAGGATACATTACTAAAGAAACCAGAAGTTACACTGGGTCTCTGATTGTAGAGTTGCGACGCATGCTCTTGGGCTATGCAAAATGGCTAGAAACTCAGGATAAAACTAGAAACTAGAAACTATAAACTTTTCAACCAAATAAGCTATTAACTAGAAACTAGAAACTATAAACTTTTCAACTTATTATGATAAAAGCAGCAATTGTGGGATATGGAAACATCGGGCATTTCGTGCTTGATGCTCTCCAGGAGGCTCCCGATATGGAGATCGCTGGCGTGGTGCGCCGCAAGGTTACCGACATCCCGGCCGAACTCCAGCCCTACAAGGTAGTTACCGACATCAAGGAACTTGGTCCCGTCGACGTGGCCATCCTGTGCACACCTACCCGCGAGGTGGAGAAATACGCCGCCGAATATCTGGCCATGGGCATCAACACTGTCGACAGCTACGACATCCACGGCCTGATTCCCGAGCTTCGCAAGAATCTCGACAAGATCGCCAAGGAGCACGCCACCGTCTCGATTATCTCAGCTGGCTGGGATCCCGGTAGCGACTCGGTTGTGCGCACCCTGATGGAGGCCGCCGCCCCCAAGGGCATGACCTACACCAACTTCGGCCCCGGCATGAGCATGGGTCACACCGTGTGCGTCAAGTCGAAGGAGGGTGTCAAGAACGCCCTGTCGATGACCATCCCCCTCGGCACTGGCATTCACCGCCGCATGGTGTACGTGGAGCTACTCCCCGGTTACACCCTCGAGCAGGTGGCCAAGGCCGTAAAGGAAGATCCCTACTTCGCTTCCGACGAGACCCACGTGATGCAGGTTGATTCAGTCGACCAGGTGAAGGACATGGGCCACGGCGTGCACATGACCCGCAAGGGCGTTTCCGGCAAGACCCAGAACCAGCGCTTCGACTTCAACATGTCGATCAACAACCCTGCCCTCACGGCTCAAATCCTCGTTGGCGTTGCCCGCGCCGCCATGCGCCAGAAGCCCGGCTGCTACACCATGATCGAGATCCCCGTGGTAGATTTATTACCTGGTGACCGCGACTATTGGGTATCCCATTTAGTTTAAAGTTTAAGGTTTAAAGTTTAAAGTTAATGGCTTAGTATTCTGGACTTAGGCTGGGAGATGAATGAGGTATTAACTTTAAACCTTTAACTTTCAACTTTTAACCCCTTCACTATGAATTTTATTACCTGGAATTTTGACCCTACGTTGATATCATGGCCCGTAACAGTAAGATGGTACGGGCTAATGTTCGCTATCGGCTTCTCATTGGGCTACTGGATTGTGGCCAAGATGTTCAAGCACGAGGGCGCGCCTGAGAGTTGGCTTGGCATCCTGCTGATGTGGGTGATGGCCGGCACGATCATCGGCGCTCGCCTGGGCCATGTGTTCTTCTACGAATGGGACAAATACTCGCAACACCCGATTGAGATCCTCTACATCTGGGAGGGCGGGTTGGCTAGCCACGGTGGCACGATAGGCGTGATTATCGCGTGCATACTGTTCTCGATGATCACCACCAAGCGTAGTCCGTTCTGGACCTTCGATCGACTGGTTGTAGCCATCGCCTTGGTGGGCGGATTGATACGTTTGGGCAACCTGTTCAATAGCGAGATCTTTGGTCATGCCACCACGCTGCCCTGGGGATTCATGTTTGTGCGCTCCCCAGAGTGGTACCAATATTACTATGGCCAGGCGTGCCATCCCACGCAGATTTACGAGGCTCTGTGCTACTTCGCCCTGTTCGGGTTGCTGATGTGGATGTATTGGAAGAAGAATGCCGAGCGACGGCCCGGACTGATTTTCGGTGTGTTTTTCATCATCCTGTGGACCTCGCGCTTCCTCATCGAGTTCATCAAGAACCCCCAAGAGGAGTGGGAGCAGGACATGGTGTTGAACATGGGCCAATGGCTGTCGATTCCGTTCATACTCGTGGGCATCGGCTGCGTGATCTACGCCCTGAGCCGCCCGCCTGTCCACATCGACTTCCCCAACCGCTTCGCCGACGAGCCGAAGGCCCCCAAATCCCCGAAGCAGCCGGCCCCCAAACACC
>JAJPXC010000117.1 GCA_021205635.1 Bacteroidales bacterium | reverse complement strand
GGGGGGCGCTGTGTTTTCCCCCCCCCCCCCCGCCCCCCGCCGCGGGGGGGGGGGCCCCCCCGCGCCCCCCCCCCCCCCCCCCGGGGGGGGGGCAGGGGGGGCCGTGTTGGCCCAATGCTACTTCGGCGAGCACCTGCTCAAGAAATATCCCCACAAGGATGTGGTGATTGTCGAGAGCGAGAAAACAGCCATGGTGGCCTCGGTGAGATTCCCAAAATCGGTGTGGCTTGCCACCGGCGGACTCTCCAACCTGCGTCCCTCCAAGGCCCTGCAAGGCCGCAACGTGGTCCTTGTTCCCGACACCGGTGCCGAGGATCGCTGGCGGGAAAAGATGCAAGGGATGCACATCGGTTTCCACAGCCCCAAAAGCATCACGATGTCGAGCATGCTGTCGGTGAGAGCCACCCCTGAGCAGCGCGACAGAGGCTGGGACTTGGCCGACTATATCCTCCGCGATTATTAACCATCAACCATCAACCATTAACCATTAACCATTAACCACTAACCATTAACCACTAACCACTAACCACTAACCACTAACCATTAACCACTAACCATTAACCATTATGGAAAACATCAACAACACCGAGGCTTACACCCGCCTCATCGAAAAAGCGCGTGACGGACAATTCCCCCTGGACGCTTTCCCCGGCAGCTTCCGTGTCGCCATCCAAAACATGACCCGCCAGGGAGAGTTTCGCACCGAGTATGTGGCTATGGCCATGCTCTCAGCCCTCGCTGCCACCGTGGGCAACAACATCTCGCTTGAGATACGCGACGGCTTCCGTGTCAACCCCGCCCTGATGATCACCTTCGTGGGCAAGCCCGGGGCGGGCAAGACACCTCCCCTGATGGCCGCCTACGAGGCGTTGCGTCGCAGCGACCACCGCCGCTACGAGCAGTGGCGAGAAGCGTTGCACAACTACAACAAGAACCAAAAATCGTCCTCCTCGGCCGATTCCACAGGCTCCAAACGCCCCGTCTGCCGCCAAACAGTGCTCAGCGACTTCACACAAGAGGCGATGGTGGCTCAGCTCGAGAACAATCCCCATGGCGTGGCCATCGTTGTCGACGAGATAGCCGGATTCTTCAACACCGTCAACCGCTACAACTCGTCCAACATGATCGAGACCCTGCTCTCGGCATTCTCAGGCGACCCAATCAAGGTGACACGCAAGGGACCCGACGGTCAAGGCCAAATCGTGTCGATTCTCAACCCTTCCATCAACCTTATCGGCACCATCCAGCCCGCGTTGCTCCACTCGGTGCTATTCCGGCAACTTGAAGGCAACGGCTTCCTCGACCGCATGTGCTTTGTCTACCCCGAGTGTGGCTCCACATCCCGTTGGAGCGGGCGTCCCGGCTACGCCGACAACAAGGAGCACCCGCAGGAGGAATCGCCAATCAACCCCGAGTTTGAACGCTGGAGCTCGCGTCCCCTCCACGGCGACACCGCCACCTTCCTCTGGGAGAAGATTCACTCCATGGCCGAGCGGCTCACCCGCGACGAGCAGCCCATGTGCCTGCGCCTTTCCACCCAAGCCCAGCAATGGTTCTACCAATGGCGTGACGAGCTGATGGAAGCCGTCGACGACATGGATGAGGCCGAGGCCGAATCCCGCGTGATGAAGCGAGTGGCCATCATCTCCAAGATAGCCCTGCTGCTGCAACTGGGGCATGTGGCCGCAAACGAGCAACTAATCAACGCGGCTCTCTCCGAGGAACGCATGATGGGAGCCGTAGCCATCAACGAATGGCTCGAATGGAGCTACCGTCGCACACGCCGTGCCGCCCTGCAAAGCGCGGGACGACCCACGGGACCCTCCCAGAAGCAGATGGAATCGTGGGCGTTCGTGGCCACGCTCCCCGACACGTTCACCACCGCGCAAGCCGTTGAGGCCGCACAGAAAACGGGCAAAAGCAAATCGTGGATGAAGCTTAAACTCCGCGAGATGATTGAAGCCTCGGCCATTAGCCGCGTCGACCACGGCTCCTACCGCAAAGCCACCCTCATCCAATAGCCCCCGATTGTCCTAATTGTCCTTTGTCCCTTGGCTTAAATCATTATCCCCCAGTGAATTATGCCATAGGACAAAGGGTAAAAAGGTCAATATAGGATTATGAGAACAGCCGCTTGTAGAAGGTGACGTAGCTGTCGAAGCGGAAATTCCGGGCGATATAGGGGCGAGTGGCCGAGGCCAGCCGGGATAGCTTGTCCCTATCGCTTGCCAATCGGGCGATGGCTTCGGCAAGGGCTTGGGAATCGGCCGCGGGGAACAGCTGGCCAGTCTCGCCGGGGGCGATAAGCGTGCGTGGTCCCGGGATGTCGCTCACCAAGCAAGGCACGCCGCATGCCTGCGCCTCCCTCACCACCCGGGGCGAGGCATCGCGGGTGGAGGGCAGGATAAACAGCTCATGGCTAGGCAGAAAGCGGATAGCGTCACCACGGGTGGGGATGAACTTCACCGATTTAGGCGCGCGGTCCATCTCCTCGGCGTCGGCGTCGCCGATAACCGTCAACGTGGCCGTCCCCTCGGGCAGCCTCAGCATCGCGTCGACCAGTGTGGCCATACCCTTGTGGGGGCGACCCTTGCTGATGCCTATATAAATGAGTTTCAACGCGTCGCTCTCGGGGAAAGGGCACGGCAGGGGGTTAGCCATGGCTTCATCCACCCACGACAAGTCGAACGGCTTCACCACATGGCTCAATTTGCGCTCAGGGAGGAACCCCTTCAGGTACTCATGGATGTCGGGGGCGCCACACACGATATGCGCCACACGGGGATTAAGCAGGCCCAGATAATACGTGGGGTCGCTGCGCCGCACCTTGGCTTGCGTGCCTCGGTAGCCGACGTTCTTCGCCTTGGTGCCAAGCGAGGCCATCAGGGCGCACGACAATCCTGACGTGCTGGGGGAATAGATCACATCGGGGCGCAACTCCTTGACCAGCCCGCGCAGCGCCTTGATTGCCTTCCACGTGAATTTGGAACGAATCGGAGGGATTATTGCCGATTTAAGTGGAGATTTAACTTTTGACAGGTATTCATCTGTGCAAGCGATGGTTACGTCAAATTGCGGGTCCTCGGCTATAGCCGTGAGCATCCTCATCGTGATCGAGTCCAAATCGTGGTATATGGCTAACACTTTCCTTTGCATGGCCACAAAGGTAGGACTTTTCACTCACTTTGCGAAATCTTAGGCAAAACTGATTTCAGCCAGCCGAGGCCGATGATGCCGGCGAGGAGAGACCCCACGACGATGCCCAGCTTGGCTTGGTCGAGCAACACAGCCCCCTCGGCCCCCAAGGATTCAAACGTCAAGTTGGCGATGAACAGCGACACGGTGAAACCCACGCCAGCCAATGCCGACACCGCCGCCATCTCCCCCCAGCGACAATATTGGGGTAGGGGAGCCCAACCCAGTTTCACGGCTATCCACGAGAATCCCAGCACGCCGATAAACTTGCCGATTACCAATCCCAGAATCACCGCCAAGCTCACTCCCGAGACGATGTCCACAGGATTCAGCCCAAGGAGGAAGATACCAGCGTTGGCGAACGCGAACAGCGGCACGATGCCGAAATTCACAATCGGATGCAGCGAATCCTCCAACTCCTGGAGCGGCGAAATCACCTTGTCGGAAGCCGATTCCACCTGTTTCAGCCAATCCATCTGCTCATGCGTAAGGATAGTCTTGGAATTGAGCGACTCGGTGTCCATCTCCTTGTAAATGTGGTTGATCGAGTCCCAAATAATCTTGATGTACTTCTTGGGGGCGAACACTGGAGTGGCTGGCACGCACAGCGCCACCAGCACCCCCGCGATCGTGGGGTGTATGCCCGAGTTGAGGAACAGGAACCACACCACGCCACCGATTCCCAAGTAGAAAATCTTGCTCTTGATGTGCATCTTGGAGCCGAGCAACAACACCACGAGCAGCCCCGCCGCGTAAAGCAACAGCCAGCCGTCGATATGCGCCGAGTAGAACACCGCTATCACGATAATGCCGCCGATATCGTCAACGACGGCCAGCGTGGTCAAGAAAATCTTCAGCGAAATCGGCACACGCTCGCCAAGCATCGCCAGTATGCCCAACGAAAAAGCTATATCAGTCGCCATCGGTATCGCCCCGCCGCCAGCGTAGGGAGTGCCAGAGGAGAGCGCCCAATAAATCAGCACCGGCATCGCCATGCCTCCAATCGCTCCCACAATGGGCAGCAGAGCGTTGCGAATCGACGACAGCTCGCCCACCAACACCTCTCGCTTAATCTCCAAGCCGATTGTGAAGAAAAACACCGCCATAAGCGCGTCGTTGATGAATTGCAACAGCGTCATGGCGTGTCCCGAGTGGGAAAACAGGTTGAAATCGCCCACCTGCAGCCTTACCTCTTGGTTCCAGAAATCGTTGTACAGCGTGTCCAGCCCGGGAATATTGGCGCACGCAAGAGCCAGCACCGTCGCCGCAATCAGGATGTTGCCACCCGTGGCGTGGCGCCTCAAAGCCTGCTTGGCCGCATAGTACACCCGGTGATGAAGCGGGGCCTCAGGCGAGAGCTGTGATGTTGAAACGCTTCTTTTCATACCTACAAAAACAACAACTCACGCCCCCGCAATGTTGCGCCGCGGCGAAAAAAGCAGTAAATTCGCGGTCATAATGGCAACAATACTCAACATCGAAACATCCACCAGCCCATGCTCCACGGCGTTGACCTCCGACGGCATGGTGCTGCTCCAACGTCACGAGAACCAAGGGCGCAACCACGCCACCCTCCTGAGCGGATTCATCAAGGAATGCCTCGACCACGCCCGCAAGCACGAGCTGAAAATCGACGCTGTCGCCGTAAGCCAAGGCCCCGGAAGCTACACCGGGCTGCGTATCGGCCTGTCGGAAGCCAAGGGATTGGCCTACGCCCTGCAAGTGCCCCTGATTGGCGTAAGCACCCTGCAACTCATGACCGTGAGCGTGATGTTCAACCACGAGATCGACCCCGACGGACTCTTCGCCCCGATGATCGACGCCCGCCGCATGGAGGTGTACACCGCCGTTTACGACATGGCCCTGCAACCGGTCATGGAGCCACAACCGCTGATTCTCGACCCGGAAAGCTACCGGGAGCAACTGGCCACTGGCCGTCCCTTCTACTTCTTCGGCGACGGCAGCACAAAGGCCCGGGAGGTGATCACCGCCGAGAACGCCCTCTGGATCCAGGGAGTGGAGCCATTGGCCTCCGACATGCTCGCCCTGGCCGAGCGCGCCTACCACCAACGCGATTTCCTCGACTTGGCCTACTCCACCCCCATCTACCTCAAAGACTTTCAAGCCACCAAGCCCAAATCCCTACTATAAATAAAATAACTGCCCCACGCGTTACGTTATTTATTTATGAATTTCCGGAAAATCACATCATACGCCCTTGTGGCCATCACCCTCGCGGCTCTCACCGCTTGCGGCGGCGCAAAACTCTCAACCGCCAACGAGCAACTGGAGCGTGGCGAATACTACGACGCGTCCAAAACCTATCGCAAGATCTACAACAAGCTCACCAAGAAGGAGGACCGCAAATTGCGTGGCGAAGTGGCCTACAAAATGGGCTACTGCTACCAAAAACTCAACATGAGCGCCCGAGCGGCTGCCGCCTACCAAAACGCTATCCGCTACGGCTACCCCGACTCCACCGCTATCCTCGGCCTTGCCCAGTCGCTCCACGGCGACGGCAAATACTCGCAAGCCGTGAAAAGCTATCAGGATTACCTGGCCCTCGACCCCAAGTCAAAGGTGGCCAAGAACGGGCTTGTGGGCGCTCAGATGGCCGCCGACATCAAGTCGAAGGGCAGCCGTTACATAGTAAAGCAAGCCAAGCTGTTCAACTCCCGACGTGCCGACTTCGCCCCACAATTCCTCCCCGGTGGCGACTTCGACCAGCTCTATTTCACCACCACCAACGAAAAAGCCATGGGCGACAAGCACAGCGAGATAACCGGCATGAAAAAAGGCGATATATGGTTTGCCAAAAAAAACGAGCGTGGCGAGTGGCAGCGACCCGAGGCCGTTGAGGGAGAGCTGAATAGCGACCGCGACGAGGGTATCTGCTCATTCTCGCCCGACGGCTCCACAATGTACCTCACAAAGGCACGCCGCGAGCCCAACGCCAACACCGGCGTGGAAATCTACACCTCCCAACGCAGCGACGCCTCTTGGAGCGCTCCCGTCAAACTGGAAATCACCGCCGACACCATCTCAAGCTACGGCCATCCCGCCGTGTCGCCCGACGGCACGTGGCTCTACTTCTCATCCGACATGCCTGGCGGCTCCGGCGGCAAGGACCTGTGGCGTATCAACCTCAAGGAACGTGCTGGTTCGCTCGAAAACCTTGGCGAGTGGATCAACACCCCGGGCGACGAGATGTTCCCCTACGTGCGCACCGACTCCGTACTGTATTTCTCCTCAAACGGCCACCCCGGCATGGGCGGTCTGGACATCTTCCGCGCCGAATTACAACCCTCGGGAGGCTGGAAAGTGGAGAATATGGGCTCGCCAATCAACTCCCCCGCCGACGACTTCGGAATCACCTTCGACGCTGGCGAAAGCGGATACTTCTCCTCCAACCGTGGCGACGGACGCGGCTACGACCACATCTACTCCTTCGTCAAGCCCGACCTTGAGATATGGCTCTCGGGATGGGTGATGGACCGTGACGAAGAGCCAATCCCCGGTGCCGTGATACGTATCGTGGGCGACGACGGCACAATGCAGAAAGAAGTGGCACGCGACGACGGTGCCTTCCGTTTCCCCTTGCAGCGAGGCGTGCGCTACGTGATGATGGCTGGCGCAAAGGGATTCCTCAACGCCCGCCAAGAGTTCACATCCGACAGCGCCGAGGAGGATGCCGAATACGGTGTCGACTTCATCCTCGCCTCCATCAACAAGCCTGTGGTGATCGAAAACATCTTCTACGACTTCGACAAAGCCACCCTGCGACCCGAATCCAAGGAAGCCCTCGACGAGATGGCACAAGTGATGCGCGACAACCCCAATATCACCATCGAAATGGCCTCCCACACCGACCGCTGGGGTGACGACGCCTACAATCTCGCCCTGTCCCACCGCCGAGCCAAATCGGTAATCGACTACCTCATCTCAGTGGGCATCGCCCAGGACCGCCTCCAATACCAAGGCTACGGCGAATCCCGTCCCAAGACCATCACCAAGAAACTCGCCCGCGAGCATCCACAATTCCAAGAGGGCGACGTGCTCAACGAGGAATATGTCGAGCGGCTTTCCCCCGAGGACCAAGAGGTGGCCGACCAGATCAACCGCCGCACCGAGTTCCAAGTGCTCTCGATCGACTACCAAATGTATTGATTCTTAACACGTTGAGAGATGGAATTTCGCACCGTAGTTGAGCTTCCATCGCCAGCTCCGTTGGAGTTGACCCACGCCTCCCGTATCGTCGCTATCGGCTCCTGTTTCGCCGAAGCCATAGGCGACAGGCTGCGCCGCGACATGTTCAAGGTGGAGATCAACCCCACGACAGGAGTCTTATACAACCCAGCGTCTATCGCTTATGCGCTGAAAGACGCGGTTGATCCACGGAAACCTTACGACTCTACCGATTTGGTGTTCAACGACGGCCTTTGGCACTCGTGGTGGCACCATTCCTCCTTCTCCTCTCCCGACAAGTCCACCACTTTATCCCGCATAAACCAAGCCGCCGAAAAGGGTAGGGGAGCCTTGCTCTCAGCCAACATTCTGCTCATCACTTTTGGCACAACACGCACTTATTGGTATAAGAACGACAAATATTTAGTAGCCAACTGCCACAAATTCCCCGCCAGCACATTCGACACTCGCGATATGGACATTAAGGACATGGTGGAGATGATGCAATACAACTTAGGAGAGTTGCAAAGGACAGTGCCACGGCTGAAGGTTATCCTTACCGTCAGCCCCGTGCGCTATCGTGCCTTCGGCTTTGTCGACAACGCCCGCCACAAGGCACGCCTCCTGGAGATGTGCCACCAGTTGACCGAGCAACTACCGTTCTGCTCCTACTTCCCGGCGTTTGAGATAATGATGGACGACCTGCGCGACTATCGATTCTACGACGCCGACATGGCGCATCCCTCCGACGTGGCCCGCGAATACATCTACGAGCGCTTCTCCCAATGGCTTATGCCCGAGGCCACCCGCCAATTAGCCGCCAAGGCTCGCAAAATCACCGCCATGCTCCAGCATCGACCCCTAAACGACGACCCCAAGATGGTGAAAGCCACCCGGGAGCGTGCCCAAGAACGCCTTCAACAGTTTATTAAAGAGAACCCAATCCTACGACAATGATATACACCGCCTCAGATATAGCCTCCCTGTTGGGACTTCCACAACCGCCCTTCCCCAACGCCAAAATCACCACCCTGCTCACCGACAGCCGATCGGTGGACGCTCCAGCCGACTCCCTGTTCTTCGCCCTGCTCACATCCTCGGGCGACGGACACCACTATTTGGCAGAACTATACCGCAAGGGAGTGCGCAACTACGTGGTGAAAAACTGCCCCGTGGACAAGGAGCTCTTCCCTGAGGCCAACTTCTTTATCGTCAACGACACCCTGGAGGCTCTCCAAGCCATCGCACGTGCCCATCGCAACCGTTTCCACGACCTCCCAGTCATTGGCGTTACAGGCAGCCGTGGCAAGACAATCGTCAAGGAGTGGCTCTACCAGCTGTTGCAACCCTCCTACGAGATCGTGCGCAGTCCCCGCAGCTACAACTCCCAGATTGGCGTGCCGCTCTCCGTTTGGGAAATCAACGAGGAATCAACCCTGGGCATCTTCGAGGCTGGTATCTCCAAAATGGGCGAGATGGTAACACTGCAATCCATCATCCAACCCAACATCGGCATTATCACCAATATAGGATTGGAGCACCAAGAGGGATTCCCCTCCAAGGAAGCCAAATGCCGCGAGAAGGTGACCCTGTTGCGAGGTTGCGACACCGTGATCTATTGCGCCGATTCACGCACAATTTCCGAGACAATTGCCGTCGCATGCCTGGGAGCAAACGAACTTGGATGGTCACGCCGCGACCCCGAACGTCCCCTATATATTAAAGGTGTATTCCCAAAACTCCACTCCACCGTAATCGAATACTACTACCTGCAACAACCAGGCCGAATAGAGATACCTTTCACCGAGAGCGCCGACGCCGAGAACGCCATCCACTGCCTAGCCACCATGCTCCTGCTGGGCATCCACCAAGACGAGATAGCACGCCGCATGGCCGCTCTTACCCCCGTGGCCACCCGCCTCAACGTGATCGAGGGCGTCAACAACTGCATGGTAATCCACGACGGATACACGGCCGATTTCGGTTCGCTCCGCCCCGCCCTTGACTTCATGGCTCGCCGCTCCACCGCAGGGCGTGAAAACACCGTCATCCTCTCCGACCTCATGCACGAATCCCTCCCTCCCGAGCAACTTTACCGGGCCACAGCCCACCTGCTGCGCACCCGCGGAATCGCCAAGGTGATTGGGGTAGGGGAGGAGATCAGTCGTCACAGCCGTTTCTTCGCCCCGGGAGCACGTTTCTTCCCCACCACAGCCCAAATGCTCGAGCAGATGTCGCCCAGCGATTTTGTCGACGAGTTGATCCTCATAAAAGGCGCAGCCCCCTTCCACTTCGAGCAGGTAAGCGAAATCCTCGAAGCCAAGCACCACGAGACAGTGCTGGAGGTCAACCTCGACTCGCTGATCCACAACTTCAACTTCTATCGCTCCCGCCTGCGACCAACAACAGGCATCGTGGCCATGGTCAAGGCATCAGCGTATGGGGCCGGGGCCTTGGAGGTATCCAAGTCGTTGCAAAGCCAAGGAGCCGCCTATTTAGCCGTAGCCGTGGTGGACGAAGGCGTGGAACTGCGCCGCGCGGGGGTGACAATGCCTATAATGGTACTGAACCCTAAAGTGGTGAACTACAGGGCGTTGTTCGGCAACCAACTGGAGCCTGAAATCTTCTCAATCGACATGCTGCGCGACATAATTCGCGAGGGAGAGAAACTAGGAATCACCGATTTTCCCATCCACATCAAGCTCGACACAGGCATGCATCGCCTGGGCTTCAATCCTGAGGACATTCCGCAGGTAGTCAGCATCTTACAATCGCAAGACGTGGTCACTCCACGCTCGATTTTCTCCCATTTGGCGTGCGCCGACGACCCCAAGGACGACGCCTACACCCTCCAGCAGCTCGAAATCTTCCACTCCACCGCCGAATTGCTCCAATCAGCCTTCCCGCACAAAATTCTGAAACACATACTCAACTCCACAGGCATCACGCGATTCCCTGAGCACCAGTGCGATATGGTGCGCTTGGGCATCTGCCTCTACGGTATACCCACTATGGACGACCACTCCCAGGACGACCTCCGTCCCGTGTCCACGCTCCGCACCGTCATCATCTCTATCAAGGAATGGCCTGCAGGCACCACCATTGGCTACAACCGCCGGGGACGGCTTGAGCGCCACTCACGCATCGCCACGATACCCGTAGGCTATGCCGATGGGGTAAACCGACACTTGGGTTGCGGACACGCGTCGTTTGTCGTTAACGGGAAATTGTGCCCCACAGTGGGCAACATCTGCATGGACGCCTGCATGATCGACGTCACCGACGTGCCATGCGCCGTAGGCGACGCGGTTGAGATCTTCGGCACTCAGATGCCCGCCACCGAATTGGCCCGCGTGCTCGACACCATCCCTTACGAGGTACTCACATCCGTCTCCCCGCGAGTGAAGCGCGTCTACTACCGCGAATAACCCACCACCACGAATAACTGTCCACCGCGAATAACCGTCCACCACGAATAAC
>JAJPXC010000041.1 GCA_021205635.1 Bacteroidales bacterium | reverse complement strand
TTTCGCCGAATTCTTATTTACCGAAATCGCCGATGCAAAATTACCGATTACACCCGTCGAAAGGTTCAACACCGAGGGCGACACGTCGCCAAACATCGGGTGCCACGTCTGCCCCACCAGCACCGAGGCATGCGCCCAGTCGAGATTGACGTAAGCGTGGCGTATACGGGCGAAAGCGTAGGTGCTACCCGAGCCGCGGAAGTCCAGCTCGATTTTGGCCGACGTTTTCGCCGTGCCGATACGCGGCCCGCCGATGTCCAACCCTAGGCGCGTGTATATCACGTACATATTGCTCTGCGGTGATGCGTTCAGGTCCTCACCCGCCGCGTCGTAACTACGGTCCTTGGGGTACAGGTAGAACAACCCGTCGACCGTCTCCTCATTCGTTCGAGAATTGTAGAACAGGTCGGCTCGCACCCGTCCGTAGAACTTGAACGAGAAATCCTTCAACACGTCCTCAGCCCGCGCGCCAACGATGGCGACCACCGTCAATAACAATAAAAGAATTTTACGCATAATTATGTCTTGCCAGCAATAAGAGCACCAAGAAAACTGCGAAATTAGCGAAAATTCCCCGCAATCCCAAATTTAATTTATGGCGCCCACCTTCCCAAGCGTGCGCGGCAGCCCTAAGGGAGGCGCCCTTGGACGGCCATCAATAAAAAAAGCAGCCTCGCCGAAGCGAGGCTGCCATTAGCGAGCCACGGTGCCCCGCGGTTCGCCGCGGTGGACATGAAAAAATGTTACTTGACGAGGAGCTTTTGGCCGCCCACGAGATAGAAGCCGGTGGCGAGGCCGCGGGTAGCTTCGCGCAGAGGCACGTTGTGGCGGATCATGCGCCCGTCAATCGAGAACACGTCAATCGGAGTCTCCGGGTCAAGGTCGGCCAACACACCCAGGATGGCCGTGGCGGTGGCGTCAATCGTGCGAGAGTTGCTGTCGCCGGTGACGAGCGAGGCCGAGAACGAGGGCACTGCCTTGGAGTCGGTGGTGAACGCGTTCTTCGAGGCGTTGTACGTCAGGTTGGAGGTGTCGTCGACGTTGAGGTAGGTGCCTTGCAGGGCGCCACCGGCGATCATCAGCTCGGGAGTGGCAACAACGGTGGTGTTGGTGGCCGAGATGGTGAGCGACGAGGTGTCGGCCTTGGGGCGAACCTGGTTCTGGGTTGAGGATACCTCGAGCATCGCAGGAGTGTTGGCGGCAAGATCGCCAGTGTTGGTGGTAAAGCTGGCCTGCGTGGCGCTGTAGCTTACGAAGCGGCTGATCACATGGTTGTCAGCGGGCGAGTAGGCGAACGGCAGCAGGATCATGCCCTTGCCTGCGAACGAGGGGAATCCGACGGAGACGGTGCCTGTGGCGCGGATGTCAACGGCTGCGTTGAAGTTGTACCCCTGCAAGAAGTTAAGGTTCTCGGCAACGGCGCCATCGGCGGTCATCTCCACGATGTTGAGGCCCGTGCCCGAGATCTTCTGATCCTCAGCCTTGTAGATGATGGCGTTGGGGTTCTTGACGGTCAGGCCCGAGATACCGGCGGTGGGGACCACGACGTTGGTGAAGTCGTAGGCCGTGTAGCTTTGGTCGTCGATCGAGGCGAAGCGGGTCGCCTCCCAAGAGCCCGAGAGGGCCACATCGGTGCCGTTTACCGAAGCAATGCCCAGCAGGCGAGAGTCGCCATAGACCTCAAACTCATGGATCCAAATGCCGTACATCATGTTCTTGCTTGTGATGTTGTAGCGCACGTACTTGGCTACCACATTGTTAAGCGTGTGGGTCGAGGTGCCCTTTGCGGTGCGGTTAGCGGAAACGGTGGTGGTCCAGTTCTCGCCATCCTCCGAGAATTGCAGCGTGCCGTTCATCGGATAGGCGTCATTGTTGCTGACGATCACCACCGAGGTAAGGTTGTACACGCCATCCAGCTCCACTTGCAGGTAGTAATCGCAAGCAGTGCCAGAAGTGATGTGGTAAGCCTCCCAACCGGTGCTCGTGTCGCCGTCAACGGTGTTGCTGATCGGCGTTGCGTCCTGGGCATCGCTACCCGTAACGGGGCGGTTGAGGGCGAGGTTAACGCCGATAATGCTCTGGGCCGAGATGGTAACGGTCTCGGAGTAGGAGGTGGAGTTGCCGTAGGGGTCGATAGCGGTGATGGTTGCCACGTAGCTACCAGCGGCGATGTCGCTGATCGTCAACGAGATGGCGTCGCCCGAGAGGGCGTTGCAGCCTGTCGAGTAGCTCTCGGCGCCCACTGCCGACAGCGGCGAAAGGGTCAACTGGTAGGAGATGTAGCCCGAGGCATCGGTGGCCACAGCGCCGGCGGTAACGGCTGTTTCGCTGCTCTTGCCGATGTTCTTGGATGTGAACACGGGAGCCGTGGTAT
Source organism: Bacteroidales bacterium (assembly GCA_021205635.1). Lineage (GTDB taxonomy): Bacteria > Bacteroidota > Bacteroidia > Bacteroidales > Muribaculaceae > JAJPXC01. Next base: position 8,839 of record JAJPXC010000041.1, on the reverse strand, counting down.
CGTCGTCGTCAAAACGGGCTGTGCCGTAAATCTCGATCTCGAAGATCGACATACCATAAGTAACAGCGTCGCCTACCAATTCGTCGCCAATGAGCTTCACGTAGCGTGCGGCTCCCGGAGCCGTTGCGATCAATTCTTGGCCGTTGCCAGCGCCAGCGGTGGGAGCCACCGTATTGGACATCAGCGTCGACCAGTTTTCGCCGTCGATCGACACCTCGATGTGGTAGGAGGTGGCGTAAGCTGCCTCCCAAGTGGTGACGACGCGGTTGACTGCGTAGGTGTTGTCAAGCTCGACCATAATCCATTGCTCGCCACCGGGAGCGGCTTGCCAGCGGGTGGTGAGGTCGCCGTCGGTGACGTTGGAAGCGGCGTTGCCCGAGGCGCTTCCAGCGGTGGCCTCCTGACCGAGGGCCAGGTTGATGTCAACGATAGGTACTACCTTCACGGTCCAATCCTGCGAAACCTTGCCGATGGTGAACGTCACCGTGTAAGTGCCTTGGGTATTGGCCGTTACGATCATATTATCAACATCCACCGAGATGCCGTTGGAGACGTTGCCGTTGGCGTCCTTCACCGTGGCGGTCATGTTGCCCGATAGGTCGTAAAGGCCACCAAACTGATTGTAGCCCTCCATCGAGAAGTCGGCCTGGTCGCCCGCGATCATCGACAGCTCCTCAGGATCTAAAGTGAGCGACGCCAGCTTTATCACCTCATTCACAGTGATAGTTTTCGTTGCGGTAAGTTCGCCGTCAACGGAGGTAGCGGTAACGGTGGCCGAGCCGTATTTCTCAGGAGTAAGCACGCCATCCGAGGTGATTGTGCCGTTGTCGGTGGTCCAAACCACAGCGGTGTTAACCGTCGTTCCGTCGAGATTGTAAACGGTGGCCGTAAAAGTGGCCGTCTCGTCCTCATTGATCGTCTCAGCGCTGGCCGAGATCTCCATGCCTTGGACATCGGTGGCCGATCCGCCGATAGTGCGGCTTACGCCCCACACTTCCAACTCGTAAATCGAGGAGCCGTAAACGGTGGCGCACTCGGTGGTGAGGATTCTCACGTAACGTCCGTTGCCGGTAACGGAGGTAGTGATCTCCTCAGCGCCGTCGCCGTTGGAGCTGACAGTAGCCAGGTCGGTCCATTCCGACGAAGCAACTGCCTCAAAGGTCTCATCGGTGGAGCCTTCGGCGTTCGTCATCTTCCCGGTATAGGTTGCCATCGCGGCGCCGTCCTTGGCCACTTGAATCTTGTAGGTCTTGGCCTTTGCAGCCTCCCAGGATACTACCACCTTATCGAAGTTGTAATCCTTGCCAAGGTCAACATAAAGCCACTGATCGTCAATGAATTGCGACCCCCAGCGCGAACCAGCGTTGCCATCGGTTGCTAAATAGGCGTTATTTCCGGTCGACGAGGAGCAGGTTGCCGTCTTGTTCAGAGCCAGATTCTCGTAGAATTCCACTACGTCGTCGGTCTCCAATCCGTGAATCTTGATCTCATAGATTGAATAAGCGTATTGCGTGGCGCGCTTGTTGCACTTGATGCGCACGTAGCGGGCGGTGCCTTCCACAGGGGTAGTAACTGTGCCCGCGCCCGAGGCTCCATCGCTCGCTACTGTGGTCCACTCCACAGGTGCTTCCACGGTCGTGTAAACGCCGTTATAGAACACTTGCACATCCTCAGTGGCCGCACCCTGAGGTGCTATCTGGATATCATACGAAGATGCCGATGCGGCCTCCCAGTTGATCTCTACCGAGGTGATTTGGCACTCGCGAATCAGGTCAACATAGATCCACTGGTCGTTGATATCACCCGTGTAGGCGGCATCATCAAGCACCGATTCCCAGCGGGAAGTGGTACCCTCCTCGAGCACGTTAATGGCGGCATTGGTCTGTGTAGACGCATAAGCCGTGCAGTAATCCTCAACCAGGTTGGGCAGAACGGGCGATACGAACAATGTCTTGGTGTAGGTCTCGCCCTCGACGGTTGCCACAATCACGTAATTACCAGCCGTTTGACCATCGATATAAGGCGTTTCGTATTCCACGCCGTTGATGGTCCACGTGACATCGGCATCATACGGGTCACCATACTGGTCGAGCAGCTCGATACCGATGCTGATCTCCGACCCTTTCTCCACAAACGAGCTAGCAGGGGTGATGGTGGCCGACTTGAGGTAGCTGGGCTCGTTCACCTCCATCTCAAGCGAGGCGGTAACGGTGCCCGAGGTGGCGGTGACGGTAAACTTGGAACCAAGCGTGGCGCCCGAGGCGACAGTCACCTTGCCGTTCTGGTCGATCGACGCCGTGGCGGCGGGAGAAACGCTCCAAGTGATGGTGGCGTCGTCGTAGGTCGCCCCGTACTGGTCGAGCACGGTGCCAGTGAGCGTGGTCGTCGACAGCACCTTGGTGCCGTTCTCGGTCTCTATATTAATAGATGTGGCCTCGGGGTCGTCACTGATGGCCACAAGCTTCTTCGACGGGGCCTTGACGGTCTTGACGATTACGCCGTCGCGGTAGAAGTTGACGTCGCGCTCCGCTCCGGGGTTATACACCACGTAGTAGGTCTTGTCGCCCTTGGTCATAATGTTGGCCGTGGGGATGTCGGCGTGGGCCGTGAAGTCGATCTCGCCGTAGGTGCGGTGGGAGTGCAAGGTGTAGTAAGCGATATGGCTAGCCGAAACCGACGTGGCGATGTGCAATTGCTGGTTCCAAGCCTGGTCGAAGATCTCGGCTGCCTTGTCGGGGTAGGCGCGCTGCATGTAGGAGAGGGTCACGTTGCCCCAGTCGTTAAGGGCGATACCCTCGCTCGTGCCGGTGGGATCCTTGGAGTTGACGGTGGTAGTCCACCAATCGTGAGGCCAACCGGTTACCGAACCGCTCATCAGTTCATTATAGGCCCAAGCCACGAAGTCGGTGTCCCACGACAGATAATCGAGCGCTGGGGAGATGGGCATCCACTGGATTCCGTGCATGAACAGCGGATCGCCTCCAAACCATGTCCACCAGCCGATACCCTTGCAGGTGATGTTGGAGTTGTAGGGATAGGGGTACTTCGTGTAGTCGATGTTGCCGCCCAGACCGTATTTGTCGCAGCCCGTGTGGCCGTCGACGTCAAACCAATACTCGCGCGTGGCACGGGCCTCGGTTGACCAACCAAAGATACCGGCGTCGCGCAGTTCGTCGTCACCTAGGGCCACGCCCAGCAGGTAGACGCCGCCCCAGCCCTGCATGGCCTCGGAGGTCGACTCCTGGCCGTTGCCGTTTTGGTTGCCCTGGTCGCCCAAGCCACCTGCGTAGCTGTGGCCTGCCCACGGATCCATGTGGCGCAGGAACGGGAAGCGTGTGTCGGTGCGGTCCCAGTTGGCGTAGTCCTTGGCGATCAGTTTCAGCATATCGCCGTAACCGGCCTTAAACTCGTCGTCGACCAAGCAGAGCATGGCGGCTGCCAGCGTGTAGTAGCCGTAGTGGAAATGGTGGTCGTTGAACGTGTCGCTGTCGTAGCTCGTGGCCTCGCCCAGCATGCCTCCCCAGCGGGGATAGTAGGCGAAGAAATAGTTGGTCTCGCCCGGGGTATAGGTGAGCCAGTTGATCAGAGTGTCCTTGAGTTTCTTCTTGGAGGCCTCGAATTTCTCGGTGTCGCCCAGCTGCAGGGCGAAAGTCATGTTCAACGCCATCTGCGTCAAGCCCTTGCCGCCCCAGTAGGTGTCGCCGCCAAAAACGCCGTTAGTGGCGTAGCTGTCCATCAGGGAGTCCATGATCGCGGGCTGGTAGGGGTTGGCAACAGTGTTATCAACCTTAGGCTCGAGGTACCAGGGGAGGATGCCCGCGAATTGGTAAGCGAACGTCCACTCGGTGCCGGTGGTCATCTTCATCTTGCCGCGAGGGGTGAGGAAGGTCTCGCTCATATACGTGCTTGGCTGCGACACAGCGCTCTTGTAGGCGTGGGGGATAAAGCCCTGGATCACGTCGCCACCCTTGGCGCCCGAGATGAGGTTCTCGGCCGTCACGGCCCAGGTGGTAGAGATCGTGCCCTTCTTGGGGTCGTATTTCCACGAAACCTTGGTGTCGCGCACCACGTTGTAGGCATACTCCTCGTATTCGCTCAATTTCTTCACGTCGCCGCCGGGCAGCAGGGCCACCACGAGGAAGCGCTTGGAGCAGCCGTCCTGGTTGATGGTCAGTTTATTTTTGGAGGAATCATAGGTGAGGATAGAGCCCGAGGGCATGTACAGGCCGTAGGCGTCGTCGCCGATCTTAAAGGCCGTCTGGCTCATAGCCAGGCCCATAGGCGCCGAGATTGCCGAGCCTTCGGTGTTGTAGAACGTGGCCTCGGCGGTGGTATTGGTCCAGTTATCAACGGGTTTCTGCATAGCCACCACGGGGTTGACGTTGGTAAGCTCGATCCATGTGAACGGGGTGCCATGGCTCAAGGTGGCTTTCATTTGCTTGGATGCGTCGGTGCCGGGAACAATCATCTCCACGTCCCAGTCGTGCCAGCTGTCGGCGATCGCCTCAGCGCCCTTGAAATTCTCGCCCTGTATCTCCACGGCCGAGTTCCATGTCAATTGTCCGCCGTCCGATTGCCAATACGAGGGCCAGTGGATAGTGATACCGGTTTCGGCCGGCTCGATCATCGCGGGATAGCTCCATAGAGAGCCGCTCCATTGGGCATCGAGAATGGATGTCCACCAGTCGTTGGTGGGAATGGGCTGATTGTCACGCTCTGTGAGCCAGATCTTGCGGGTGAGCATCTTGATCGACTGGTCGCCAGCGTGGTCCGAGGTGGTGCCGTAGCTCAAGGGCATCGACGACGCGTAGCTGCCGCGACCCAGCTTCACCACGTCCTGCGCCGAAGTCGACACTAATGACGACAACGCGACAGCCGCGGCTAAAGCGTAGCCCGAAATTAAAAATTTCGACATAATTGCACTAAGTTTTTACTTTACCGCGAAGGCCATAGGAGTGCCTTCGGGCTGAATTTTGGTTATAAATATATGTAATAAAAATCGCTTGTTACCCATCGGGGTATATTCCATCGCGAATATACACATAAATTTCCAATCCTCAAAAAGAAAAAAATTTACCACAAAGTTTTTGCCGTGTCAAAAAGATATAGTAATTTTGCACCGCAAAATCAACAAGCAAATAATCAATTAAAAACCATAACAATCAAAAAATGATCATCGTACAAGTAAAAGAAGGCGACAACATCGAGAAAGCGCTGAAGAAGTTCAAACGTAAATTTGAGAAAACCGGTATCGTGAAACAGCTTCGCGCCCGTCAAGCTTTCGAGAAGCCCTCTGTCACCAACCGCAAGAAAATGATGAAGGCGGTGTACGTGCAGAAGCTCCGCCAGGTAGAGGAATAATCCCCCACCCCACCGTCGCCCCACTTACTAGCAAGAAATAACGGTGACTCCATCCCGGAGTCACCCTTTTCTGCGTATACCCCCACGCCTCGCTACACCGTTACCCCTGTCCCCCTCCCCGCCTCTCCGATCCGCCCCATAGGCTCCGTGCCACATAAATAACGTTAATTTCCATATAAACGAATCTGTTGCTAATCGCTCGGGTATTGGCGGAGGTATTCTTCGCAGATGAGGCACAGCTCGTCGTACCATTCTTGGCCGTACTCGGCGATCAGCGGCTCTTTCAGGAATTGGTACAAGCGGATGCCGAGCTTTCGGCCCAGAGCCTCGGCCGGGCGGCATATCTTCCAACGGTGGTAGTTGACCGCCGTGAACGTGGGGTATTTCTTCACCCGCACGGGATAGAGATAGCACGACGCAGGCTTGCGGAAGTCGCTCTTTCCCTCCTCAAACGCTTTTTCCAGCGCGCACTGGCACATCCCCCCGGGAGCGTAGCAGGTGAACACGCAGTCGCGGTCGTCGACGATCGTCGTCACAAGGTCGCCCTCCTGGTCGATATACCCCACACCCCGGCGTGCGATTTCCTCCTGGGCGCGTGGCGTCAACCGGTCCCACACGACCGGCACTAACTCCTTGATCTTTTGGTATTCCTCCTTGGTGATCGGTGCCCCGGCGTCACCCTCGATGCAGCAGTCGCCGTGGCACGCGTCAAGGTCGCAGCAGAACCAGCGCTCCACCAAATCCAGCGACACCAATTTATCTCCTATCTGCAACATAATTAAAAAGAATAAAGTGGCGCAACCCCGATCAGACGGTCGTAGCGCGACCCGGGAGCGCGGTGGTAGACGTACACCACGTATTCGTTGCGCGTGTTGTAATAATCACCCTCGATCTCGGCCGTCGACCCGCGCATCGACCCTCGAGGAACCGCCAAGTACTGGTAATTGTAATTCCCCTGCTTCAACAGCGCCGAGCGGTGCCACAACCCAGTGGCGCGGTTGTAAACCATGCGCGACTCAGGATCGAAACGCCGCTGGAACGCGTCGGAATCGATAAAAATGTCCACGTCGTCGCGCCAGGGGTAGTCGAGGGTGAAATGCACGATCCCGTAATCGGCGTCGATGTCGCTCTCCGACGAGTTGTACTCGCGTATCGTGTAACGGCCGTACTGCGTTTGGTCATATTCATATCGCCCCTCGGAGCGCGGCATGTCGGTCGCCAGGGTGAAATTGTAGTACGGGTCGTAGAAGCCAATCTCGGTCACGCCCATACCCGGATAGTAGGTTGAGTAATCCTCGAATCGGCGATACTCGTTGCCCGCGGGGAAGATCAGTTGCGGCAGATGCTCGTAGTAGGCCCGCGTGCGATTGGCGCGCAAGGGATGGAGCAGCACCTGCTTGTTATCCTCGCGGCCATCTTGCGTGATCACTATTATAAGGTCGTTGTAATTGTCGGCAACGCCCGCGCGCTCGGTGTCGACCATAAGCGACAGCTGCTGATGCTTGTCAAGATGGTCAACATCGGTAATCGCAAGCACGTCCCCCGAGATGTCGGCGCCACCCTCGGTGACCATAAACCGCGCCTGAAACAAGATCTCGTCGGGATCAGTCTCATCCCACACCTTCAGCAGATAGTTGCCCGACACCTTCATCGTCATGTGCTCATTGGGGATAGCAAGCTGATAATGAGTATAATGCACAGTGGTTGCGCGAGAGAATTGGTAGTCGTCCACCGTGCCCTCATTGAACCCGTCGAGGTACTCCAGCTCTACCAATCGCGACGGTTGCCAGTCGGCGTTGCAATGCGTCAACGAATAGCGCAGGTAATCGCGTTCCTCCCCCAAGCGGTCGAAATCCACCACGATACGGTCACCCCCACCAAGAGTAACAACCGCCGGGGCCAGCGCGTCGCCCTCATATTTCACCTGCAGCGACTTGACGCGCATGTCGAACACCTGCGTCGAGGTGTCCTCCACGGCCCACGCCCACACCGGAAGCGCCGCCACAGCCAATGCCACCCACCACTTATTCATCGCAAAACTCCTTGTGAAGTATCGTCACAGCGTCCTCAATCAGCCCCATGCACGGCTTGCGACGCGACTGCAAAAGGTCGCCGCACACAATCGAACCGTTCAGAGCCTTGTAGCGGTCGGCCAGCACCGTCGCGTGGTCGTAAGTCACCTTTTTTACCTCAGGACCAGTATAACGCATCAGCCCCAGCATCGCGCCCATGCCCGAAACCGCACCGCACAGCTGCCGCTGGCCGCCGAAACCGCCGCCGAAAGCCGCCGTCACGCGAGCCGCGTCCACGGCCTGCAGCCCATGCACGTCGTCAAAAACCATCAACACGCACTGCGCGCAATTATACCCCGCGCGATGCAACTCGCGCGCACGCTCCAAGCGCTGTTCAAGTGTAGTCGTTACCATTGTATCGGAGTTTGGCCATGCGCCTGCAAGTAGGCGTTGGCTTGTGAGAAATGATGATTGCCGAAAAAGCCGCGATAAGCCGACAACGGCGACGGATGAGGCGACGTCAACACCAAGTGCCTTTGTCGGTCGATGAACGCCCCCTTCTTGGCAGCGAATGACCCCCAAAGCATGAACACAAGATGCTCACGGTCGCGGGCCAACCGCATTACGGCCTCGTCGGTCAATTCCTCCCAGCCGCGACCCTGATGCGAGCCCGCCTTATGGGCCTCAACGGTCAACGTCGCATTGAGAAGGAGCACCCCCTGCCGCGCCCAGCGGCTCAAGTCGCCGCTCTCAGGCATCGGAGCGCCCGTGTCGTCGTGCACCTCCCTGAAAATATTCAGAAGCGACGGAGGCATCGCCACGCCGTCGGCCACCGAGAAACACAGACCGTTGGCCTGACCCTCCCCGTGGTAAGGATCCTGCCCCAGAATCACCACCTTCACCTGGTCGAACGGACAAGCGTCGAACGCCGCGAAAATTTGACCTCCCGGCGGAAACACACGCCGCGCGCGGTACTGCTCATGCACCCACGCCGCCAACGTCGCAAACCGCTCAGAATCAAACTCTCCGGCCAGCGCCTCGCGCCACGACTTATCTATTTTCACTTCCATATTTGCAAAATTACAAAAAATCCCCTAATTTTGTCATTAATTTCTATTTTAACGTCTCCGTAGTTCAATGGATAGAATTTCGGATTCCGGTTCCGACGATTGGGGTTCGACTCCCCACGGGGATACAATCAAAATTGCTAATATCCTAGCTTGCAGGATGTTAGCAATTTTGTTTATCCCTTTGTGTCTGCACCGCGTCTGCAAGTTGAAAAGTTACGAAAAAACCTCACTTCCGTGCGGGACGAAAATGAGGTTAATATCCAACGATGACTATGAAGTCAACGGCACAAAGTTAAGCAAAATTTTCGATATAGCAAAAAATAGTCGCTACCCTCACGGGCGTGTAGAGTCAACAAGCAACTGCAAAATTAATCAATTGATTTGAAGAACACTCTC
>JAJPXC010000131.1 GCA_021205635.1 Bacteroidales bacterium | reverse complement strand
GTATTATACTTAATCACTAATCACTAACACCTAATACTTGCCCTATAACATTCCCAGGGCGCGGCGGCGGGTTTCGTCCTCGAGGAACTGGGTGAAGTACTCCTGGGTGCTCTTGGTGACGGCGATGCGTCCCGAGCGCACGAATTGACGGATGTCGTACTTCTTGAGCACCTCAAATAGGGCCTCGGTCTCGTCGTTGTGGCCGGTTTTCTCGAGCACGGTGTACTCGCGGGTGATCTCGAGGATTCGCGCGTTGTGGGCGCGGATGATGTCCTCGAGGTTGGTCTCGTCGAGGAGCTTGACAGTGGGCACTTTGTATAGTGCAACCTCCTGATATACAAGCTCGTCGTCGGTATAGAGGAACGCGCGGAGCACGTCGATGCGCTTTTCGATTTGCTGGACCACCTTCTCCATCAATTCGCGGTTGCTCCACGATGTGATGGTGAATTTGTGGACGCCCTCGACCGAGGAGGGGCTGACGGTCAACGACTCGATGTTGATTCCGCGTCGGGTGTAGATGATGGATATCTGGTTGAGCAGGCCCACCTGGTTCTCGGAGAACACTGTAACTGTAAAGAGCTGTTTTTCCATTGCTTAGGCGGGATTTTCGGGTAATGTGAAACGTTCGTCGGCGTTGAGCATGATCGTGTCGACGGGTGCGCCGGCGGGGGTCATGGGGAACACCATGTCGTCCACGTCGATGTTGACGTTGAGCAAGTAGGGACCGTCGTGGGCGAGCATGCGGTCGATGGCTCCTTTGAGCTGGTCGCGGCTTTCGACGTTCTCGCCGGGGATGCCGTAGGCATCGGCGATGGCCACGAAGTCGGGGTTGATCATCGGGGTGGCCGAGTAGCGGGCGTTGAAGAACAGTTTTTGCCATTGGCGCACGTTGCCAAGGAAGTTGTTGTTCAACAGGATGATCTTGACGGCTGTGCCGTACTCGAGGATGGTGCCAAGCTCTTGGATGGTCATCTGCAGGCCACCGTCGCCGGTGAAGAAGCACACGGTGCGCTCGGGGGCGCCCATTTTGGCTCCGATGGCTGCGGGGAGGCCGAAGCCCATGGTGCCGAGGCCGCCGGAGGTGATGATCGACTTGGAGGCGGTGTAGTTGAAGTAGCGCGACGAGAGCATCTGGTTCAAGCCCACGTCGGTGACGAGCACTGAGCCCTCGCCGGCGGCTTGTGACACCTTGTTGACCACCTCACCCATGCGCATGCCGCCTTCCTTGGGGAAGACCTCGGCCTCGATCACGCGCTCGCGCTCGACGGCGTTCAACTTGTCGAACGACTCCGTCCAGCGGGAGTGGTCGCGGTGCTCGATGAGGGGGAGCAGGGCCCGGAGCGCCTCCTTGGCGTCGGCGTGGACGGCAAGGTCGACGGGTATGTTTTTGCCAAACTCGGCTTTGTCGATGTCGACGTGGGCGATTTTGGCTTGCTTGGCGTACTTGGAGGTGTCGCCGGTGACGCGGTCGTCGAATCGCATGCCGATGGCGACGAGGAGGTCGCAACGGTTGGTGTTGACGTTGGGGCCGATGTTGCCGTGCATGCCGAGCATGCCTTTGTACAGGGGATGGTCGGAGCGCATGGTCGACAAGCCGAGCAGGGTGGAGGTGACGGGGATGTCGCCTTTTTCAGCCACTGCTTTCAACTCTTCCTCGGCATTGGCGATCATCACGCCATGGCCCGATATGATCATGGGTCGCTCGGCGGCGTTGATCATGTCGGCGAGCTGCTGGATTTTCTCCTTGTCAAGCTCGGGCTTGGGGATGTAGGAGCGGATGTAGCGGCAGGGCTTGTGCTGCCAATCTACGAGGGCTGTCTGGGCGTCCTTGGTGAAGTCGAGTACGACGGGTCCGGGGCGGCCGTTGGACGCGATGTAGAATGCGCGGGCGACGGCCCAGGCCACATCCTCGGCGCGGCGTATCTGGTAGGCCCACTTGGTGATAGGCTGGGTGATGCCCACAACGTCGGTCTCCTGGAATGCGTCGCTGCCCAAGGTGTTGGAAGCGACCTGCCCGGTGATTACCACCAGCGGGGTGGAGTCGAGCATGGCGTCGGAGATGCCGGTGATGACGTTGGTGGCGGCGGGCCCCGAGGTGACCATCACCACGCCGGTGCGACCCGTTACGCGGGCGTAGCCTTGTGCGGCGTGGGTGGCTCCTTGCTCGTGGCGCACCAGGATGTGCTTCAGCTGGTCCTGGTAGTCGTAGAGCTTGTCGTAGACGGGGATGATGGCTCCGCCGGGGTAGCCGTACACCAGGTCAACGCCCTCGGCGAGAAGGCTCTTGATCAGGGCTTCGGCTCCTGTTATTTTTTCTTTCATTCTTTACGATTTATAGATTTCGTTATAACGTGATTACGTGATAACGTTATTACGATTACTTTATCCTTTACCCTTTATCCTTTATCCTTCGGAACGCACGCCGCCGCGGTCGGCTGAGGTGACCATGGAGGCGTAGGCGCGCAGGGCGCGGCTAACGACGCGGTCGCGGCCCAAGGGGGTGTAGGCGTCCTTGCCGCGCGTCTCTTCGGCGGCGCGGCGCTGGGCAAGCTCGTCGTCGCTGAGGCGCACGTTGATTGTGCGGGCCGGGATGTCGATGTCGATGATGTCGCCGTCCTTGATAAGGGCGATGGCGCCGCCAGCGGCAGCCTCAGGGGAGATGTGACCGATGGATAGGCCCGATGTCCCACCCGAGAAACGTCCGTCGGTGATCAGGGCGCACTGCTTGCCGAGGTGCTTCGACTTGATATAGCTGGTGGGGTAGAGCATCTCCTGCATGCCGGGACCTCCCTTGGGCCCCTCGTGGGTGATGACTACCACGTCACCTGCCACGATCTTGTCATGGAGGATGCCGTCGACGGCTGCCTCTTGGGAGTTGAACACCTTGGCGGGGCCTGAGAACTTGAAGATGGAGGGATCAACGCCGGCGGTCTTAACCACGCAGCCGTCCTTGGCGATGTTGCCGGTCAACACGGCCAGGCCACCGTCCTTTACGTAGGCGTGGTCGAAGTCGCGGATGCAGCCGTTGGCGCGGTCGGTGTCGAGCTCGGAGTAGTAGCTCATCTGACGGCCAAGCTCGGTGGTGCGTTTCTCGCCGGGTGCCGATTTCCACAGCTCCTCGACGCTGTCTTCCACCTCCTTGCCGGGGGCGATGGCGTATTTCTCGATAGCGCCGCCGAGGGTAAGGCCGTCGACTCGCTTAACCGAGGTGTCGACGAGGCCGTTGTCGGCCAATATTTTCATGATGGAGAGGATGCCACCGGCGCGGTTGACGTCCTCGATATGGTAGCTGGAGTTGGGGGCAACCTTGCAGAGCACGGGGGTGACGCGGGAGAGGCGGTCGATGTCGGCCATTGTGAAGTCGGCGCCTGCCTCGTTTGCCACTGCGAGCAGGTGGAGGACGGTGTTGGTGGAGCCGCCCATGGCGATGTCGAGGGTCATGGCGTTGAGCATGGCCTGGCGTGTGGCGATATTGCGTGGAAGGACGCTGTCGTCGTCAAGCTCGTAGTAGGCCTTGGTGTTGGCCACGATCTGCTGTGCGGCGGCTTTCATAAGCTCGCGGCGGTTGATGTGAGTGGCGACGATTGTGCCGTTGCCGGGGAGAGCGAGGCCGATAGCCTCGTTGAGCGAGTTCATGGAGTTGGCGGTGAACATGCCGGAGCAGGAGCCGCATGTGGGGCAGCCGTGCTTCTCGAGGGCGTCTACAGTGGCGTCGTCGACAGTGTCGTCGGCGCTCTGGATCATGATGTCGATCAGGTCGACAGCCTTGCCGTGCACCTTGCCGGCCTCCATGGGACCGCCTGATACGAAGATCGCGGGGATGTTCAGTCGCATGGCGGCCATGAGCATGCCCGGGGTGACTTTGTCGCAATTGGAGATGCACACCATAGCGTCGGCCTTGTGAGCCTGGACCATGTACTCCACCGAGTCGGCGATGAGGTCGCGGGAGGGTAGGGAGTATAGCATGCCGTCGTGACCCATGGCGATTCCGTCGTCGATGGCGATGGTGTTGAACTCGGCGGCAAAGCAACCGAGTTTCTCGATTTCTTCCTTGATGAGTTGGCCGGCCTCGTGCAGGTGGGTGTGGCCGGGGACGAATTGGGTGAAGGAGTTAACGATGGCGATGATGGGCTTGCCGATCTGCTCCTCTTTCATGCCGTTGGCCCTCCAAAGGGCTCGGGCGCCGGCCATTCGTCGGCCACCCGTAGATGCTTCGCTGCGTAATGCTCTGCTCATATATCTTTTACCTATAGAAATTCACTATTTGGACTTGCTTCGCGGCCGCGTTTTCGTGGCCCATGTGACGAAGAATGATATAATTGGTTGCAAAATTACACCCTTTTACGCTAATAAGCAAATAAATCGTCAAAAATCGGCGATTGGGCTTACAAATTGTAATAAAAATTCCCGCAAGAGTGATAATCTTGCGGGAAATATGGGGTTGAAAAATAGAATTTCTTAGTTCAGGGGGAGGAGGTAGCTGGCCTCGGAGATCTTGAGCAAGGAGTTGTAGAAGACGCTCACGATACCCAGGGCTATGATGCCTGCCACGCAAATCCACAAGCCCAGGCGCTCGGTGGCCGCCGAGGCGAACGGGGCGATCTTGCACTCGTCGGGGCTGATGAACATGGCCTTTACCACCAACAGGTAGTAGTAGAGCGACACGATGGTGTTGATCAAGGCGATCAATACCAGGATGTAGATCTCGATGGAGCCTTGCTCGATAGCGCCGGTGAAGATGAAGAACTTGCTGAAGAATCCGGCGAACGGCGGGATACCTGCCAAGGAGAACATGGCAAGCATCATCACCACGGCCAAGCGGGGATTGGTCTTGTACAATCCCTTGTAGTCGTCCATGTCGACGTATCCGCTCTTGTTCTCGATAGCCTGGATAACGCCGAAGGCTGCGAGGTTGGAGAAGATGTACACGAGAATGTAGTACATCAGGGAGGCTGTGCCGGTGGCGTTCATGGCGATGATGCCGAGCATGATGTAACCGGCCTGGGAGATGGACGAGAAGGCGAGGAATCGCTTCATGTTCTTCTGACGGATGGCGAAGAGGTTGCCCACGGTGATGGTAAGGATAATCAATCCGTAGAGCATCCATTCCCACACGCCCGCATAGAACGTGCCGAATGCCTGCGCCAGGATCACCAGGAAGGCGAACGCGGCCGATCCCTTGGAGATTACCGACAAGTAGGAGGTAACCGAGGTGGGGGCACCTTGGTAAACGTCGGCGGTCCACAGGTGGAAGGGCACGAGCGAGAGCTTGAAGCCCATGCCGGCCATCACGAACGCGAGGGCTACGCAGAGCATCACGGGGTACTGCTCGGTGAGAGTCAAGTAGATGTCGTGGAAGTAGAGCGACCCGGTGAGGGCATAAACCAGCGACAGGCCCATCATGAACACGGCCGAGGAGAAGACGGCGGTCAAGATGTACTTGACGGCGGCCTCGTGGCTCTCGTAGTGGTTTTTGTCGAATGCCACCATGGCGGCCAAGGGGAGCGATGCGCACTCAAGGCCGATGACGAACAGCAAGAAGTGGCGTGCCGAGATCATCAGGTACATTCCGAAGAGGGTGACGAGCAACAACTCGTAGAACTCGCCGCGTCGCACCGAGGTGAAGTCGTTGTTGGCCCATTGGCACGACTGGATGAGGACGATGAGGGTGCCCACATTCAAGATGTTCTTGATGGTGACGATGATGGGGGATGTTTGGTACATGCCCGAGAACGCGTCGGCGGTGGTGTCGAGGACGCACATCGCGAAGCCTCCGAGGGTCAGCAGGGCGAAGAGCCCGCAGGTAACAGCGGCGGTGGCTCCCAGGGCGCGCTTGGGCATAAACGTGTCGTAAAGGAATACCAGGAGGAACACGACCAGCAGGCCGATTTCCTGTTGCATTGCTAAAAACTGTGAATAATCCATTGGAACGCGGGGTTATTACATGCCCAGTGCGCGGAAGAACGCGGGGTCGAAGGTAAATCTAATCAAGTTGGCGAAGAAGTTGGGGAAGCAACCGATAGCGGCGACGCACACGATCAGGGTGACCGTGGAGAGGCGCTCCCACCAGGTGGCGTCGGTCAACGTCAGGTGGTGCTCGTCGTAAACGGGGCCGAAGAGGAGCTTGCCCACAACTCGCAGGATGTAGACGGCGGTGATCACGATCGAGCAGCAAGCCACGATGGTGAAGGCGCGGTGGAAGAAGTCGGCGTGCTCAAAGGATCCCACGAAGATTGTCATCTCGGCGACGAAGCCGCTCAAGCCGGGCAAGCCGAGCGAGGCCATACCAGCGATCACATAGCAAACTGCCAGGAACGGCATGATTTTCATCAAGCCGCCCATGAGGCGGATATCGCGGGTGTGGGTGCGGCCGTAGATCATACCGATCAAGGCGAAGAACAGGGCAGTCATCAAGCCGTGGGAGAGCATCTGCATGATAGCGCCGGTCATTGCCGTGGTGTTGATCATCAGGATGGCGAAGAGCACGAGGCCGCAGTGGCTAACCGATGAGTAGGCGTTGATGTATTTGAGGTCGGTCTGCACGCAAGCCGAGAATGCGCCGTAGACCACCGAGATGCCGGTGAGGATCAGGAAGATCCAAGCCAGGTCGTTGGCGGCGGTGGGCATCAGGTACATGGCGACTCGGAAGCAACCGTAACCGCCGAGCTTCATCAGCACTCCGGCGTGGAGCATCGACACGGCGGTGGGGGCCGAAGCGTGACCGTCGGGGCTCCATGTGTGGAACGGGAACATGGCGCCGAGCACGCCGAATCCCACGAAGGTCATCGGGAACAGGAAGTATTGCCAGCCTTTGGAGATGGAGTCGTTTTGGGCGATCTCAAGCAGGTTCCACGTGAGAGGTTGTCCCTCGGGTGCCGAGTGGTAGTATATGCCGATCAGGCCGAGCATCAGGAAGGCCGAGCCGCCCATGAGCATCAGGGTAAGCTTCATCGCCGAGTACTCCTTGTTGCCCGAGCCCCAGACGCCGATCAAAAGGTACATCGGGATAAGGGCCACCTCGTAGAACATGAACATTGTGAACATGTCGATCGAGATGAAGAAGCCGAAGACACCGGTCGAGAGCAGGATGAGCCAGAGGAAGAATTCCTTGGGCATCTCAATTTTCCACGAGGCAAACGAGCCGGCGAATACGATAATCGACGAAAGCAGCAACATGGCGATAGAGATGCCGTCGACACCCACGGCGAGGTTGATGTTCAGCGGGGTAAACCAGCTCCAGGAGCCCATGAACAGCATCTCATCGGTATTGCCGCCGGCGCGCAGGCGCAGGTACTCGCAGAGCACCCAAATCGACAAGCCGATCAAGGCCGACGAACCGGTAACCGCCACGGCGCGTATCTGCTTGACGTCGCGGCAGATGGCCAGCAACCCCAGCATTACCAGGGGGATGACCACAAAATAGATTAATATATTGGAAAACATATAATTACTATATTTCTGAGGTTAGTTCATCGGGTTACTGTTACAAGATGCATACCGTGAGGATGCCGCCAAGCAGCAACGCACCGATAAGATACCACCAAACGTACATCTGGACGCTTCCCGACTGGAATCCGCGGATGGCGTAAGAGAGCTTGTTGGTGACGAAAGCCATGCCATTCATCGCGCCGTCGATCACGTGGCGGTCAAACCAAGCGATGGGCTTGCAGACGCCTTGGAAGATAATCTTGTGGGTGATGAACATGTAAAGCTCGTCCCAATAGAAGCGGTGGTAGCAGCAGTTCCAAAGCCAGTGGACGCTGTTGGCCACCTTGTCGGGGAGGGCGTTCTCCTTGCGGTACATTACGGTGGCGAGGAGGATGCCGATTATGGCGACGCCGAGCGACAGGGGAGCTACGAAGCCCCAGTCGATGTGGATGTGGTAAGGCTCGCCGTTCCAGGTGACCAGCTTGCCGAAGGGGATCCAGCCGGCACACACGCTCACGAGGGCCAGGAAGATCAGAGGCACGCTCATGGTCCAGGGCGCGTCGTGGGGCTTGTGGTGGCCGTAGTCGGGCTCGTTCCACCAGAAGATGCGGTAGTAGAGCCGGAACATGTAGAAAGCGGTCAATCCGGCTACCATAGTCATCCATATTCCCCAGAACACATGCTGCTCAAAGCAAGCAGATAGGATCTCGTCCTTGGAGAAGAATCCCGAGAAGGGCCAGATGCCGGCGATCGCCAAGCAGCCGATCAGGAAGGTGATATGGGTGATGGGCATATACTTGCGCAGGCCGCCCATCGCGGTGTAGTCGTTGGAGTGAACGGCATGGATCAAGGCGCCGGCGCCCAAGAAGAGGAGGGCCTTGAACATGGCGTGGGTGAACAGGTGGAACATGCCGGCCATGTATCCCATGCCCTCATGGATGTAGGGACGGGCAACGCCCAAGGCCACCATCATGAAGGCGATCTGGGAGATGGTGGAGAAGGCGAGCACGCGCTTGAGGTCGACCTGCGTGCATGCCACCATCGCGGCGTAGAAGGCTGTGACGGCGCCCACAATCGTGACGATCTCGAGGGCCGAAACCTCCATCAGGTACAACGGGAACAGTCGGGCAACCAGGTATACACCGGCGACAACCATGGTGGCGGCGTGGATCAGGGCCGAAACGGGGGTGGGACCCTCCATGGCGTCGGGGAGCCAGATGTGCAACGGCATCATGGCCGATTTGCCCATGCCGCCCATGAAGATGAGCACCAAAGCCCAGGTCAGTACCGACGCGCCCATGAACATGGGAGCGGCCGACGTCTGGAAGATGTTGCGCACGGCCTCGGCGGATGCCTCGGAAACTTTGTATACGTTGGTGGTGCCGTCAACCAGCGCTGAGGTGAAGTCGGTGAAGGTGAACTGGCCGGTGTAGAAGCTGAGGATAAGGATACCGATGAGGAAGCCAAGGTCGGCGAATCGGGTGACGATAAACGCTTTCTTGGATGCCGACACTGCCGAGGGCTTGGTGTAGTAGAAGCCGATCAACAGGTAGGACGAGGCGCCCACGAGCTCCCAGAAGATGTACATCTGGAAGATGTTGGTGGCGACAACCAGGCCGAGCATCGAGAACGAGAACAGGGACAAGAAAGCGAAGTAGCGCTGGAATCCTTTCTCGCCCTCCATGTAGCCGTTGGAGTAGAGGTGCACCATGAACGAGATGGTGGTGATCACCACGAGCAAAAGGGCCGAGATGGGGTCGAGCAGGAAGCCCAGGCGTATTGTCAGGTCCTTGTAGAAGTGGAGCCAATCGACGTTGAAGATTATGGCCTGCAGACGGTCGCCGGTCTGGGCGTCGATGAAGTCGGGGGAACCGCTAAAGAAATAGGTGAAGGCCACGATGTAGGCCATGGTCGCGGTGGCGCCCATGCCCAGGGTACCCAGCACGCCGGCGAAACGGTGGCTCATCCTGTTTCCAAGCAATCCGAGCACCAGGAACATCGTCAGCGGCAAGACCAAAATCAGTAAGGGGAGTGTCACTGCCATAGCTTATCAGAATTTGAGTTTATTGAGGTCCTTCACGTCGATGTCCTTAGCCACGCGGAAGAGGTTGATGATGATGGCGATCGCGAGGGCGGTCTCAGCGGCTGCGATAGCGATAGCGAATAGGGTAAACATCATTCCTTCCATAGCCTCGGGGTGGAGGTAACGGTTAAACACTACGAAGTTAATATCGACGGCGTTCAACATCAGCTCGAGCGAGATGAGCATAGCGATCATATTGCGTCGAGTGATAAAGCCGTAGACACCGCAGCAAAACATTATTAAGCTCGGTATCAAGTAGTAAAGCATAGTCAATTCCATTTCTTGAGGGAGCTTAAGGTTAACGTTTACGGGCTACAACTACGCCACCGATGATGCAGACCAGCAACAGGACGCTGACGGCCTCGAAGGGCAGCAGATACTCACCATGACCGGTGCCCATCAGGGTGGTGCCGATCGTGTGCATTTCGGGGTTTTCCATCGCGGGGAGAGCCACGGCCTCAACGCAACGGCTGACGAGCGCCCATCCGGTGATGCCGAGCATGGCGACGGCGGCGACAAGGCCGACGATGCGCTTTTTCGACTCCAGGCGGGCTGTGTTGTCGCCGGGGTGGCTGGTCAAGAGGATGGCAAACACGAATAGCACGACGATACCACCGGCGTAGACGGCAATTTGTACGGCTCCCAGGAACTCATAGTCCAATTGGAAGTACATTGCGGCGGCTCCGAAAAGCGTGAACAGCAGGTAGGTGGCTGCGCGCAGGATTTTTCGGGTGGTCACCGCGAGTACCGAGCATACCACAATCGTCACGGCGATGGCGATGTAACAGAGGATACTTGCTATAGATGATTCCATAAAGAATTATTATTTTTCAGGGGATTGGGGGTCGCTTTTGGGAGCTTCTTGGGCGGGCTCGCTGGTGGCGGCTTTGGCACGCTCGGCTTTCAATCGGGCGGCTTTTTCGAGCGCTTCACGCACTTTTGCCTCTTTCTCGGGGTCGCCGGCGCATTTTGCCAGGGCTGCCTTCACCTTGGGGTCGTTCTCGTCGATCAACGAGGCGGGCGCGGTGACAGGGGCCGGGGCGGCGGCTGGTTTCGGGGCCGCGGGCTTGGGTGCGGGAGCCGGATCTTCCTTTTCGGGTAGGTAATTGAGTTGTTTGACGAGCTTGGAGCGCGTGTACACGGCTTGCTCGAAGTCGTTGTCGAAGCCGATTGCTCCTGTGGGGCAATTGGTGACGCAGAGCTGGCAGAACGTGCACGACCCGAGGTCGTAGATGTATTTGTCCAATTTTTTCTTTTTCTTGCCGTCGGGCGTTTCGACCATTTTGGTTTGGACGGTGATTGTGCCGTTGGGGCAAGCGCGCTCGCATATTCCGCAGGCGATGCACTTGTGACGACCCTGGTCGTCGTAGTTGAAGTGGAGCTCGGCGCGGAAACGTTCAGGAATCTTGTGGGTTTCGCGGTTCTCGGGATAGCGCTCGGTGATTTTGGGGGTGACGAATTCTTTTCCCGTCACCTCCATACCTTGCACCAGGCTCTTGATACCTTGGCCCAAAGACGTGAAATATTCTTTTACACTACCCATTGCAGGTTATTAATTTTTATAGTTTCTAGTTTTTAGTTTCTAGTTTCTAGTTGCCAACTCGCCGCGTTGCGGCTCGGAGGGGGAGAGAGGGTTTTCGGTTTTCTCCCCGGGTTCCCGTTGGTCACCCGGGGTTATTGCCAACTCGCCGCGTTGCGGCTCGGAG
>JAJPXC010000017.1 GCA_021205635.1 Bacteroidales bacterium | reverse complement strand
ATTATTTACCTTAACCAGCCCCACCCACTGGTCGAAAATCGGGGAGTATTACAGAGTATATGGTCGAAAATTACTAATTTCGCGTCACTTAAGCTTACATAAACAAAACCACCAACATGAAAAAATTCTACACAATGATCCTCGCGACGGTGATGAGTCTCCTGGGCTTCAACGCCGCCGCATTCCAGCTTACAGTCCAGGTCAACGACCCCTCGCAGGTGACTATCCAATCCTGGTACTACTATTCGGTTAACCAGACTACCTATTCCGAGACCACCGACATCGATTTCGGCGACTCCAACGAGGCTTTCGTCACCTTCGACGACCAGTGCACCATGCGCTACATCTACGTCACACCGAACGCCGAGAACAACATCGTCACCAAGTCGTACACCCTTTACAACGAGGATGGCGAGGCCATCCAGTCGATGACCTACTCCGGCACGTCGCTCAACTCGGGCAAGAAGACCATCTCCATCCCCTTGACAGCCGACTGGGGTCGCCTGGTGATCGAAACCGGCACCATCTCGGCCGACAACTCGGTGACAGTGACCGTTAACGGCGATCCCTCGAAGGTGAAACTCTCGCTCTACACCACGCAGGTGAGCCTCACCGAGGGCGAGCAAACCCTTAACTACGCCGACAACCAGGTGCCCATCTACATCCAGCCCAACGGCGTGTCGCTGCTCTACAAGGTAACCGTAAATGGCACCGAGGTTGACGCCGCCATCGACTGGGAGGGGTACTACCAGTACACCATCAACCAGACCAATGGCGACCAGATCGTGATTGATACCGAGTTCCCCGAACAATACTACAACGTCACCATCTCGGTGAACGAGGGCTCGGAGGGCGTCGTGCAGAGCGTGAAGCTTGACACCACCACGATTACCGACTGGAAGTCGTTCCAGGCCCAGATGGGCACGAAGCTGAAAATGGCTCTCGACATGTACAACTACTCGATCAACTCGATGACCGTCAACGGCGAGACCGCTGAGCTGTGGGACGGCTCCTACACCAAGATGGTGATGAGCGACATAGCCATCGTGATCGACGCCACCCCCATTATCCGCACCGACCGCGTCATCACCTATACCACCAACTGGAGCAAGGTCAACAACTACTACAACTACTACGGCTACGAGCTGGCCAACGATATGGGCAACACCATTGAATTGGCCTCGGGCTACGGCGAGATGTGGGTGTGCTCCGACGACAACCCCTTCACCTTCCACTGCTACGCCGAGGAGGAGGGTACCCTGTGGGTTTACCTCAACAACGAGCTGCTCGAGAGTGAGTGGGGCACATATGAGTTCAACCTCAAGGACGGCGACGTGTTCAAGGTGTTCCTCCAGAGCGAGGTGCCCTCTTACAACGTCACCTTCGTGCTCGACGGCTTCTCAGCCGACTACCAGCCCATCGTGACCACCGACCGCATCACCGTGCTGTCCAACCTCGACCCGATCACTGTGCTCACCGGTACCGAAGTGACCATCGCTCCCCAGGAGGGCATGACCATCTACTCGGTTGACGTTGACGACGTGCCTGTGACCGCCGCTGAGGACGGCTCCTACACCGTCACAATTACCGCCAACTCGGTGATCAATATCTCGGCCAACGAGAGCGGTATCCTGGGCGTTGAGGCTTCGGCCGATGGCGTCCACAGCGTCTACAACCTCCAGGGCCAGCCCCTCAACATCGCTCCCGCCAACCTCCCCTCAGGCCTCTACATCGTAGATGGCCGCAAGGTGTGGGTAAAGTAGGGTTTAAAGTTGAAAGTTAATAGCTCTTTATACCGACAATTGAGCCGCAACGCGGCGAGCTGGCAATAACCCCGTCCGACCGCAGGGAGGGCGGGGTGTCGGAATAACCCCTATTACACTAACTTTCAGCCCCAAAGGGGCGGTTTAGCAAGCCTCAGCGTTGAACCAAACCGCCCCCTTGGGGCTTTAATAAGTATATTGTTTTCATCATACGAGTAACCCCCGGTTCCCTTTGGTCACCGGGGGTTATTGCCAACTTGCCGCGTTGCGGCTCAATTGTCGGTATAAAAAGCTATTAACTTTAAACTTTAAACCTTAAACTTTAAACTACTGCTTACCCGAGGTGGCGACGCTGGGGTCAATCTTGGCGACGAGGCCCTGGAGAACCTTGCCGGGGCCAAGCTCGATGAACTCGTCGGCGCCGTCGGCGACCATCGCCTTCACGCTCTGCGTCCAGCGCACGGGGGCCGTCAACTGGGCTACCAGGTTGGCCTTGATCTCGGCGGGATCGGTGTGAGGCTTGGCGTCAACATTTTGGTAAACGGGGCACTTGGGAGCGTGGATCTCGGTGGCCTCGATAGCCTCGGCAAGCTCGGCGCGTGCAGGCTCCATCAGGGGCGAGTGGAAAGCGCCGCCCACTTTCAGCTTCAGGGCGCGCTTGGCGCCGGCCTCTTTCAGCAACTCGCAAGCGCGGTCGATAGCCTCAACCTCGCCCGAGATCACGATCTGGCCCGGGCAGTTGTAGTTGGCGCACACAACGACGCCGTCTACGCCCTTGCAGATCTCCTCAACCTTCTCGTCGGGCAGCGCGATCACGGCCGCCATGGTGGAGGGCTTCAACTCGCAAGCCTTCTGCATAGCCTGCGCGCGGGCCGATACCAGGCGTACGCCGTCGTCGAACGACAACGCGCCGGCTGCTACCAATGCCGAGAACTCGCCGAGCGAGTGGCCAGCGGTCATGTCGGGCTGGAATTCGTCGCCAAGGGTCTTGGCCAATATCACGGAGTGGAGGAAGATGGCGGGCTGGGTGACGCGTGTCTGACGCAGGTCCTCGTCGGTGCCGTTGAACATCAGGTCGGTGATGCGGAAGCCAAGGATCTCGTTGGCTCGCTCAAACATCTCGCGTGCCTCGGCGTTGTTGTCGTACAGGTCCTTGCCCATACCCACAAACTGCGCGCCCTGGCCGGGAAAAACATAAGCTTTCATGTGATTCAAATGATTTTTGTTCCCTCTCGGGGAAGTTTATTGTCCTAATAGGCCGGCAAAGTTACGCATTTTTCGGCAAATATGGAAATCAGCAGGCCTTGAACGACATGTCGAGGCCCTTCACCGAGTGGGTGAGGGCGCCAACGGAGATGAAGTCGACACCCGTCTCGCCGTAGGTGCGGAGAGTGTCGAGGGTAATGCCACCCGACGACTCGATTTCGGGACGCGTGTAGCCAGTGCCATCGCCCTCGGGACGCCAGTCGTGAATCAATTTCACAGCCTCGCGAGTGCGCTCGGGGGAGAAGTTGTCGAGCATGATTCGGTCGACGCCGCAAGCGAGAGCCTGGCGAATTTCGTCCTCGTTGCGAGTCTCCACCTCGATTTTGAGGTCCTTGCCGTTGTCCTTGCACCACTTCTTAGCGGCAGCGACGGCCTGGGGGATACCACCGGCGAAGTCCACGTGGTTGTCCTTGATCAGGATCATGTCGAATAGGCCGATACGGTGGTTGCAGCCTCCACCGATTTTCACAGCCTCTTTCTCGAGCATGCGCATGCCGGGTGTTGTTTTGCGGGTGTCGAGCACCTTGGTGTGAAGGCCTGCGAGGCGGCTCTGGTAGCGGTCGGTCATGGTGGCCACGCCGCTCATGCGCTGCATGATGTTGAGCATGGTGCGTTCGGCCAGCAGGAGGGAGCGCACGGGCCCTTCTACCTTGAAGGCCACGTCGCCAGGCTTCACGCGGGCGCCGTCCTCGATGTAGACGGTCATTTTCAACTTCGGGTCGAATTTCTGGAACACCTTGCGGGCCACGTCTACGCCGGCGAGGATGCCTTCCTCTTTTACGATAAGGCGTTGGGCACCCATGGCGTCGGCGGGGATTGTTGACAGGGTGGTGGCGTCGCCGTCGCCCACGTCCTCGGCGATAGCGAGGTCGAGGAGCTCATCAATCAGTTGGTCACGGGATTTCATATATAGTTTTCAGTTTTCAGTTTTCAGTTTTCAGTTTTCAGTTGCGCGAAGGTAGTGAAAAATCGGGGTACATGCAACCTTAGAACTGCCAAACCTCCCCGTTGGGGCTTGGTTTGCGGGGCTGCGATGCGTTTGCCCACCTGGGAGATGCCGCTGAGGGCTGCGGTGCGTTAGCCCACCTGGGAGGTGCCGCTGCCCTCAGCGGCACACGGCGACGGGCTGGGGGCAGCCCGTCATCCCGGGAGGGCTGCCGCGTGATGGCGACGGGCTGGGGGCAGCCCGTCATCCCGGGAGGGCTGCCGCGGACGTTACTCACTAATTACCTACGATGAGGTTAGGCACTAAATTTCCAGGGGCGAATCTCGCATGCGAGATTCGCCCCTGGCGCATTATTAATGATTGCAAGTAGGGATCTTAGAGGATAACCTTGGTGCGGTTGACAATGTAGAATCCGCGGGGGAGGTTGAGGTAGTTGACACCAGCGTTTACGCTAACGACGCAGGAGCGACCGGAAGCCGAGGTGATGGTGACGGTAGTGCTCTGGGGAGCCCAGATGACGAGCTGGCCGTTGATGGTCTGGATCTTCATGCCGGCCGAGGGGGAGAGCGACTCAACGCCGCTGTACTGGTAGCCTGTGGAGTTGTAAATGCCGTAATTAATAGCGCCGAAATCGCCGGTCTGGTTGCCGTTGCCGCCGTTGCCGTTGTTGAAGATCACCATGGGGTTGGCCAGGGTGCGACCCGGGTCGAAGGAGATCTCGTAGGTGGAAGTCGACGAGTTGTAGGTCATCTGTGTGCCAGGCCATTCGCCGATCACGCTTGTGGAGTTGTCGTCCCAAATGTAGCAGTAAACGGTCGACCAGGGCGACTCCTCGAAGAAGAGCTTCCAGGTGGTGTCAGTCGGGGTGGGGGTTGAGCCGAAGCCTTCAATCTTGAACGACTTGGCGCTGTCGCTAATCACGGTGACGGTGTAGGTGCCGGCGGCGGTGATCACGAAGCAGCCATCCGAGCCGTTGGCAGCGGTGTAGGTGCCGTTCTCGGTGAGGGTTTGGTCGGAGTTGCTCGAGGGACGCCAAGCGCCGCTCCAATCACCATCGGTGGTGAAGGTGAAGTAGCTCTTGGAGGTGACGGTGAAGGTGTAGGCGTTGTCGGTGAGGTTGGCGGTCGACCAGCCAGCGCCGTTGATGTTGCCGAAGAACTGAACCGACGAGGGAGTAACAGGTGTGGGGTCGTCGCCACCTTCGGTGGTGTAGGAACCGTCGCACTTGTAGATGGCCTTGTTCACATAGGTGAGGTCGGAGGTCTGGTTGTCGCCGCTGTTGGAGAAGATAATGAACGCTGGCGTGCTCTTACCCGAGGGGAGTGTCCACTTGTAGTATCCGGTTGTGGAGTCGTAGGTCATGGCGTCGCCAGGCCAGGTGCCGTTGGTGCAGCAGTTCTCCCCCGAGTTCCAAGCCCAAACGGCGGGGGTTGACCAGCTCGAGGTGTTGTTGAGGTATACGTAGTACTCCTCAACGACGGGCTCGTCGGTCTTGGTGTAGATGTAGGATGTGCGGGTTTCGCCTACCGAGTTGGACGCGTAGCAGTTGACGGTAGTGGTCTCGGAGATGGTGAAGGGGCCGGTGTACTTGGTGCTGGAAGCCGAAGCCTCGGAGCCGTTGGTGGTGTAGTAAACGGCGTCGGCGCCCGATACGCTAAGGGTGATCTGGATAGGATCGTAGAACTTGGTGCCGCCGGCGGGGGAAGCCGAGATCACGGGAGCCTTGGGCCCGGGATCAACCTCAGTGGCCGTGGAGCCACCGTCGTACTCGTAGTAAACGTCGGAGGTAATGCCGGTGATGTCGCCAGTCTGATTGCCCGAGCCGCTGGAGCCGTTGTTGAAGATGATGCTCAAGCTCTCCTGTACATCGGGGAACGATTGATAATAGTAAGTGACACCGTTGACACTGGTGGTAGTGGACATCTGCTTGCCGGGCCATGCGCCGTTAAAGTTGGTGCTGCCCTCCCAAGCGTGGAGATAGGGGGCGGTGTTGGCCTTGCAATAAACGGTGATCACGGCGTTGGGGTCGACCTTCTTGTAGGTCTCGGTGCCGGTGTAGGTGGTGGTGCCGTCGGTGGCGCTCCAGGTAACGGATACCTGGTCGCCGTAGCTCATGTCGGAGCCGATGGTGAACTGCTTGGACGCGCCGGCGGTGAGGTTAACCTGAGAGCCATTGCCCACCTTGTACCAGCCGCTGGTGGCGGCGTCGTTGAGCGATGCGGTGACGGTGAGGGTCTCGGTCTTGAACGACGAGCCTGCGGGCGAGAAGGATACCTTGGCCTGGCCTACAGCGTCGTTGGCGGTGTAATATTGGGTGGTGCCGGGGTCGTCAACGGTTACCGAGCCGCCGTGGGCGACAGCCGAGGTAGCGTAAATGAACTTGCCGTCGGTGCCTACCTTGCCGCCGGTCCAGCCTTTAACGAGCACGCGGAGCTGGCCCTTGTTGGTGGGGGCGGAGACGGTGATAGTGCCGTTGGAGGGGGTGTAGCTTTGGCCCGTAACGAGGTCAACGTAGGTACCCGAGGGGACGTTGCTGAAAGTGGCGCCACCGTTGATGGCTACCAGTGCGTAGGAGTCGACGCCGCCCTTGTTGTAGGCGCGCTTGAATGCCCAGCCTCCCGATGCCGAGCAGCCGTCGAATGTGTACTGGCCCTTGCGGAGGGCGGGGACAGCGGCGCGGATCTTGTTCAGGCGGATGATGTGCTGAGCGAGGTCGGCGTTAAGGGTGGTAGCCACTTGGCCCGATGCTGTGTACTCGCCGAAGTCGCTGGCGGTAACCGAGCCCTCGAGGTAGTTGCCGAAGTAGGCGCGACCCGAGTTCTTCACGGGGTCGGCGGTGCCACCGGCGTCCACCTTGCAGCCGGCCTTGAACTCAACCTCCGAGCCGTAGTACAAGCAGGGGATGCCTCGGAAGGTGAACATCAGCGAGAGGTTCTCGGCCCATTGCTGGGTGCCTCCGTTGAAGCGGGTGCCGTCGTTGGGGCCGGGGCAGTAGTCGTGGGAGTCGACGTAAACCACGTTATAGGACGCGTCGTTGTAGTATTTGTCACCACTTTTGGCGATCGACACGGCCGAGCCGGCGTCGTTGAAGCAGTAGTGCATTGGGAAGTCGATTACCGAGAATCCGCTGTACTCCGAGTAGTCGGGCTCGTGCCAAGCGCCGTTTTGCATCAGCACGTTGGTGGAGGAGTAGGCTTGTGAAGGCTCGTCGTCGCAGAGCTGCATGTTGCCGTAGCGGCCCGAGTCGTCACCCTCGCGGATGAAAGTGGTGTCCCACACGGTGGTGGTCCAATCCCAAGCCGAGGTGATGTTGGTGGGCGATTTCCAAGTGTAGAAGAAGGATGAGAGGTTGTTCTGGTCGCGGTAAACCACCGACCCCTGGAAGCGCTGGCAGCACTCGCCGAACATCAAGAAAGCCTTGCCGTCGGTGCGCTTGTCGGCGTATTGGTTGAACAGGGCGGTGAATTGGGGGATGAAAGCGGCGTTGAACGTTGCGCGGGCGATGTGGCCCGTGGTGTCGATACGGAAGCCGTCAACACCCATCTCGATGAACTTGCCGTAGCACTCCACGAGGTAGTTGGACACGGCGGGGTTCTCGGTGTTGAGGTCGACGCAGTCGCCGGCGATCTGGCCCCACCAGCGGGTGGGCTCGTCCCAGTTCCAGCCGGTGCCCACGTGGTGCCAGTAATTGTGGGAGTCCTTGTTGGTGCCGTCCGAGTTCTTCAAGTAGGGGAAACGGGCGTTGTACTGGGCGGTGCCGCCAAGGTCGTTATAGTTGGAGGGAAGTTTGTCGTAGTTGGGAATAATTGCGGCCGACACGTTGGCTTGGTCCTTGATGTTCTGGGAGCGTGTGAACAGCTCGCAGAGGCCTTTCTCTCCGAAGTTGGAGGTGTGGTTGAGCACGATGTCGAGGATGATCTTCATGCCCTTGGCGTGGGCGGCGTTGATCAGGTCCTGGAATTTTACGTCCTTGGCCGAGCCCCAGGATGTGCGGCTCTCGTAGCGGAGGTCAACCGAAGAGAAGTCCATGGAGTGGTATCCGTGGAAGTCGGTACCCGAGCAGTTTTGGGTGATAGGGGTGATCCAGATGGCGGTGAAGCCCAGAGCCTTGATGTAGTCGAGCTTTTCGATCAGGCCGGCGAAGTCGCCACGCCAGTCGGGGTCGTTGTTGGCGATCTGCGTGGCTTGCTGGTCCCAGCCGCACACGTTGTTCATAGGGTCGCCGTCGTAGAAGCGGGTTGTGATGGCGAAATAAATGGTCTCGTCGCGGAAGTCGTCGCGGCTACCCACGAAAGTAGCTGCTTGGGCCTGTTGCACTGTGGCCAATGTCATTAATCCGCCAAGCAATAAGGTAGATAATTTTCTCATCTTCATTTGGATGTTTGGAAATAATTGAAATGTAAGTATTTAAGGTTGAAAAAACAGTTACTATATCTTTCTTGATTCAAGGCTATGCCATTCCTGAAATTAGGTAGTTGCCACTCCTGATTCAAGGTTAATTCGTCTAAATATCACAAATCGTGGCAAAATTAGCCATTTATCCCCACATCAGCAACATCCGTTACCACCTCGCCACGCCTAATTAACAATTAGTAACTTGTACCCTCGCTAAAGGTAACTACTCACCGAAAAATTTTTTAACCACGAAAAACACAAAAGGACACTAACACGCCTTTTGTAAATCCGAATTTAGGCTCGTAAACTCGCTAAAGAACACAAAACCATCCGAATGGTTAGTGCTTTTGGGAGCTTGCGACCCCTTTTTCCCTCCTAGATTTTGTGTTTTTTGTGTTTTTCGTGGTTAAAAATTTTTTCGGTGAATTGTTACTCGCTAAAGGATGAAAGGGATAAAGGATGAAAGGGACAAAGGGATAAAGGATGAAAGGAGTAAAGGAGCAAAGGGATAAAGGAATAATGGGCGAGGCTGGCGATCAACCTTACGGGGCGAGGGCGTCCCGCCCTCCTTGAATTAAGAGGGGGCTGCGCCGGTGGTAGCGCAGCCCCTCGGTGGGGTATCGGGATAAGGTTTATTCGATCACGAGGACGCCGGTCTTGTCTTTTTGGTTGTCGTAGACGTTGCCCACAATTGCGTGCTGGAGGCCTTCCTCCTCGGTATACTTAGGAGATCCGTTGATTGTGAAGGTGCCGGTGAAGGAGCATCCTCTGAAGGTGGTAACTGCGCCGTCGGCATTGGTCCATCGGCCGGCGATACCGCCATAGTAATAGCGGGCTGTGCTATAGGAACGGGGGTTGTAGATCAGATGGCCAGAGTAGTGGCAGTTGCTTACAGTGGCTCCATAGTTCACTTGTCCGAACAGGCCGCCCGACTCATTGTTGTCTCTAACTGCTGAGTTGGCCCAGCCGTTATGCCAAACCTTAATGTTGGACATAATATCATGCACGTAACCATTGTAACCGATTGTGCCGGTAATTCCGGAGGCAAAATCTTTACCCTTGATGTAGCTGCCTTCATCAACGTCGAACACGATGTTGTTCCATTCCGTATTAACGGTGGCGGGTCCAATGCCATAGGCGCGGCCGTACTCATAGCCCTCGACTTTTACCAATCCCGTTACGCGGATGTTCTGTACCAAGTGGCCGTTGGTGGAAACCTTGGTGCTACCGGTCTGCTTAGAATCGTATCCGAACAACACGCCTACGTCAGCTTTGCCGTAGACATAAGCGTTGTGGATGGTGAGGTTCTCGATTGTGCCACCGCCTGACATGTGGCCGAAGAGTCCGAGATATTGGCCGGCATTGGCGGTGCCAGAGTTGGCGTCAGCGGGGATGTATAGGTTGCTGATGGTGAAGCCGTTACCGTTGAAGTCGCCCCAGAAAGATGCGTTGGAACCTTTCGTGTTAGCGGAAGAGATGCCCATGGGGCGCCAGGTCTTGCCGTCAAGGTCAACATCGCAAAGGAGCACGTATTTCTCGTACACTCCATCGATGGGGGTAGTGCTTTGGCCGTAGTAGAGGGGGTCTCCGTAGGTGTTTATCTGGTCGGCCATGCCCTTGAATTGGGCGGCCGAGGTGATCAGATACTCGTCATCCACATGAAGGGGAGCCTCGGAGGAGGAACCGTCCCAGGGGGTGGTGTCTACCTCGTAGAACACGCCCTTGTAGAGGGTGTACTCCTTGCCATCCATGATGTAGTAACTCGAATCGGTCTCGTATTCGGGTTTGATGGTGATGGTGAAGTCGATGGTGGAGGTGAGGAGGGCGCCGAAGATGTTGGTGCGGTAGTTGCGCTGCACGGGCGCGCCGGGGACGCTCACTTCGTGGAACTTGGTGCCGTTGTCGTAGAAGGCGAGCTCGACGTCGGTGGTCATCTTATCGGGCGACATCAGCACGTAGGCCATGGCCAGGTACTCGTAGTCGCCTTTGTTGCCCACGGGGAACTGCTCGTAGTCGTCGCTGGCGGTGTCAACGTCCTGGTTGGGGCGCGGGGTGACGTCGAAGGCGATGGTCTCGGTCGAGCCGATCACCTCGCCGTCCTGGAGGCTGAACTGGGTGAACGCGGCGCTCACCTCCATCGATGCGGAGATCTTCTTGTCCTGGAGGCCGGCATAGGCCATGTCGCTGGTGCCCACGTTGATCTGGGCGAAGGGGCGACGTAGCTCGGCGGTGACGGTGGCGGCTCCCTTGACCTCAACTTCCTTGAAGCAGAAGAAGGCGTCGGCGTACTCGGCGTTCAGCGACTTGATTTTGTCGTAGTTGACGGTGACGGTGGACTTGTCGGTGTCGAGGGTGAAGTAGCCGTTGGCCTCAGCCTCGGGCGACTGTGCCCAGAACACGACGTTGTAGGTCTTGCCGGTGATCAGATGCAGGGTGAGGGTGTTCTGCAGGCCGGAGAAGGGCTTGTCGTACTTGTTGAGGGCGATGATAGGATCGGTGACGCCGTCCTCGTAGACCGCGTACCACATGTCGAGGGCTTTCTCGCCGTCGCTGAATACGCGCGATTGGATGTTGCTAGGGAGAGTGGCGTTTACGGTGACGGCCACTTCCTGGCCCGTTGTGTCGACGCCGCCGGTGAGGTCGTCGTTGCTGCAAGCAGTGAGGGCTAACGCAGCTAGAGACAAGGTACCATAGAGTATTTTTCTCATAATAATAAAGGATGAATATAAGTAAATGATTAATTAAGATAAATAGCGGGTTTGCTCCCTTTTGTGTGGAAAGGGAGTAAGGGGGGGTGTTAAGTTATTGATTAATAGGGAATTACCCCCCCCATTATGCGGTATGGGAGGGCCGTATGCACCTCAAGGGCAGCATCCTTGGTGGGGATGGCTGTCATTGTCGATAGGCTTAATGTCAGTCGTATGGGTGTTTGCACGGTGTACTCAGTTGTAATCAGCCCCCAAATTTACGTGTTCTTTCGCAATCTTCCAAATTTTTAACAAAAAATGATGAAATTTTTTAAAGGAGGGAAGGATTAAAGGGGGAAAGGAGGGCTGCCAGCGAATTTACGGGGCGTGGGCATCTTGCCCACGCCCCGTAAGGTGG
>JAJPXC010000120.1 GCA_021205635.1 Bacteroidales bacterium | reverse complement strand
AGAGTGTTCTTCAAATCAATTGATTAATTTTGCAGTTGCTTGTTGACTCTACATGTCTAATTACCTCTGGTGGTGGTATTGTGATTTTTGGGAAAAATCGCTATCTTCGCGGTTTAAAATCATAAGAAGTGGAAACCAAGTACATTTTCGTCACTGGCGGCGTCGTGTCGTCGCTCGGCAAAGGAATTATCTCATCCTCGTTGGCCAACCTCCTGAAAGCTCGTGGATATCGCGTTACCATTCAGAAGTTTGACCCCTACATCAACATCGACCCCGGCACCCTCAACCCCTACGAACACGGCGAGTGCTACGTGACCGTCGACGGCCACGAGGCCGACCTTGACCTCGGCCACTACGAGCGATTTACCGACATCTCCACCACCCGCGCCAACAACGTCACCACCGGCCGCATCTACCAAAGCGTGATCGACAAGGAGCGTCGCGGCGACTACTTGGGTAAAACCGTGCAGATCGTCCCCCACATCACCGACGAAATCAAGCGCAACGTCAAGGCGCTTGGCAACACTGGCAAATTCGACTTCGTGATCACCGAGATCGGTGGCACCGTGGGCGACATCGAGTCGTTGCCGTTCATCGAGAGCGTGCGCCAATTGCGCTGGGAGCTGGGCAAGAATTGCGTGTGCATCCACTTGACCTACGTTCCTTTCATCGCCGCCGCCAAGGAGCTGAAAACCAAGCCCACACAGCACTCGGTAAAGCAACTTCAGGAGGTGGGTATCCAGCCCGACATCCTGGTGCTACGCACCGAGCACCACATCCCGCAGGATATGCGCAAGAAAATAGCGCTGTTCTGCAACGTGTCGCCCGACGCCGTGATCCAGTCGATCGACGTCCCCTCGATCTACAAGGTGCCCCTGACGATGCACGAGCAGCACCTCGACGAGCTTGTGCTCCGCAAGGCCGGTGTCACCCCCGAAGGCGAACCCCACATGGCTCCCTGGCTCCACTTCCTCGAGAAAATGGATGCCGCTCAAGAGGTGGTAACAATCGGATTGGTAGGCAAATACGTCGAATTGCAAGACGCCTACAAGTCGATCAACGAGGCTCTCTTCCAAGCCGCAACTTACAACGACCGCAAGCTTAAACTCAAATTCATACACTCCGAGAAACTCAATCCCTCCAACGTCGACGAGTTGCTGTCGCCGATGGACGGCGTGATTATCGCCCCGGGCTTCGGCCAGCGCGGCATCGAGGGTAAATTCGTAGCGCTGAAATGGTGTCGAGAGCACGACGTGCCCACCTTCGGCATCTGCCTGGGCATGCAATGCATGGTGATCGAGTACGCCCGCAACGTCCTGGGTTTGCCGGAGGCCAACTCCACCGAGATGGACCCCAACACCCCCGACAATGTGATCGACCTGATGGAGGAGCAAAAATCGGTTACCGACAAGGGTGGCACCATGCGCCTCGGTGCCTACGAGTGCCGCTTGGATCCCAACTCCAAGGCAGCTAAGGCTTACGGCACGACCACCGTCAAGGAGCGTCACCGCCACCGCTTTGAGTTTAACGACGAGTATCGCCAGCGCTTCGAGGCCGCAGGGATGAACTGCGTGGGCCTCAACCCCGAAACGGGCCTCGTCGAGGTAGTCGAGGTGCCCGAAAAACGCTGGTTTATAGGCACTCAGTACCATCCCGAGTACTCATCGACAGTGCTCCACCCCAACCCCCTGTTCCTCGACTTCGTCAAGGCAGCAATAACTTATGGGAAAGAGAAAGCCGATAAAGAAGGAAAGTAGTAAGGAGGAAAGATCCCATAATTCTCGATATTTTCGAAATTCCCGGGAATCCCGAAAATATCGGTAGCTATCGAAACAAATTTTATAAATGGATAAGAATACTCTCATAGGATTCGCGATGATGGCGTTGGTCATCTTCGGATTCATGTGGTTCAACAAGCCCTCGGAAGAAGAGATACAAGCACAGCGCGCCAAGCAGGAGCAAGCCGAGGCCCAAGCCCGGCTAGAGGCTGAAGAGGCCGAGCGCCAGGCCTTGCGCTTGGACACCATCACCCCCGCTGAGCAAGCCTCGATTCGAGCCCTGATCAACCAGTCGACATCAGCCGACTCCACGGCCGCCAAGAAGTTCAGCACCCCCTCGCTGAGCTTGACACTGGGCGTCGAGGGACAAATCGAGGGCACCGTACGCGCTCTTGATACCACCCTCAACGCCGGACAACTGATCGCCAACCCCAGCGCTGTCCAGGCCACCTCGGCCGAGAAACGCGCCGCCTACGCCGCTATCCGCGAGGCGATTACCGACGCAGCCCGCTACCAGAGCTTCGCAGGCGTGCTTTACGGCGATTCCACCTCTATCGTGCTGGAAAACAAGCTTGTAAAGCTTGAATTAAGCACTAAGGGTGGCGTTATCGCCCAGGCCACGCTCAAGGATTACGACACTTACGTGGGTGGCGACACCGCGCTGGTGAAGATGTTCACCCCGGCCACCGATAGCTACTCGTTTATCCTCACCTCGGCCTCGCAGCGCTTCGACACCGGTCGCTTCTACTTCACCCCCGTGCAGGAGAACGACTCCACAATCCTGATGCGCCTCGACCTCGAGCAGGGAGCCATGTGGGGCTTGCGATACACGCTCCACCCCGATTCATATATCGTGACTATGGAACTGGTGCAGAGCGGAATGCAACGTATTATCCCCTCTTCGGTGGCCTCCATCGACTTCCACTGGTACCAAAAGATGGCCCGCAACGAGAAGGGTCGCACATTCGAGGAGCGCAACTCGTCGATTTTCTATAAGTTCATGGGCGAGGGTCCCGACCACCTGAGCGAGAACTCCAACGACCGCGAGTCGCTGAACCAAAAGCTGCAATGGGTGGCCTTCAAGAACCAGTTCTTCTCGTCGGTTGTCATCCCCCGCGGCGGCTTCAACACGGCCGACGTGGAATCGGCGCCCCTCAACGACGACCCCACCTTCCTGAAAACCATGGAGTGCACCGCGTCGATGGACTATTCGTCGACCTCGGCCACGCCTTGCACTTTCGACATCTTCCTCGGTCCCAACCTCTACCCGCTGTTGTCGAGCCTCGACGACACCCTCGACGCCAAGGAGGACCTACAGTTGACCCACCTGATCCCCTTGGGCTGGACACTGTTCCGCTGGATCAACACCATCATAGTCATCCCGGTGTTCACGTTCCTTGGGTCATTTATCACCGACTACGGCATCATCATCCTGCTGTTGACCATTTTCATCAAGATCATCCTCTTCCCGTTCACCTACAAGAGCTATATGTCGCAGGCCCGCATGCGACTGCTAGCGCCTGAGATCAAGGAGATTAACGACAAGTATCCGGGGCAGGAGAACGCTATGAAGCGGCAGCAGATGACCATGGCCCTATACTCCAAGGCCGGAGCGTCGCCCTTCTCGGGCTGTCTGCCGATGTTGCTGCAGTTCCCCGTGCTGATCGCGATGTTCTCGTTTTTCCCGTCGTGTATCGAGTTGCGAGGCCAGGGTTTCCTGTGGGCACACGACCTCTCTGCGCCCGACGTGATATGCACGCTTCCGTTCACAATCCCCTTCTACGGCAACCACGTGAGCCTGTTCTGCTTGCTGATGACCGTCACCAACATCATCTACACCCAGATCAACATGCAGAATCAGCCGTCGTCATCCTCAATGCCGGGCATGAAGTGGATGATGTACCTGATGCCAATCATGTTCCTGTTCTTCTTCAACGACTATGCGTCGGGCCTGAGCTACTACTACTTCCTGTCGCTGCTGATCACCATCGTGCAGACCTACATCTTCCGTCGTTGCGTCAACGAGGAGAAGATGCGCGCCAAGATGAAAGCCAACGCCGCAAAGCCCAAAAAGAAGAGCGGCTTCATGGCCCGCATGGAGGAGATGCAGCGCAAGCAACAAGCCATGCTCCGCGAGCAGCAGAAGCAGCGCCGCAGATAAGCGTTTAGCATTTAGCGTTTAGCATTTAGCATTTAGCGCTCGTTATAACGTTATTACGTGATTACGTTATAACGAGCGTAATTCATTGGAAATCAATATGCGAGAGATTATATTGAAAAATGGGATGAGGGTGTGGCTCGATGTCGACACCACCCTTCCAAGCGTATTTGGAGCCGTGGTGGTGAGAGCCGGCGCCAAGGACTGCCCCAACACCGGCATCGCCCACTACTTTGAGCACATCATGTTCAAAGGCACCCAGCGTATCGGCACCGTCGACTACGAGGCCGAGCGCCCATGGCTCGACAAAATCACCACCGCCTACGACGCCGCTAGAAAGGAAGTCCCGCCGTCTCGGCGGGACAGCGACACTGTTGATTCGACGCAACCCGACATCCTTTCTAAAGAGATCAACGAGCTGAGCGTCAAGGCGGCCGACTACGCAATCCCCAACGAGTACAACCGCCTGATCACCCTTTACGGAGGCTCCCGGCTCAACGCCGCCACAGGCGACGACTTCACGTTCTACCACAACTCATTCTCGCCCCACTGCCTTGACCCGTGGCTGGAAATCGCCTCCGAGCGGTTCATCAATCCCGTTTACCGGCTGTTCCAGAGCGAGTTGGAAACCGTCTACGAGGAGAAAAACATGTACGCCGACAATATGTCGTCCGTCGCAGTGGAGCTCGTGCGCAAAAATTATTTCGGCACCCATCCCTACGCCTTCCCCATCATCGGCTCCACCGAGGCCCTTAAACACCCCTCCCTCAGCCAGATGCAGGCGTTCTACCAAAAATATTACGGAGCCTCCAACATGGGTCTTATCCTCTCGGGCAATTTCGACCCCGAGGGGATACAAGAGAAACTCGAGCGCACATTCGGCCGACTCCCTAAAGGCGTTGTGCCCGAGCGCGTTAAGGAGCCGGTTCCTGTACACCATGGAGAGACGGTGAAAGTGCCGCTGGCCATTCCTATGGTCAAAGGTTTTGCTTTGGTCTACCCCGGTCCCGAGAACGGCAACCCCGACTTGTGGATAGCCCGCCTCGTGGTAGCCATGCTCACCAACGACAGCACAACCGGCCTGCTCGACCGCCTCACTCTCGACCACAAAGCGTTGATTACCACCGCCGGACACCTTCCTATGAACGATGCCGGCATCCTTGTGCTCCTGGGCGTGCCCAAAATGCCACTCGGCACCAATCGCGGCTTAGAGCACCAATTCCACAAGGCCATTAAACGCTTGATTACCAAGGATTATCCCGAAGAGCTGCTCAACGTGGCATGCGAGGCACTGGAACGCGAGTTGCTCGAAGAGCTAGAGAACCCACTGGAACGCGGCAAGGCAATGGTAAGAGTGTTCTCCCAAGGGCAAGTCTGGGATGACTTCCTCAGTGGTATCAAGGAAATCAAGTCCTATACCCAGGACGACATCGCCAAGGTGGCAGCTCGCTACTTCACCAAGGATGGCTTCCTCCGGCTGGTCAAAAAATTCGGCAAAATGGACCCCGAGCGGCTCAAGCAGCCCGGCTACACCCCTCTCCGGCCCAAACACGCGGCCGATGAGAGCGCCTACGCCAGCGAGTTACGCCAGCGTTTCGGCAACATCCCCTTCCACTGCCGCTTAATTGACATCAAAAACGACGTCACAACTCTCCCAGCCGCCATCCATTCAGTCGACTTCCCACGAGATAAAACGACTTCAGTCGACGCTCTACCTCAGCTCTCAATTTTCTATAATCCCCTGAGCGGCAACGACTTGGTTGACCTTGACATTATCTTCCATCGCGGCAAGGCATCCGACCCGATTCTCGAGCTTCTTCCCGAATATTTCGACAAAGCGCCTGTCAACTCCCTGAACCGCAAGGAGTTTAACCTCCAATTGGCCAAATTGGGCGCGTCGTTGCAGATGCGCGTCACCAACGACGAGACCAAAATCCAACTCGAAGCCCGAGCCGACCGCCTTCAACAAGCCGTCGCCCTGCTCAACGACTTCATTCAGGGCGTGGCCGAGGACCCCGACTGCTACAAGGATGTCGTCGAGGCCCTCAACGTCGCCGATAAGGCTTTCGACAACAACGTCTCGACCGTGATGCACGCCGTGGGGCAGCGCGCCCTCTACGGCGACCGCTCAATCTTCCTGCGCCGATTCTCCCCCGCCGACGCCAAACGCGGCTCGGCCAAGACCATGATGGACGCCTTCCGGAAGGTGCTCACAGCTCAACGGTCCATTGCCTATAGCGGTCCCAACTCCATTGAGGAGGTCGAGCAAGCCGTCAAACTGTTGCAACTCCCCCAAGCCGAGCTTCCCGTTGAGGACACCTACAACACTCCACGAGCGCAGGATGACAGCATATACACCTATCACGTCCCCAAGACACGCCAAGTGAGCCTGAGCGTGTTGCGTCAGTTACCTCCCATGGCTAGCCCTCGCGAGCGCGTTGTGGCTCAACTGTGGGCCGATTATTTCGGCGGCGGAATGTCGTCGGTGATGTTCCAGGAGTTGCGCGAGTTCCGCTCGCTGGGCTACCAAACATTCACCCAAATATCGTTCCCCGGAAAGCCCTCGGCCAACACTCCCGGCTCCACAATTATGGTCATCGGTACCCAAGCCGACAAAACCCAAGAAGCCGTCGAAGCCCTTGACGCCCTAGTTAATGATTTACCGCTCAGGCCATTGCAATTCGAAGCTATCAAAGCCGAGCGGCTCAACCGCATTAACCACGGATTCCCAACGCCGCGTCAGCTCCCGGGTCGCATCGCCCAACTGGTAGCGCAAGGCTACCACCGCGACAAGAATTGGGAAATGGCTACCTACGGCCCTGACGTGACCCTGGACGACGTGGCCGAGTTCCACCGCCGCGTAATCCGCCCCGCCACCCGCTCCATCGCCCTTGTGGGCGACAACCCCGACACATCCTTCCTGTCGCTACCCGTCATCCCCCTCACCCGCGAGGAGGTAATTAAAGCGTAACAACCCCTTTTTTGAGATGAAAATGTTGTTTTGTGGTCGAAAAATATTAACTTCGCGACAAGAACAACTACAATCATTGTCAACACAATACGACTACGCCAAATCATGAAAAAGACACTGCTCCCAGCTGTGTGTGCCATCCTTTTAGGCGCAATGTGCTCCTGCTCCAGCGATAACGACGACGCCCATGAGGCCACCATTTCGTTCTCAGCGCAGCTACCCGCGGCTATTTCGTCGAGGGCCTTCTCCGACGGCCTTTCGGCTACCGTTCTCGATTACGCCGTTTACGAGGACGGCGTGCTCATATCCACCGGCAACGCCAAAATCAACAACGACCGCATCGCCCAGGTCAATATCAAGCTTATGGTGAGCCAAACCTACGATGTGATATTCTGGGCCCACAGCGAGGACGCTCCATACGATTGGAAGCCTGAGGACCAAACCGTTACCATATCCTACGACGGCGCATCGCTCATCGACGACTCGCGCGACGCATTCTACGCCAAGTCGACCGTTGTCGTCACCGGCGACGCCACCGAGAACGTCACCCTTCTGCGCCCATTCGCCCAAATCAACATAGGCACAAGCGACATCACCGACGCCAGCGTCGCCGGAAAAACCGTTTCCACCTCCATGACCGTCAACGACGTGTACACAACCGTCAACCTCGGCACCGGCGACGTCAGCGGCTCCACAACCGCGACCTTCGCCCAGACCGTTCGCCCCAACGACGGCCTCACATCCAGCGACGAAGACTACCAGACATTCCCCATCGGCAAGCTTGACGATTACGAATACCTCGCAATGGCCTATGTGCTTGTGGGAAAGGACAAACAGACATCCGACATTACCCTCAACTTCTGGGACAACGCAACCCAGATCAACAAGCTTTCGGTCCCCGCCGCTCCCCTACAGCGCAACTACCGCACCAACATCTTCGGCGCCTTGCTCACCTCCACCTCCGGCAACGTCACTGTCAACATCGTTGAATAGTGACCTCCTGAGGAGTTGAACTCATAAAGGGGTTGATACGTTATACCTTTTGACGTATAACGTTTCAACCCCTATTGTTATGCATTGGCTATTGGAAACAATGCGCGACAATCCCGCGCTGCCCATATTTCTCACCCTCGCTATCGGCTTTTGGCTCGGTAGCCTGAAAATCAAGGGTTTCTCACTCGGCTCGGTTACCGCCGTGCTGCTCGTGGGCGTGGTCGTAGGACAGATGGACATCCCCATCTCAGGCCCGGTAAAGCAGGTGTTCTTCCTGCTGTTCCTCTTCTCAATCGGCTACAGCGTCGGCCCGGAGTTTTTCAGGGCGTTGCGAGGCGACGGAGTGAAGCAGGTGGGATTCGGCGTGGCCCAATGCGTGGCGTGTCTGATCTGCACGTGGCTCGTGGCATTACTGTTCGGCTACAATATCGGCGAGGCTGTGGGGTTGTGCGCGGGGGCGCAGACGATGTCGGCCATCATCGGCGTGGGCACCGACACAATCAACACCCTTGGTGTCGCCTCCGATACCAAGCAGGAGTGGCTTGAGATGATTCCCGTGTGCTATGCCGTCACCTATATTTACGGCACCATCGGCTCGGCTTGGCTCCTCGGCAACATGGGACCCAAACTGCTGGGGGGCCTTGACAAGGTGCGCGCCGCCACCAAGGCCCTCGAGGAGAAGATGAACAAATCGGCCATGGACGACGACCCTGCTCTCGAAAGTGCCTACCGCCCCGTCACCTACCGCGCCTACCGCGTGGAGGCCGACTTCTTCACTACCCCCAAGACCGTGCCCGAGATTGAGGCCCACTTGGAGGAGATGGGACGCCGAATCTTCGTCGAGCGCGTGCGCCACGACGGCAAAATCCTCTCCCCCACGACCGAGGGCCTCACCATCAGCAAGGGCGATGAGGTGGTATTGAGCGGACGCCGCGAGTTCGTCATCGAGGACGAAAGCTGGATCGGCCAAGAGGTGAGCGACGGCCAGCTGTTGACCTTCCCCGTCGAGCGCGTGCAAGTGATGTTGACCAAGAAGAAAATCGGCCATAAGATCACCATCGACCAGTTGCGCCAGAACAAATGGTTCTACGGCGTTATGGTCGAGGCAATCTCCCGCGGCGGTGTTGCCATCCCCGTATTGGCCCAAACCGAGCTTTACCCGGGTGATCTGCTGACAATCACCGGATTGGAAAGTGAAGTCTCAACCGCTGCGCCGCAAATGGGCTACGTCGACCGCCCCACGGTGAAGACCGACATGGTATTCCTCGGCTGGGGAATCGTCATCGGCGGCATCGTGGGCGCTTTGACTCTCCACATCGGCGACGTGCCTATCTCGCTGTCCACCTCAGGCGGCGCGTTGATCGCAGGCTTGGTGATGGGCTGGATGCGCTCCCGCAGGCCAAATTTCGGCCGAATCCCGCAACCGGTCGTATGGATTTTCGACAATCTGGGCTTGAACGTGTTCATTGCCGTCGTGGGCATCACCACCGGCCCTACGTTCATCTCGGGATTGGCCCAAGTGGGTGGCATGCTATTCCTGGCCGGTGTCCTGGCCACAACCGCACCTCTGCTGATCGGCATCTGGATGGGAGCCAAGCTGTTCAAGTTCCACCCCGCGATCACCCTGGGCTGCTGCGCCGGAGCTCGCACCACCACCGCCGCCCTCGGAGCCGTGCAGGATCAACTCAACTCCTCCATCCCGGCTATGGGCTACACTGTCACCTACGCCATCGGCAACACCCTGCTAATCCTATGGGGCGTCGTCATCGTCCTGATGATGGCATAAAGTATTGCGTGGGTCGGATTTATTCCTTAACTTTGCGCAAAACCCCGACGCAATGAAACTGATAGAGTTTAACTTACAGCGCATCATCCTACTCTGCCAAAGATGCAAAGTGAAAACTTTGGCCGTCTTCGGTTCGATTCTCACCGACCGATTTAACGACCAAAGCGACGTAGACATGCTGGTCGATTTTGAGCCTGTGGATTTAGACACATTCGACTATGTGCGCAATTATTTTGACTTACGCGAAGGGCTTGAGGCACTTTTTGGTCGCAAAGTCGATTTGATTGAAAACGGAGATCAGTTAAACCCCCTGTTTCGGGCAGCTATTGAAAGTAAAAAACAGGTAATTTATGGATGATTATCTGCCCATTTACCTGTCCGATATCCTAAAGGCTATCCGGGAGGTCGAAAGCTATTTTGAGAATCGCCCTAAACGGTTTGACGATTTTGTAGGCGATTTTCGCACGCGCAGCGCCGTCGAGCGAAAAATCGAAATAATGGGAGAGGCCATAAATCGAGTTCTGCACCTCCGGCCGGATTTCCCCCTGGCTGAAGCGAAAGACATTATCAACACCAGAAATCGCATTATTCACGAGTATGACGCTGTAAGGCCCGAGTTCCTTTGGAGCTTAATAACAAGGCATATTCCTGCGTTAAAAGAAAATCTGTTGAAGGCTTCAAGTGATTTAGGATATGAACTGGAATAAATTCCTTTTCCTCCCACTTCGCTTAACGATCGCGGTCGCGATGGCCGCGGGTCTCGCGGCGTGCCACGATATTGAGGAGTGGGATAACGACCGGCAAGGCAACTTCGAGGCCCTGTGGACCGTCCTCGACCAGCACTACTGTTTCTTCGCCGAGAAAGGCGTCGACTGGGACGAGGTATACTCCCGGTATGCTCCACGAATCAGCGAGCAGATGACATCCGAGGAGCTCTTCTCCGTCTTGGCCGAAATGCTCGACGAGCTCCGCGACGGCCACGTCAACCTCTCCGCCCCCTTCAACACCTCCTACTACCGCGCCTGGTGGAGCGACTTTCCCCAAAACTACGACGAGCGCCTTGTGCAGCAATACTACTTCAACTTCAACTACCGTTCCATCGGCGGTATCGACTACGGAATCCTCCCCCAGAACGTGGGCTACATGCGATATCCGTCGTTCAGCTACGGCATCGGCGAAGGCAACCTCGACAACATCCTCGCCCACTTCGCCACCTGCGACGCCCTGATCATCGACATCCGCGACAACGGCGGCGGCGACCTCACCAACGTCGAAACTCTCGTGGCGAGGTTTATAACCGAGCGTACCTTGGTAGGCTACATCTCCCACAAAACTGGTCCGGGCCACGACGACTTCTCCGAGCCAATGGCGTTCTACTACAACCCCGCCAGCGACGGCCACTGGCTGTGGGCAAAACCCGTGGCCGTGCTCACCAACCGCTCCACATTCTCGGCCGCCAACAACTTCGCCTCCATCATGCGCCTGCTTCCCAATTGCTACCTAGTGGGCGCCACCACCGGCGGAGGCTCGGGCATGCCCTACTCATCGGAAATCCCCTGCGGCTGGACCGTGCGCTGCTCAGCCTGTCCTGTGCTCGACGCGCAGGGCAACGCTACCGAGAACGGCGTCTCTCCCGCCGAGGATTGCATGGTCGACCTCGACCCCGTGGCCGCCCTCACCGGCACCGACACCATGCTCGACCGAGCCGTCGCCCTGTTGACAAGCTTGTAGTTTTGATAGTTCATAAAACTTCCACCATCTTTCTCCCCGAAATTTTGCCGTTTGGGAAAAAAGTGTTACCTTTGCCGAGCAAAAGCCCAGATGGCGGAATCGGTAGACGCGCTGGTCTCAAACACCAGTGGAGCAATCCATCCCGGTTCGATCCCGGGTCTGGGTACTGTGAATCGGTTGCAACTCATTGAGTTGCAACCGATTCACTTTTAGATACGCTTTCGTTTATTCGTGCCCTGTCGTGTATTCGTGCCCCCGAATACACGACAGGGCACGACAGGTATAACGCCTCGAAAGGCTATCATGAGCGTCCGCGGCAGCCTAGGGGGGCCGGTGTAATCTGCAAATAAAATTTCATAAGTTTTCGGTAAATAAGATTTCGGCAGT
>JAJPXC010000008.1 GCA_021205635.1 Bacteroidales bacterium | reverse complement strand
AGAGTCGGGTAAGGGAACTATACGCTGAATTTTGATTTAAATGAAAGAGCCGTGTCGTCTCAGAGGAAAATTTGTTTGTTAATTAAACGTAAGAGGGAAAACCGCGGTGGAGGTGTAAAGCGTTCTAATTGTGATACTAACCCTAACAACAAGACACGGGATATGAAAACTCTCCTCTCCAAGGCCACGGCCATAGCTATAAGCGCGTTTACAGCTGCGCAAGCCAACACGGGTGTCGCCCCGTCGGCGCAAATCGGCATGCCCCTCGTCCCCTCGATCGAGAAGCTGCAAGCATCCACCAATCCCGACAGCTACGACGTGGCGGCCATGCGGTGCGCCCATTGGCTCCTAGAGGCGCCACAAGATGAGAACACCGAGGACCTGCGCGACGAGGCCTCGCGCTTCCTTGTGGCATGGATGGACCTCACCGACCATATCACCCTGTCGCTGGGCAACGAGATATACCCTCTGATGGAGAACCGCGAGGTGCTGGTGGCATATCTGGCTGCCGCGGCTATCTACGCAATGGACGCTCAATCATCGGTTTACTCCACCTCGATGCAGTTTCATTCGCTATGGGCAGCCATCAATTACTATCAGTCGAACCGCGACCGAATCGGCTCGCTCGACGGCCTTGAATTGTTGACCAAATTGCGCAACGAGGGTCGCCTCGACTATTACCTGACGACCATCGCCCCGATGCTGGCCTCGCCCGTCGCCTACACCGAGGAGTAGTGGTGAGTGGTGAGTGGTGAGTGGTGAGTGGTGAGCTTTATTCCTTTACCCCTTTCCTCCTTTAAGGAATTCAAAGGAATAAAGGATGAAAGGAGAAAAGACTATTCAACTGAAAACTGAAAACTGCGAAAAATTTTGTAACTTCGCGGCGGGAAATGGGTCATATAGCCCATCAATTAATAATGTATTCTAAGGTAACAAGCAATCAATCAGGAAGGAGCGCTGGACGCAGTTATTGCCAACGCTGTTTGTGGGGTGTGACGCAGAGGCATATCGCTTAGAGGATTAAAGTTTAAAGTTTAAAGTTTAAGGTTTAAAGTTTAAAGTTTAAGGTTTAAAGTTTAAGGTTTAAAGTTTAAGGTTTAAAGTTTAAGGTTAATAGCTTTAATGATTTAAAGCTTTAGCGCTGAGCTAGGATGAGGCTCGGCAATATTTGATCAAATTTTTTGACATCTGCAATTTCATTTATATTTATGAGAAAAATATACACTACCGCGGTGGCGGTGGTTATGGCGTGCGTCATTGGCTCGAGGGCGCAGTCGACCACATCGCTCGACGCTCTGTTGCAGCGTGTAGAAACCGACAACTCAGCCGTGCGAGCCTCGGCAATCTCCATTGAGATGAACGAGCAACAAGAGCGCGTGGCACGCTCGGCATGGCTCCCCGACGTCAACGCCTCGGTGCAGCTCTCCTATCTGGGCGACGGCACCATCCTCGACCGCGATTTCTCCAACGCTACCCGAGATCCCCTACCCCACTTCTCCAACACTTTCACCGCCTCGCTCTACCAGCCCGTGTTCACTGGAGGAGCCATCACGGGCGGCGTCGACCTGGCCAAAAGCCAAACGCGCCTCAGTCGCGCCGGA
Organism: Bacteroidales bacterium; assembly: GCA_021205635.1. Classification (GTDB taxonomy): domain Bacteria; phylum Bacteroidota; class Bacteroidia; order Bacteroidales; family Muribaculaceae; genus JAJPXC01. The sequence continues at coordinate 47,983 of JAJPXC010000008.1, read as the reverse complement.
TATCGCCAGACGCTCGCGGACAAGCGATTCCAAGTGGCGCAATGCTACCTGAACCTGTTCAAGTGCCACAACCTCATCGGCGTTTACGACCAGAACATCGCCCTGACGGAGCAACTTTTGGAGCAGATGAACGCGCGGCGTGCCCAGGGCGTTGTGCTCAAAAACGACATCACCCGCTACGAGTTGCGTCTGTCGTCGCTCCGTTACGACCGATTGACGCTTACCAACTCGGTAGCGACCCTCAGTCACGACCTGCGGGTGCTTTGTGGCCTAGAAGAGCAGAAGGAGATCGAGCCCGACTCCACAATTCTGGCCACTCCCCTACCCTGCGACGGCTCAGCCCATTGGCTGGCTTTGGCTCGCGGCGAAAGCCCACTGTTGCAAATCAACGCGTCACAGGTCGACATTCTGGAGGCTCGCGACAAGATCGACCGAGCCGAGCGTTTCCCCAAGGTGGGAGTGATCGCCGGAGACAACCTTGGCGGACCCGTCACCTTCGAGATCCCCGCAATCGACAAGAATTACAACGCATGGTGGGTGGGCGTCAACATCAGCTACAACTTCTCGTCGCTCTATAAGACCAACAAGAAGACCCGCCTCAACCGCATCGAGCGGATGCAACTGAAGGCCTCGCGCGAGTCGATCGACGACGACCTGTCGCAGCGCATCGACGCCACATATACAATGTATATACAATCACAGGAGATGATCGTCACCGAGCTGAAGAACGTGGAGCTGGCCACCGAAAACTACCGCGTGGTGGAAAACCGATTCAACAATCAGCTCGCGTTGTTGACCGACATGCTAGACGCCTCGACGGCCCGCTTGGACGCCGAGACCCGACTGGTGAACGCACGCATCAACACTCTCCTCTATTACTACCAACTTAAATACATTTCAGGAACATTATGAGACAAAAAACACGGCGAACACTCCAAAACCTTGGGGTGATCGCTTTGATACTGCTCGGCCTCGGCTGGGTGGCAGTGAAGTTTATGGGCTTTACTTCATCGACTTACACCGATAATGCCCAAGTGCGTCAACAAATTATCCCAGTAAATTCCCGCGTGCAAGGATTTGTCAAGGCCGTATATTTCAACGACTATACCCCTGTGCACAAGGGCGACACGCTGGCAGTGATTGAGGACACCGAGTTTCGCTTGCGACTGGCTCAAGCCCATGCCGACCTCCAGAACGCCACCTCGGGCCGTGGGGCCATGTCGGCCGCAATCACTACCACCCGTAACAATCTTACGGTCAACGACGCTGCGCTCGCTGAAGTTAAAGCCCTGATGGACAACGCCCAGCGCGACCTCGCCCGCTACAAGGAACTGTTGGCACAAGAGGCTGTGACCCAGCAGCAATACGACGCCGTGGAGACCAATTACGCGGCCCTTAAAGCCAAATACGACATGCTCTCCCACCAAAAGCGGTCGACCGACCTTACCTCGCAGGAGCAAACCCAGCGCCTGGGCCAAAACGACGCCGGAATAGAGCTTGCCAAGGCCGCTGTCGAGTTGGCCGAGTTGAATCTTAGCTACACGGTAATTATCTCCCCCTGCGACGGTTACGCTTCAAAGAAAAATATCCAAGTGGGTCAACTGGTTCAGCCGGGACAGACACTCCTAACCGTGGTCGACACCGCCGACACGTGGGTTGTTGCCAACTACAAGGAGACGCAGACGGCGCGAATGGCCGTGGGCGATTCCGTGCGCATGACTGTCGATGCCATCCCCGGCGTGAAGTTCATGGGCTACATCGAGCAGATTTCTCAAGCCACGGGAGCGCAGTACTCGGTTGTGCCCCAGGACAACGCCACGGGCAATTTCGTGAAGGTGGAGCAACGCGTGCCGGTGAAGATACGCTTCGCCGCCAATACCCCCCGGGCTGACATGGCGCGGCTGCGTACGGGCCTCAACGTCGAATGTAAGGTAATCGACTGATGGCTTTGCCTAAGTTACCGCCTGTCAATCTTGTCAGGCAGATGTTGATGTTCCGTCCGAGCATCCCCCACCGGTTGCGCTTTTGGTCGGTGATCTTCATGGCATTTTGTTTCCAGCTCACGGGAGGTGTGTACCTAGCTACTCTGACGCAGATGGTGGGACAGCTGGCTTACTTGAGCGAGGATGTGACGATGGCGTCCTACTGCTCGCTGATTGGGCTGAACGCTATCTTTCCTATCATGTTCCGTTGGAAATTTGGGTTGTTCACGCGTCAGTTGTGGTTCATAGCGGCTGGTGTTGAGATCGGTTGTGCCATCTTGGCCATGTACGTCACCTGGGCACCATTGTTGTGGCTAGTTTGCCTGGTTGCCGGATATTTCAAGATGATGGGAATGTTTGGCTGCATGAGCACCATCCAGCTCAACATCACCCCCACGCGCAATTTCGCCGTGTTTTTCTCGGTGGTGTACCTGCTAGTGTGCGGCGCGATCCAAGTGTCGGGAATCGTCTCGGCTTGGATGTCGTATTTCACCAATTGGAAGATGATGTATCTGATAGTGGTGGTACTGATGATCGTCGTGGAGGCCTGGGTGTATTTCACCATGCAACACGATCACCGTTCGGGTCCAAAATGGCCTTTGCAAGGTATAGATTGGATGGGCCAATTGCTGTGGACCGGCACCATGGTGGTGCTCACATGGATTTTTTGTTTCGGGGAGCACTACGACTGGTGGGACGCGCCCCAGATACGTTGCGCGACGTGGATTTTCTTTGTCATGCTGGGATTATCCATCTGGCAAAGCGCGCGAGCCGAGCAGCCGTATATCGACCTGAAAGCGTTTAAATATCCGGTGGCGTGGAGTTTCGCTCTTGCCTTGTTTGGCATTCTTGTGCTGGAATCAACAGCTCATGCCGTACAGCCCACATTGTTGGGAGGATTGCTTCACTATGGATTTGTCAATATCGTGTCGTTGAACTATCCCGAGTTGTTTGGCATCATCATGGGATCGATTTTGTTCTACTTCACCCTGGTAAGGTGGCGTTGGACAGTGAAAATGGTGCTGATACTCATCACGTTGCTCATCACGTATTACGAGGTGAATATTTACTTCTTGATTGACCCTGATACTGCTCCTCACTTGTTTTGGATTCCGATGTTTGCCTTTGGGGTAGGGGAAGTGATGATCGAGGGGCTTTGCACCTACCTGTTGTCGCAAGCGATTCCGTTCCAGCATTTCTTCATGAATATCTCCATCTTGGGATTCCTGCGGTGTGGGCCAGGCTTGGCGGCTGCTGGAGCTATTGTGGAGCGGCTATACCGGTGGTCGTACAATTGCAATATGATGCTTGGAGCGTCGGGATTGGATCTCGACAAGTCGTCGCGAATGACCGAGGAGGGTATCGACTGGATGGGCCAACTCAATCAGCAAACGTTGATGATGGCCACCAAGGAGACCTATGGCTACATGATTCTGCTTGGAATTTTCATGATGGCGATGGTGTTGTTGAGTAGCTACGCCACCACCGTGAAGCGCTTCGTGCCACGCATGATCTCGGTGCGCCGCTGGCTTGGCGGCCGCGGCGACGACCCCACTCTTGCCTCATAAAAAAAGAAACGGGCGCCGCTATCTGTTGAGTCGGATAGCGGCGCTCGTTATAGGGGGGGAGGGTTATAGCATGGCGGTTTCGTCGGGAGTGAGATGCAACAGATCGATTACTTGTTGTCGCGGCAAACCACCGTCGATCATCATCTTGGCGCTTTGCAACCTGCCTTGTGTGATGCCTTGAGCGATGCCTTGAGACAGCCCCTGGGCCATTCCCTCGGCACGCCCCTCAGCGCGCTCTTTTTCCATAGAATCCTGTTGGCTACGTTTTGCGATGAGATAACGGTCGTATTCATACCGTTCGGCATCGGTCATGGCCTCGCGATCGAGCACCTTTTGTGCACGGATCAGCCCAGAGTCCTGGGTGGAGGGAGAGATATAGCCGCGTTTTAGGTAATCCATCCACTCCTCGAGAGGGGTGGTAGCTATCTTATCGAAGTTGTTGACTTTCAACACGAAGTATTCGGGGAATATGTCATATGTGTCGGTAATGTAACCCTTACGATCGCTTTCCGACACTATAAGTTCTTTGCGGCTGTGCATGCCGACAAGGTTGGTGTGACCACGGAAAACATAGTCGTCGCCCCCCGAGCCAAGGTCGAAATAAACAATCGCGATAGAGTAAACCTTATGGATCACGCCATAGGGATCGCCCGACGACACCTGCTCAACCACGGCTTTTGAGGCCCCGTATAGGATACGTTTCACGAAATCCATTTCATAGAGGTTTTGCACCTCTATAATGATTACCTCACCCCGGTGGTTGCGCGCCTTAATATCCACGACATTGTATTTGTCGTAGGGGTTGAGACGATTGCTCTCACTCTCGAGGATTTCCAGAATGGTAACCCTTTCGCCCAAGAGAGCCGAGAGAAATCCCTCCAGGATGGCGAAGTTGGCCTTATCGCGAAGCAATCGTTTCGCGGCCCAGTCAAAACGGATGTAGAACGAGTCCTTGGTTGCCATGGTAGTGATACTTTAGGTGTCCGCCTACAAAGATAACGCTTTTGCCATTAATTCTCAAAACCCTTAACGATTTTTGTGGCTAAAAAGTACACTACCTTGTGAACCACCAAGCTGTGTACTTTAGGCCCCGTTTAACATTTTTTGATGAACGGAGCCTAAAGCAACTTCATTACCATTGTGGCTATGTCGGCTGAATGGTTGTTGATCGTCTCGAGCAGCTTCATCTTGAAATCAAGCATACGCTCGCTGTCGGTGTCGAGCATCAGGGCGTTGTCGAGCATTTTATCCATGCGGTTGCTGATGCCGTTGAGCTGTTCCTTTACGATCGCGGCGCGCATGTCATATTTCTTCAAGTCGGCTTCCAAGTTGGCGAATAAAGCGTTGAACTGGAGATCCATCTTATGGATGGAAAGCTCCATGTCGGCGTAAATTGCCACGATATCGTTTCCCGAAGATATTAGATCATTAACACGGTCGAGAGTTTGGTTGAGGTTACAGATTGTATCGTTGGTATCTTGCGCCATCATCTGTCCTCGGTCGATGATTGAAAGTTGGTCGTCCATTTTAAATATGAATTAGAATTTGAATTTGCTCATTTTTTCGTTGGTCTCTTTCTGCCACTTCTCCACTTCCTCCTCATACAGGCCCCATAGGCCGAAGCCCATGAACACCAGCACAACAGTAACTCCAAGCCGCACCCATATGCTGCTGAAGATGACCCATGTGAGTATCACGCCAATTGCCACCAGTGAGAGCTTTACCCACAATCCGGTCCTTCCCGGTTGCTCCGCCACACTGGTGTTGAGTGCTTGGTAATAGTCATTCTTTTGGAGAGTTTCTTCCACTTTGGGGGATAGCGCGAGTGTCTTGCCCGACGCAATATCCATGCATCCCGAGGGCACAAGATAACCTGTTGACCAGTTATATTCGAGTTGCCCTAACATGTGCCTGGCAATAAAGGAATTTTGCAAGGCCAGCAGGAAAGATACGGAATACTTGTCCTGTGGCTCAGTGAGGCACGCTTTGAGGTCACACTCCTGAGTCCACATTTCTGCGAGATCCCCATAGACTTTTGAGCTGTCGGGAATGTCGGGTAATTCCTCTTCTCCGCGTTGCCAGCAGTCGAATACCTCAATGAAGAAATCCACGAGGTAACTCAGATAGAGGAGCTTGCCGTAAATCATCACTATCATCTTGAACACCTTGATCTTCTTTTCGAGCACAGGGTCGGCGATGTCGTATTGTTTTTTCATCTCGGCCTCGTATAAGGTCTCACTCTTGACGATAGCTTTTGTGATGTACTCCTTGGCGACCAACATGTTTTTCATACGGCCGTTGGCGATCTTGCACTTGACCATACTGAGGTATTGGCGACGCCGTTCCATTTTCTCCTCTTCCTGGTTCTGTTTCCATTGGGCGTAGAATTCGCCGACCACGTCGACCACGGCGGAGACCGCAAATGAAGTGCTACGCTTGAATCCGCAGTCCCTCATCAGGTCGTAAGCCTGATCTGAGATTTGTGACACCTGATCGCGCAGGGCAGCAAGCGAGTTGTCGACCGAGATGGCCAACTGTTCAATTTGCTCAAGCATGCCATCGACCTGCCCCATCATGCCCAAAACTGGCAGGAACGGTGCAAACTGGGAATCGTTAACAATCTCGGTCATGCCGTAGCGCTTAAGGGCGCTCTGGATCACCGGGTCATCCTTAGGCGATTTCTTCTCGTCGGGCTCCTTGAGGGTCAATTGTTGCGACGAGGGACGGGAGACCTCTCCGGTAGTGGTTGCGCCATCGCCTTCCTGGGCTTTGGTCTGACGTGAAGATTCGTAGTGCCGGATCTCCTCCAGCGTGGACACGAAGAGGTCAATTGAGTAGCCATCATCAGCGATCAGCCATGCCGGGAACGAGAAGTCAAGGATCAGCACAGCGTCGTCGGTGGTAGTTACCAGGATATCATCCCCGTCATATTCCACACATTCGATTTCCGACCATTGCGCTTTGATGACGTCCCTTACATCATCGTTGGAGAAATAGGCTATTCCCCTTGACGTGACAGCGAGCGACATGCCTTTCGCCTCGGCTTTCAGATAAATCACGTCGCCGCTTTTCATCCCAAACCGATACATGTCCAAATTGCCCACCTTGGGACGCACATACACGTTGGAGGGATTGGTGAGACTGTTCTTTACCTTATTGACTATTCCCCAGAAGGAGTCGGTATCCTCTTTTTGCGGGAAATACTCCTCTTTTTCGAGCTCTTTCAGGCGAGAAGCAAATTGACGTTGTTCTTTTGAAGTTTCTTGATCTATTTCCATATTTCGTGGTATAACAAGGATCAAATTAAAACGAAAAGCGTGAACCGGCTTTGGTCCTTCACGCTTGTCGAGGCTCTCGCATGGCCTTGTAAGAACGCTGGGGTAAAGCGGCTCACGCCCGGAAACGGGGCGAACGCACAATACCTGAAGTCGATTCTTACTTGACGTGAAATTTGCGAGATTTCGACAAGTCGGTCTTCAGTCTTGTGATTCAGTATGTTGTGATGTAGTTGTTTGTCTTTGTTTCTGCGTGCCGCTGCCGGGGCAACGGAAGGTAAATTGGGGGTTAAAGTTGGGTGCGCACTATTACGCAACGCAAATTTATGCAGAAATTCTGACCCTCGCAACATGTTTTACAACATACCGGTCCGGGCGTGAGCTTTTTCATTTTGGTTGGTCTAATTGTTTCCAGATTGATTTATAGGCGGGAGTGAGCCAGAATGATGAGGCGGGGCGGGTGTGGCGCGAGCCGCATCGGGGGCAAGGCTGGGGCGTGGTGAGAGCCGTGGCCTGCCACTCGATGTCAGGAGCCTCGAAGCGGTGACCGCACTCATGGCAGCGGAATGTGGTGATGCCTCTCAGCATAGTCGTTTGATATGGGCGAGGCCGCGCATGAGGGCGTTGGCGAGGTTTAGGTAGGTGTCCTCATAACCCACTCGCGCCGAGGGATGGTAGCTGTTGACTGCCATCACGGCGGTGGAGGGCGAGTAGTAGATCCAGTCGCCGGTGTCGGCGATTGGAGCCAGGTCAGGGATGCACTGCGAGCGCACGAAGTCGAGGATGCGGTTGCGGTCGCCGCTACAGCCGGCGCACAATATTATATTGGCCTGGTAGAGGTTGATTTGACGACGAAGCGGCTCGGCGTAGGTCTCGAGATAGCGCATCAGCGTGGCGTCGCTGATCGACGAGCCTCCAACCTGTTTCTTACAATTGACGCGTGCGATGGGAGCCGTCTCGTAGAAGGGGCCGACGCGCTCCATGCGCCGCGCCTCGCGAAACGACGGATAACTGTCGGCCGTGGCGTTGAGCAGCAGGTAGCTCCACATGCGCAGGTTTTTGTAGAACGGTATGGCGCGGTCGTAGCTAAATGCTACTTCGTGCATGCGCCCTGTTTCTTGGCGAATGTCCCAGCCCTCTTCGTCGTTGAGGTCTTTGGTAAGGATTAGCAGACGGCGGTCAGCCTCTGCCCATTGCCGCTCTTCACCGCCCTTTTCGCGGCTCCAGTAACCGTCGATGTAGGAGATTTGACCACGGAATAGCAGTCCGTCGGTCACCATCTCCCCGGCGTCGCCGAGGGCCTCGGCCATCGCCAGCCACTCGTGCTGTATGGCCTCCTCTTGTGCGTGTATGTCTTGCATCAGAATCATCTCTGGTTTTGCTTTATATAATTTGACCTCTTGTCACCAAGTAATTATCTCCTTAAATTTTGGAAAGATTACTTGCATCTCATCGGATGAAATGTTTGACATAAAGAACCCGAAGTATGCGAAGAATATCCTGCGCACCTCTTGTAGGTCTTCATAGGTGCATTCGTAATCATAGTCACCATCCTCGTCGGGCAACACCGACATGAAGAACTCGGTGCAAGTCAACAGAATCTCGCCGCAGGATTTATCTGCCGCCATCATGTCGTGGATTTCGCAAACCCTCGGTGGCTCCGCATCTTCATCAATCTCATCTTCGGTGATGAAATCTTCAATCGTGCCGCGGCTTTTACCGAAGCCGTAGATGTCCTTCAACAGTTCGACATCGCATTCAGTTGTCTTGAACCACTCGTCAATAAGACGAAATTTCTCCATTGCGCTCTTCTTTAATCTCATAGCAGTTCGGAGATTAATCGTTAAACATGGTTTCTACCACTTTGCCTATGCCAGCGGCAAGCATCGTCACGCCAAGGCCGATGGCAAGGAGGTCTTTCACCTCGACCTGCTTGCCGAGGATGGGGAGGGTTGGCGACATTGGCACAACATTGCCATTGATGTCGTTCTGCTCGTTGGTATTCGAGAAGAATACTGTGCTGATAAGTTGCTTGAACATTGTCGTAAATTCGATTGTACGGCAAACCGAGCCGTCGGGCAACCATCACTATGAGATTGCATCGGCAAAGTTACAAGCAAAAAATTCAGCGAATTTACAAAACAAATATGACCGATTGGTAACAAATTGTGTATTAATCATTATGACGGCATAAAGTTTCAAAACAAAACCATAATAATCGGTCAAGGTCGACCGATTTTGAGGTGGCTCTCTACCGCAGCCATCATATTGGCAAAGGTTCGGTCGTTCTTCGACGGCTCTTTGACAACGGTGTACTTGCCGATATTCTCGTCATTGAAAATGTGGGCAAGAGCCGGGGTGACGCCTTGCGATATGTTGATGTGTCGTTTCAATTGGTCGCGCAGCAGGGCTTTGTGAGAAGTGGTGACATCTTCTTCAAAGCACAGGAACTCCTCGACAGCGAAGGCCACGCCCTCATCAACCAATTCCATCAATGCCTCGGCCAAATTGTTGAGCTGGCGTCGCATGTCCTCGTCTATTCTAACCCACGGTTGGAAGGCTTCGCGCACCAGCTTACGATACCAAGCGGCGTTGTGGCGAGGGGTTGCGAGGCCGTAACCGTAACGGATCTTGCGAATATGCTTTGTCTTGCCGTCTCCAGGCTTGACGAATAGATAAACCGATAGCGACTGCATGTCGGCCAATCCCACATAGCGCAGATCGCCGTGGGCCTGAATGCACTCCTTTACAGCTTTGCTCCACACCATCACAAGTTCCGGCTCCAACTCGTCAAGCGCCTCTTTGAATGCCTCATAGGCCCCATTATAAAGCGCTTTGTTCACTTTATACTCAGGCGTTTCCGCGTCCGGACGGAAATGCTGAAGATAATTAGTGAACGCCACCTGATTCCAAAACCCCTCGCGTTGCTCCGCGCTCAGCCCATCCCGCACTCCTAGCATATAATGCGTGAACGCGCTATAGGCCGGATAACCCGCGTCTTTGTCGATATACGACTGGATCTCAATCTCGTTTGAGTTTTCCAACCGGTAATATTCCCCGCGACCCTCATAGAGTGGACACTCTATACCCCTTATCTGCCGGCTCGTCGAACACTGCTCACGCGTTGGACACTCGACGACGCGGCAGGCATAGCAGACATGATGCGCGCCCACCACCAAGGTGCGCAACCCCCGAAAGCCCGCAGCGTAACCGCATCCGAGCCACAGTCCAAAGAAGTATCTGCTACCATCTACCATTTATATTACAAAATTAGCGATTGCCCCCGAAATCATCAAAATTCTTTCAATACAATTCTCGCCAATCAGCCTTAACCCTCCGAAGGTATTGCCTTTCCAAGAACCCGAAGTGGCTTACTCTTGACACTCGGGGACTATTCGGCGTGGTGGTCGTTGCGGTATTGGCGGGGGGAGTAGCCGGTGTGGTGCTTGAAGTATTTTCCGAAGAAGGATTGGTTGGGGAAGTTGAGTTGGGTAGAGATCTGCTGCACGGTGAGGTCACTGCCTGAAAGCATCATCTTTGCCTCGAGAATCACATAGGAGTCGATCCAGTCGCCGGCCGTGCGACCGCTGGATTCCTTGACGACGGCTGAGAGGTGTTTGGCCGAGACGCACATCTTGTCGGCGTAGAACGCCACCGAGCGTTCCTCCTTGTAGTGGCGCTCGACGAGGGTGAGGAATTTGTAGAACAGCTCCTCGCCGCGGCGATGGGAGGCCAGCATCGGGTCGCCCATGTGGGCGGCGTAGAGGCCGAGGGTCTCGTAAAGGATGGCCTCGCCCAGTCGCTTGATCACCATGCCGTTGTAGGGTGTTTGCGGCTCAGTAAGTTTGCGTTGCAGCAGGTCGTGGAAGCGGCTCTGGGTGTCGGTTTCCTCGTCGGTGAGCTGGATCACCGGGTTCTCTCGGAAATGAATGAAGCACACCACCACACGCGACAGGTAGGGCAGCGCGCGGGTCATCGACTTCATGGTGGCGATGATGGAGAATCCGCGGAAATTGTCGCTCACGCGGTAGCCCTTGATCGTGTGGCCCGGACCAAGCACCATCAGCGAATTGGCCCGCACGGTGTACTCGCCGAGGTCGACCTCGAGGGTCAATTCGCCTTGCAAACCCACAATTGAAACCACCGACTCAGTGCGCAACGGGAAGTTGATTTTGCGCAGCATATCCACAGAATTGATCACCAGGACGCTTTGACCAAGAGCCACGGCGTCCTGGGGGAGCGGGATCGACTCCAGCTCCCAGATATTCCGGTAATAGTTCATTGTGGGGTAATGGCCGCGCATAATTATTGTGTTTGCCCCCAACCCCCGAGACGGGGGCTTTTCACGAGAACCTTCTCTAAGAAAGCCCACGTCTCGGAGGTTGGGGGGCCAATTTATATTAAGTTTATTAGGGTGTCGAAGGCTGTGGTGACACCGTTGCCATCCTTGCCGCCAGCCTGGGCGAACCCGGGCTGACCGCCTCCACCACCCTTGATGGCCTTGGCAGCTTCGCGCACCATCTGCGAGGCGTTGTGGCCGGCCGCTACAACGTCGTCAGTCAAGGCAACGGTCAACAGCGGCTTGCCGGCGACATCGGCGGTCGCGGCGAGGAACGCGGTGTTCTCGGGCGACAGGGCGCGCACCTTGAAGGCCACGTTCTTCACCACCTCAGGGATGCGGATGCCGGTCATCGTCACTACCTTGACGCCGTTCTTGATCGTGGCGGCTTCAATAAGTTTCTTGGCCATGTTCTCCACGCGCTCGGCCATGTACTCGTCGGCTTGCTTGCGCAGCTCGGCGTTCTCGTCGATGGAACGGCGCAGGGCTTGCACGAGGTTGGGAGCGTTGTTGAACATGGTGCCGATCTCGCGCAGGGTGTTGGTCATGTCGTCCATGGCGTTCTCCACGCGTTCGCCGGTAATGGCCTCGATGCGGCGGATGCCAGCGGCGATCGAGCTTTCCGAGATGATGCGGATCATGCCGATATTGCCGGTGTTGTCGACGTGGGTGCCGCCACACAGCTCAACCGACGAGCCGTACTTTATCACGCGCACCTCGTCGCCGTATTTCTCGCCGAACAGGGCCATGGCTCCCATCTCACGCGCCTCGGCGATGGGCACGTTGCGACGCTCATCGCGGGCGATCGCCTCGCGCACCTTGGCGTTGGCCAGGTGCTCAACTTTATGAATTTCCTCGGGGGTGAGCTTTTGGAAATGGGAGAAGTCGAAGCGAAGCACCTGAGGCGACACGAACGAGCCGCGCTGCTCGACATGCGTGCCGAGTACCTCGCGCAGGGCCTCGTGGAGAAGGTGGGTAGCGGTGTGGTTGGCGGCCGTGGCGTTGCGAGCCTCGGTGTCGATCTTGGCATGGAATGTGGCGGTGGGATCGGTGGGGAGGGTTGTAGACAGATGCACGCCCACGCCGTTCTCGCGCTTGGTGTCGTAAATCTCGGTCACTGAGCCGTCAGCAGCGGTGAGGGTACCTCGGTCGCCCACCTGTCCGCCCATTTCGGCGTAGAAGGGAGTGCGCTCGAGAATTATCTGATAGTATTCGCGATTTTTCTGCTTAACCTTGCGGTAGCGGAGGATGCGGGTGTCAACCTCGTTCAGGTCGTAGCCCACAAACTCTTGCTCGCCCTCGTTGACCGTCACCCAGTCGGTTGCCTCAACGGCGGCGGCGTTGCGGGCTCGGGCCTTCTGAGCCTCCATCTCGCGGTTGAACTCGTCGTGGTTCAAGGTCATGTCTTTCTCCTTGAGGATCAGCTCGGTAAGGTCGAGGGAGAAACCGTAGGTGTCGTAAAGGGTGAACGCGTCGACGCCCGAAATCTCCTTCTTGCCCTCCCTTTGGGCCTTCTCGATGGTGGAGTTGAGCAGGTTGATGCCGTTTTCGAGGGTGCGCAGGAAGGAATCTTCCTCCTCTTTGATTACCTTCATGATGAGCTCGCGCTGAGCCTTCAGCTCGGGGTAAGCCTCGCCCATCGACTCGATAAGGGTGTCGATCAGCTTATACATAAACGCCTCCTTTTGGCCCAGGAATGTGTAGGCGTAGCGGATGGCGCGGCGCTGGATGCGACGAATCACGTAACCAGCCTTGGCGTTGCCGGGGAGCTGGGAATCGGCGATGGAGAAGGCGATGGTGCGCACGTGGTCGGCAATCACTCGCATAGCCACGTCCACGTCCTTGTCCTCGCCGTATTTCTTGCCCGAGAGCTGCGAGATGCGGTCGATCAGGGGGGTGAAGACGTCGGTGTCGTAGTTGGACGTCTTTCCCTGCAGGGCCATGCACAAGCGCTCGAAGCCCATGCCGGTGTCGATCACCTTGGCGGGCAGCGGCTCGAGCGAGCCGTCGGCCTTGCGGTTGTATTGCATGAACACGAGGTTCCATATCTCGATCACCTGGGGATGGTCGTGGTTGACCAGCTCGCGGCCGTCCTTCTCAGCGCGCTCGGCATCGCCGCGCAGGTCGATGTGGATCTCCGAGCAGGGACCACAAGGACCGGTGTCGCCCATCTCCCAGAAGTTGTCGTGCTTGTTGCCGTTGATGATGTGATCCTTGGGCAGGTGCTGCTCCCAGTAGCCGGCGGCCTCGTCGTCGCGGCTGAGACCCTCCTCGGGTGAGCCTTCAAACACGGTGGCGTACAGGCGTTTGGGATCCAATTTCAGCACGTCCACGAGGTATTCCCAAGCCCAGTCTATGGCCTCTTTCTTGAAGTAGTCGCCAAACGACCAGTTGCCCAGCATCTCAAACATCGTGTGGTGGTAGGTGTCGTGCCCCACCTCCTCAAGGTCGTTGTGCTTGCCCGATACGCGCAGGCACTTCTGGGAGTCGGCCACGCGGGTGTGTTTCGCCGCCTTATTACCCAGGATGATGTCCTTGAACTGGTTCATGCCCGCGTTGGTGAACATCAGCGTGGGGTCGTCCTTGATTACCATCGGTGCCGAGGGCACAATGGTGTGGCCTTTGGTGCGAAAGAACTCCTTGAAGGATTCGCGTATCTCTTTGGCTGTAAGCATTTTATAATTAGTTTAAACGATTATGCGATAAAAATTGGTAGAAATTTCCTGCAAAATTAGGCATTTTCCCCTACATATCCACAAATAAAATTCGTAAATTTGTGGCCTAAGTATTTAATTGAGTGCCATGAACGATCCCCTGTCGAAAAAATATTACAAAATCAGTGAGGTAGCCGAGATTGTCGACCTGCCAATGTCAACGCTCCGCTTTTGGGAAAAGGAATTCACCATCATCCACCCCAAGCGCAACGACAAGGGCTCGCGATTCTACACCCCCAAGGACATAGAGAAGATTCGCCAAGTGAAATACCTGGTGAAAGAGAAGGGATTGAAACTCGACGCGGCCCAGGCTATGATCAAGCGCAACCCCGAGGGAATCGAACGCGAGGCACGCGTAATCGAGACCCTTCGCTCGGCCCGTGAGACCGTGTCCTCCTTGCTGGCCGCTATTGGCAAATAGACCTCCCCCTACCCTTCAACTTAGCTCATGAAACGACTGCTATTACTTTTCGCGATAGCCCCGTTGCTCTTGCCGGCGTGCGCCGACGACAACTCGTCAACTTCATCAACATATATCCCCCAGGCACCCGACTACACGGATGATACAATGTGGTACACCAGCATGGACGACCCGAACGGGACTGGCGGGGACGTGTTCTACATCGTGTCGACTTGGGAGACCGACTGGACTACCGATGACGGCACCCTCTGCCACTACGCCGACGCATGGAACGCCGACCACCGCGAGCACATGACCCGAGAGATCTCCAAGGTGGCCGATTTTATGGGCCCGGGAAACAATTTCTACTCCCCTTTCTACCGCCACATGACCATCGAGATATGGGCCACGCAGGACGAGGAACAGGTGTACCAATGGACGCGATTGTCAATGAAGGACGTGTGCGACGCTTTTGACCAGTTCAACGCCCAGCGCGAGAAGGGGCGACCATTCGTCATCGCAGGTTTCAGCCAAGGCGCGCTGGCCGTCGTGGAGGTGCTCAAGCACATGGACGACAACACGTATCAGGACATGGCCGCGGCTTATGTGATGGGCTACAAGGTTACACCCGACGACGTGGCGTCGTGCTCGCGCATCAAGGCGGCTGAGGGAGCAACCGACACTGGTGTAACAATCTGCTACAACACGGTGAAGGATGTGAAATACATCGTTCCGATCATTTCGGCACCGTGCGCGATGTGCATCAACCCCGTGAACTGGGCTACCGACGCGACCCCGGCGACACTCAACGACACGATCACCGTCACCGTATCGCCCGAGCATCACGTGCTGGTGGTGGAAGGGTACGAGGGAGCGGAGTATCAGCCCATCTACGGGTTCCTCAACGTGGGTGATATCCACTCGTGCGAGCCCTGGCTCTATTCCACGACCCTAGGGGAGAACGTGTGGGCTAGAATAGCGGCTAAACGAAAATAAAGAAACTCCGTTTAATCCCCCTTCACTACAGCGAGTGGCGCCAGCTCCACGATAGGACGCACGAGGTCGCTCTCCAGAGCTATCACCTGGTCAATGTCCTTATAAGCCGAGGGAGCTTCGTCAAGACCGTTCTTGCGCATCCCGTGGATTATTCCCTTGGCATCCATTGCAGCGCACTCCTGCTTCAGCGAAAGCGTGCGGAACGCCTCGCTTCGGCTCATTCGACGCCCGGCGCCGTGAGAGCAACTCATGAACGATTCGGGGTTGCCCAATCCCTCCACGATATAGGATTTGGTGCCCATCGAGCCGGGAATGATACCAATCTCACCAGCGCGGGCGCGGGTTGCTCCCTTGCGGTGAACGATCACGTTTTGACCAAAATGATTCTCCCAGGCCGCATAGTTGTGAGCGATGTTGATCATCGGCTCAAACTCAACGCCGGGACGCACCTCCCGGAATCCCTCCATCACGCGCTCCATCATCGCCTTACGATTGGCAAAAGCCAGGGCCACGCAAAAATCCATCTCGCGCATGTAATCCTTGCCCACCTCTGTTTCGATCGGGAGGAAAGCAAGACCCGGAAGAGTGTCGGCAAACCATCGCTCACACCAGTACTCGGCCAACTTATTATAGTGGTTAGCGACAGTCAAACCCACATGACGACTCCCCGAATGGATCATCGCCCATACGTCGTCGGTAGCCGTGTCGCGCTGAATCTCTATGAAATGGTTGCCCCCACCGAGCGTGCCAATCTCCTTGAGCATCGCCCCTTTCTTGTCCTTGAGAAACGGCAAAGTATCAAGATCAATGTCGGCAGGCAACCGGGATTCATCCACCGCCTTTAACTGGTGGTCGAAGCCCAAAGGAATAGTCTTGCGGATGTAGCTCATCACCCCCGTAAGGTCGCAACGCTTCAAATCCGAGGCCTTAAGATTGGTCTTAACGGAGCACATGCCGCAACCGATATCCACGCCAACAGCGTTCGGCACCACGACACCCTTGGTGGCCAGCACACCCCCTATGGGCATCCCCTTCCCAGCGTGAGCGTCCGGCATAATGGCAATGTGCTTGAACGCGAACGGCAAAGAGGCCAGATTGATAATCTGAGCCAAACAAGAATCCTCCACGTCGTCGAGCCACATCTTTGCGGGCAAGTGAGTGCCCATCACTACTTTCTTAATCATAATTTTTCAAGTTTTTACAACGCAAAGATATGGCTCTACTACGACACCTTTTGTCGTAGCTGCAAAAAAAATTACACCTCCCCACTAGATTCTCCCCTGATATATATCATTGAGAAGTGACACCTCCCCGCTCATTGCCTCGCCAAGACCCAACGGCTCCACCTCATAATCCGTGGGCACCTCCTGCCCGTATCGGCAATACTCCATCTTCAACACCCGCCCAAAATGCATCGCCAAACAAATTAAACAAAAAAATGTGTTAAAAGTTGGCCAGTTCAAAAAATATGCCTACCTTTGCAACGCTTTTGAGGACGGCCCAATTAAACCCGGGCCAATTCCAGCGGAGTCCCCTCCGAGTCAAGGGAAACAATCCCGAATCAAGGAAGACATTCGTGGCATCCTCAGGGCACAAGGGAGATTCGCTAGCTCAGCTGGTAGAGCACAACACTTTTAATGTTGGGGTCCTGGGTTCGAGCCCCAGGCGGATCACCAAAGCGGCTTTTTAAGCCGCTTTTTTTGTATCCGTAAAGCATTGCCACTTATGGCCCTTTAAACCTAGTGCAAAGTAAGTTATTGATCTTTAAAGAGTTGCACCTCGGCATCAAAAATTTGAGCTAAAAATTTTGATAACCTAATGATAACCCCAGCAATCATATGATTATCAAATTTTGGCGACATTTTGGCGACCAAAAAATTTAATTAAACTTAATGTCGCCAGTGATAGGGCTATGATAGTGATATGATAGGAGTTACGCTCTTTTTTCTTGGATTAAAATGTCTAATTTTGTGGTCGCCAAAACAATTTGTTTTGGAAACCACATAAAACACTTTTTGATGCAAGATTTTAAAGTAATTTTTTACATTAGGAAGGCGCGGGCTAAGGAAACAAATAAAGCCCCTATCTGTTTGCGCCTTTACCTTAACAAGGATCGTGACCACGGCACTTGTACTGGTTTCACGGTTAATCCCAAAGATTGGGATACTAAACACAATAGAGTATGTAGTAAAGCCGCTGGAGCACGGAGTCTCAACCAAAAACTTGAACTGCTTAACGCAGAATACATGGAAATCTTTCGTCGCTATGAGTTCGATGAACGACTTTCAATTGATTTCATCAAGGAGAAGTACCAACAACGTTTGATTAGCTCGAAGAACATTCCCTCTGTTCTGACCTTTATGGGACAGTATCTGGAAGAGGTTAAAACAAAAGTTGGGAAGAAAATTGTCAAGGCGACTTATACAAGATATGCCTTGTGCGCACGACTGTTTCATCAGTACCTTAAGGAAAAACGACGTCGTTCGGACATCAACTTCTCTGAAATCGATCACAGTGTCATACTTGGCTTTGAAAAGTATCTTAGAGATGATTTAGGTCAAGACCACAACAACACGCTCATGAAAAAGATGCGCGTGCTTAAGACCATGCTTTCTGAAGCACAAGCTCAAGGATGGTTGGAGACAGATCCCTATAAAGGCTATAAAATCCGATATGAGCCTACTGATCGCGGTTTCTTGACAGATAGAGAGTTGCAGACTTTGATGGACTTGGAGTTGACAATTCCTCGCTTGGAGAAGGTTCGTGACTTCTTCATTTTCTCATGCTTCACAGGAATAGCCTACACCGACATGGTCAATCTCACCGAGGATAACATCGTGGAACTTGATGGTCGTTTGTGGATTATGACAAAGCGACAAAAGACTAACGTGCCAAGTAACGTGCTGCTTCTCGAGATTCCCCTGCGCATAATTGAGAAGTACCGAGGCGTTTGTAAAGACGGACACCTCTTCCCCCTACCCACTAATCAACGAGTGAACTCATATCTTAAAGAGTTGGCCGATTTGGCCAGAATCAAGAAAAACCTCACGTTTCACATCGCACGACATACGTTTGCGACCATGGCAATCTCTAAAAATGTGCCAATGGAGTCGGTGTCAAGAATGCTGGGTCATCGTAGTCTTAAAACCACCATGATTTACGCACGGATCACTGACAAAAAAGTAGAGCAAGATATGCTCTCACTTGCTAAGAAGGTAAGCCACTTTACATCGAACATCTAATTTATTTCCTCCATTCCAAAAGCCGTTGGTGAATCCACTAACGGCTTTTTGCATTTGTTAACCAAAACCAGTAATATGTGGTCAGTTTTTGGACTGATGTTTGATTTTTGGCGATTTTCATGTTTGATTCCTTAAACTATGTCAAGAAAAGCCCATTGATATGGCGTATTTTATGAAATTGACTGATTTGTGATTAACTTGCGGTCGATTTCAAAATTATATGCACAGTATGGTTACTTTTTCGATATTCGCAATAATTCTGACGTTCGCATACATAATATATTATGGTGTGATGCTAACACGAGAAATCGTAAAAACATCATCTACTAACGCTTCATGTGAAGAAACATTTGATGTATCCGATATGGTTGATCTCACTAAAAGCGTCATTGTAGATACAGAAGAATTGAAACAAGAAACTCCGGATGATGTAAGAGAAACAAGTTCGTCGCCTTCCAACAATGGAAAATCAGACAACCAGGAGTTTTCCAAGGTCAAGGTAATCGTAAACCCAACTCCCGACACTACAAGAGAGAACCAGCCACAAGAGCCGCCAAGTACAAATTTAAATCCTGTTCAACCTTACTACTCATTTGAGTGCAGTGAAAACGACTTTGCACAAGTTCTTGAAGAAGATTCCATCATCGAAACCAAACCAGTCACTACCAATGTTCCCCAAGACATTCGTCTTTAACCCCATAAAACCACCCCCTTTGGCATTGATGATGCTGGCTTCAGGACTAGACGGAATGGCTAAGTGCGGGGCGGTGGATTATTCGTGGGGAGCGGACGCTTTGGCAAGCTCGCACGATTATCTGGTGACGATGATGCTCTATACCTTGTATGTGTGCTCGGCAATCGCGGGAATAATGGTGATTGTGTCTTCGCTGCAAATCTATATAAAGATGAACACGGGGGAGCCGGGAGTTGTGAAAGACATAATAATGTGCGTTATGGCATGCTTGTTCCTTATCGGAGCCGCAGTGGTGTTCCCCGCTTTCTTCGGCTACCGAATATGAAAACCAAGAATAATGTTGTCAACAATCTATTTATAAATCAACCAATTAATTCCTCACTAAACTATCCTAAAACAATTTGAAAGGTGAAACAACTGATTAACAAATTCAAAAAGACGCTTCGCGGGATGTTTACCGCCACTTGGGTGGATAAACGACTGACTGTGGCTTTGACGCTGTGCGCCATTTGCTGCGCAACTGCGTTGGCCCAGACCGGGAGCTACGAGGCGGGAACCACGGCGTTGACCACTGTGGCCACCGAGATCACGAAGTATGTACCCGTCGTTGTGAAATTGTGCTACGCCATCGCGGGCGTTGTTGCCATAGTCGGAGCCATAAGTGTCTATGTGGCAATGAATAACGACGAGCAGGATGTCAAGAAGAATGAGATGTTGTTATGGAAAATATACTATGGGAATAGGAATATATGAGAATAAAATAGAGCGTATTTAACTGTTGTTAAGAGTGTTACAATGATTTCCGATTTTTGCGCCACTTTCGTTAGAGAGTGGTTTTTTACTGCAATTTTGTTGCTACTTTGTTGCGAATGTGTCGGAGATTTTTCCTATATTTGCGTATTGTTTAACGAATCTTCTGCCGTGTGCGGGGATAAATACAAGGATTGATTATGGGTCGACCCAAGAAAGTAACGAAAGCAAAGGAACCGGTAAGAATCCGTGAGCGTAAACGCGCGCACGGTAATTCAGTTTTGTACCTCGACATTTATCAGAAGGGCACGCGCAAGACCGAGACGTTGGGGCTCTACATCGTGCCGGAGCGCACGCCGCTCGACCGCCAACAGAACGAGCGGACTCGCGCGATGGCCGAGAGAATCAAGGCCGAGCGCATTTTGGGGCTCAGGAAGTTCGGGGTGAAGCAGTACGACAAGGTGCGCCGATCGGCGATGACCCTGGTCGATTACCTTGTTGGTTATGAGAACGATACCTACGGTTATTCGTCCTCGACCATCCGTGGACGAAAGGATATGAGGCGCAAGGTTGAGGCGTATCTCGCCGAAATCGTGCGCCCCGATTTGGCTGTGGCTGAGGTGGATGAGGATTTCTTGAAAGGCTTCATCGCTTATCTGAGCAGCGGGGCCAATGACTACACCGGGAACAAACTTACAGGCGGTAAGGCTGCGGCCCATCACCATCAGGCCGTGTTGAACGGAGCCTTGAACAAGGCTGTCCGTGAGGGACTTCTGCCCAACAACCCGATGAAAAGCATCGCCGCCAAGGAAAAGTTCCAACCCAACGAGTCGGAGCGCGAGTACCTCTCTCTCCACGAGTTGAAACGAGCCGCCGAGACCGATTGTCCCAATCCGGAGGTCAAGAAGGCTTTCATGTTCTCATGCCTTACCGGACTGAGACTCAGCGACGTGCGGGCGTTGACATGGAAGAAGATTCTCACGGCTCCCGACGGCAAGCGTCGTTTTGTGCGCATGAAGATGCAGAAAACTCAGAAGTTGCTGGACGTGCCGCTGTCTGAGGAGGCTCTGTCCTACTTAAACCCACGCGACAACAACGAAAGGCCGATATTCATTCTGCCCAACACCACCAACGTCAACCTTAACATAGCGAAATGGATGCAAGCGGCCGGGATCGAGAAGCACGTTTCCTATCACTGCTCTCGGCACACTTTCGCCACTTCGCTGTTGACCTTGGGCGTTGACATCTACACCGTGAGCAAACTGCTCGGCCATGCCAATGTGGCAACAACCGCTATTTACGCGAAGATTGTGGACGCTAAGAAGACGGAGGCTATCGGACTGATGGACAAGTTTTTGGGAGGAGAGAAATGAACATAACGATACGCACGCGACTGCTCAGAAACGGCAACCAGGCCATCTATTTCGACTGCGAGGACAGCGGTCGGAGGTGGCAGGAGCGCTCCGGTTTCTATCTGATAGATGGCTATGACGCCAAGACCAAGCGGCTCAACCGCGACGCCATGGACAAAGCCGTGGACTTGCGGTCGAGGCGCATCTTGGGTTTGGAGGCTGAGAGTCCAGGGGATAAATCGGAGACTACGGTAAAGGGCGCCTATTTCTCGGAGTGGCTCGACGGCTACTTGGAGGAGGTGAGGAAGAATCCTATGCGTAATCGCGGCTATTATAATAATGTAAGGGCGACCGCGAACTTGGTGACTGCTTACCTGAAAAAACGCCGTCGGCCCAGGATGGCGATGAAGAGCGTTAACGCGGGTTTCATCCGAGGGTTTCTAAGGTTTATAAAAGAGGATTACCGCCATCACTACCACGGGGATAAGCCGTTGAGCGACAGCACGATCTACGCCCATCAGTTACGGCTGTCCCAGATTTTGGATCATGCTGTCAGAGATGGCGTGTTGCGCTCCAACCCTCTGCGGTCGCTCCACAAGCGCGAAAGGTTGAGGAAACCGAGTTACGACCGCGACTATCTCACCCGCGAGGAGTTGGAGCGGATGGGCAACGCCGCGTGTGGAAACGATGATGTGAAGCGGGCGTACATGTTCTGTTGCCATTCGGGGCTACGATTCAGTGACGTTAAGGCGTTGTGCTGGAAGTCGCTGAGATTCAGCAAAGGTGGAGGGGAACGGCAAACTTCAGGTGGACGCCTACAACGGCCGCATCAACCTCACCTGCGTGATCTCCGACATCCGTGAATACGTAAAACCGACAGGATATGGCCAGTGAATACCGCTCGGCCGAAGACAAGGCCCTCGACAGATTTGCCGACATGCTCATCGAACGCATCTCGGAGATGGAGGACTCGGAGTGGCAAAAGCCGTGGTTCACAGCCGATTCCATGCGCTGGCCACGCAACCTCTCAGGTCGCGAGTACTCAGGCCAAAACGCCCTGATGCTCATGCTCCACTGCCAGAAAGAGGGGTACAAGACACCGGTTTTCTGCACGTTCAACCGTGTCGCCGGACTCAACTACGATGCCAACAAAAAGCCTCTGGTCGATGAGAATGGCGAGAAGTTACCCCTCGTCACTATCCGTAAAGGTGAGAAATCCTTTCCCGTGTTCCTCACGAGCTATACCGTTGTGGATAAGGAGACTAAGGAGAAAATCCCCTATGAGGATTACAAGAAGTTGACCTCAGAGGAGAAGGCCCGCTATACGGTCTACCCCAAGACTAACGTCTTCAACGTCTTCAACATCGACCAGACCAACCTCGCTGAGGCTCGCCCCGAAATGTACGCCAAGATCGTCGAGGCAAACAAATCGGCCCGCGAGGCACGTCTTGGCGAGGGGGGCGTGTTCCTCCCGGTCGACGCGATGGTCAACCACGACCTGTGGGTGTGCCCCATCAAGCCAACCTACGGCGACGACAACTATTACTCTATCAGAAAGGACGTTATAGTCACCGTCTTACCCTCGCAATGCCGCGATGCTGAGGCGTACGTTGGCCTTGTGGGTCACGAGGCGGCGCACTCGACCGGGGCTGCGTCCCGATTCAACCGATTCAAGGACGGCACCAAATTCTCGGACCCCAGCTATTCGCGAGAAGAATTGGTTGCCGAGATGTCAGCGGCCTTGATTTCAAGCCGTTACGGAATGGCCAAGAACCTTAAGCGCGACTCCATCCCCTACCTGAAATCGTGGCTCGACCACCTCCAGGAGGATCCGAAATACCTCAAGACAATTCTCACCGATGTCAAGAAGGCCTCCGGGATTATCACCTACCAGATCGACCGCATCCAAGACCGCCTCGCCGAGATGCATGCCGCCGGACTCGAATACCGCGCGGGTGGCTCTGTCGATCTCCTCCCAGCCTCCTCCCGCGAACAGACCCTCACCTTCGACCCCCTCGACCCCTTCGCCGACCTTCGCCCACAATCCACGGCCATCGACCCCATCCTCCATCCCCAGCTCGCCGAAGCCCCCTTCAAGCATCAATCGGAATCCATTCCCGAACCCTCCCTCGCCAAATCCCCCATCTCCCGCTAACCACCCCAAGAGCCGAGCACCCGCCCGGCTCTTGTTTTTTAGCCCGCCGACAAGAATTTTTAAAGAAGCAGTGCCGTGATTTGGCCCAACCCCTACTTTATCTTTGCCGCGTGTGCGCGATTTATGTTGAAAAACATAGAAGCAGTGTCCAATTTTTCAGAGGAAAATAGCTAACTTTGCGCATCGCAACACACTCTACTGCGTACAATAGACCATTCAGATAAACCCACATAACGGCTCCGCCGCTATCTTATAGGCTTTGGTCGGCCTCGCAGGGATAGCGTCGGAGCTTTGTTTCAACTGTACCATGACAGAGAAAACATCCATTAAGCAACTTGAAACCGACCTTTGGAGTGCGGCTGATCTCCTGCGTTCCAGTGCCAACCTGAACGCTAATCAGTACTGCATGCCGGTGCTGGGTCTCCTATTTCTCAAGTACGCTTACGGACGATACAAGAAAGTCGAGGCCGAGCTGATGAAGAATCGCCCAATGCGTCATGGTGTGGCCATGCCTATCACAGCTCAGGATTTCCGTGCCAAGAGCGCGCTCTATCTACCCCGGGAGGCTCAATACGATTACCTGCTCAATCTCCCCCATGATATAGCATCGGCCAACATAGTAGACGAGGAAGGGCGCCAACTCTCCAAACTTGGCGATGTTGTCAACTACGCCATGCGCCTTATCGAAGAACAGAGTGACCAATTGAAAGGGGTACTACCCGACACCTACAACATATTCCAAGATGAAACCCTATTTGACTTGCTCCGCACCTTCAACAACGACCGCTTGGAACAGGTCGGTGGCGACATCATAGGACGTATTTACGAATATTTTACCGGTAAGTTCTCCAAAGCTGTGGCCGACGGTGATGGTGTGTTTTTCACCCCCAAATCGTTGGTGCAGATGATAGTCAACATCATCGAGCCAAAGCGCGGCACGGTTTTCGACCCCGCCTGCGGTTCGGGTGGCATGTTCGTTCAGTCGGGTGATTTCGTTAACAACTTAGGCATGAACGCCAACTCCACGTTGACCTTCTATGGGCAAGAGAAAGTAGACTTCAATGCTCGCCTCTGCCTGATGAACATGGCCGTACATGGTCTCAACGCCAAGATAAAGAGCGGCGACGACGCCAACACCTACGCCAAGGACGCGCACAATCTCATTGGGCGATGCGACTATGTGATGGCCAATCCACCCTTCAACGTTGACGGGGTAAAAGAGGCAACGGTATCAGGTTCTCCACGATTGCCCTTTGGCTTGCCCGGAGTAAACAAGGAGAAACAGATCAGCAACGCCAACTACCTGTGGATCCAGTATTTCTACGCCTACCTCAACGAGACTGGCCGTGCGGGATTCGTCATGGCATCTTCCGCCACCGATTCCCAGAGCAAGGATAAGAATATACGGGAGCAGTTGGTCAACACCGGCCATGTTGACTGCCTCATATCAGTAGCCAACAACTTCTTTTATACGCTCACCCTCCCTTGTACACTCTGGTTTTTCGACAAAAACAAGCGTGAGGAAAACCGCGACAAGATCCTGTTCATCGATGCCCGCAACTATTATACGGTAGTGGAAAGGACAATCAACGAGTGGAACGAGTGGCAGATGCGCAACCTCAACGCCATCGTGTGGCTCTACCGCGGGGAGACCGACCGCTACAAGGCACTGATTTCCGACTATCGGATGTGGCTTAACGACTTCTGTCACCGCTACGACAATGCGGCGTTGCAACCCGCTGAGCATTCGTGGCAAGCCTACCGTGAAGGCATCGAGGCCACACTTGCCTTGTTCAAAGGCCATCTGAAAGAGCTGGAGGACGAGATGAAGGCCACACGCAAGCGTCAGGAGAAGGCCGAATTGAAGGAGCTGGTTGTTCACACTGCTCAACAAGTAGAAGCTGCCACTGAAGCCTTGGATGTTATCAACCAGGCGATATGGCTGGTTGAGAAATTTGGCGAGGAGGGAGAGTACAAGGACGTCGCCGGCTTGTGTCGCATCGCCACTATCGAGGACGTAGCCAGCAAGAACTACTCGCTGACCCCGGGAGCATATACGGGAGCGGCGGCGGTGGAGGGCGACGATGTTGACTTCACGACCCGTATGAAAGAGATACACTCCGAGTTGGAGGAACTGCAACGCCAGTCGGCCGACATCTTCAAAACCATTAAAGCCAACGAGTCGCTGCTATGGAAATGAAAATGACAGTTCTTAGAAATGTGGCCACATATGTTAGCGACAAGATTGATGTAGCAGACATATCGATTGAGGATTATATCTCGACAGAAAATATGATTCCCAATAAGGGTGGCATTACTCCTTGTCAAGATGCTCCATCGACCCATCGCGTGACACGCTACCAGGAGGGTGATATTCTTGTATCCAACATACGGCCTTACTTCAAGAAGATTTGGAAGGCCGATAAAAGTGGCGGGTGTTCAAATGATGTCCTCGTTTTTAGGGCAAAAGGCATAAATCCCGATTATCTATATTATGCGCTTTCTCAAGATGCCTTTTTTGCTCACATGATGGCAGGGGCCAATGGTACGAAGATGCCGCGCGGGAACAAAAAGCTAATACCTAATTTTGAGATCCCCGACTTAGAC
Source organism: Bacteroidales bacterium (assembly GCA_021205635.1). GTDB lineage: Bacteria > Bacteroidota > Bacteroidia > Bacteroidales > Muribaculaceae > JAJPXC01. The sequence goes on along the minus strand of JAJPXC010000008.1, from coordinate 21,909 downwards.
ACCGCCAAACAAGAGCTGATAGTTTCACTACTTCTTCCGTATGATGAACTTATTGCGAACTGCCAGAAGCAGATTACGTTGTTGGAGGAGGCGGCCCAGCGACTTTACCGGGAGTGGTTTGTCAACCTCCGTTTCCCCGGCCACGAAACCACCCCAATCGGCGAAAACGGACTGCCGGAAGGTTGGAGATGGAGATGTCTTGGAGAAGTAACGGAGATTAACAAAGAAACCATTTCAGATGATTATAAGGGGCAATTTATAGATTACATCGACTTAGGTTCCGTGAAAAGCGGGGATATTGGGACAAGTTCCAGGTGCGATTTGAGTAGGGCTCCAGGCCGCGCAAAAAGAATTGCTCATGACGGAGATGTTATTTGGGGTATGGTGCGACCTAATCTTAAAAGTTATGCTTTAATTCAGCATCCTTCCGACTCGGCTGTTTTCTCAACAGGGTTTGCTGTTTTAACGCCGAGCTTGATTCCATTTTCATACCTTTATGAGGTTGTTACACAAGAGGTTTTTGTTAACTACCTTGTTAGCGTAACCAATGGTGCGGCTTATCCCGCTGTCAAGCCTGTTCATTTTGAAAATGCTCCAATTCTAATCCCAGACGCATCTATCCTCTCAGATTATCACAGTTTTTGTTATCCGTTCTTTAGAATGATCGAGAATTGCAAAACACAAATTGTCCATCTCCAAGAAATTAGAAATAGCTTGCTCCCTCGTCTGATTTCCGGGCAAATTGATATTGACGCTTAAGTTATGGCTTACGAATACTCCGAAAATATATTGGTTCAAGAGAGTGCCGGCAACCTCCTCCGAGATGTCCTCGGCTGGGAGGTAGTGTTCGCCTACAACCAGGAGGTGCTGGGAGTGAACGGCACTCTTGGTCGCCCATCGTATCGCGACGTGGTATTAACCCGCTATCTGGAGAAAGCCCTGCGCCGACTCAATCCTTGGATCAACGAATCGCAGCTTACTGAGGCTATGGCCAAACTGATGGCGTATTCCGCGACCAACAGCCCATTGCAAATCAACGAGGACAAGTTCCGCCTGATACGCGAAGGTATCGAAGTGACCGATGCGCGTCCCGGGAGCGGGAATGCCACCATCACAGCCCGAGTGATTGATTTCGACAATCCCGAGAACAACCACTTCCTGGCCGTCAAGGAGATGAAAATCCACGGCGCGCTCTATCGTCGCCGCACAGATATCGTGGGCTTTGTAAACGGCATCCCCCTGCTATTCATAGAGCTGAAAGCCACTAATGTGGATGTGCAGAACGCCTACGACAATAACTATACCGACTATTTGGACACTATCCCCCAGCTGTTCCATTACAACGCTTTCCTCATGCTGAGCAACGGCTATGAGGCCAAAATCGGCACATTGGGGAGCAAGTATGAGTTCTTCCACGAATGGAAGCGCTTGAAAGAGGAGGACGAGGGTAGCGTGGCGCTGGAGACGATGCTGCGAGGCGTATGCGACAAGCGCACATTTATCGACCTGCTCGAAAACTTCATCGTCTACGACCACAGCGACGGCCATATCACCAAGATTTTAGCCCGCAACCACCAATACCTTGGGGTGAACCGAGCTATTGAGGCCTACCGCAACCGCCAGTTCAAGAACGGCAAGTTAGGGGTGTTCTGGCACACCCAGGGGAGCGGCAAAAGCTATTCAATGGTATTCTTCGCCCGCAAAATCAATCGCAAATTCGAGGGGAGTCCCACGTTTGTGGTGCTTACCGACCGTGAGGAATTAAACAAGCAGATCTCCGAGCTATTTGTGAACTGCGGATTGATCAAGGGTGAGGCCAAGAATTTCGTTGCCTCCAGCGGTGCTAACCTTGTGAAACGAATCAAGGAGAACCCACCGTTTATCTTCACGTTGATTCATAAATTCAACGACCCGAAAGCCGAGCCGTTTACGCCCGATCACGACATTATATTGATGAGCGATGAGGCTCACCGCACTCAGAACGGCGTGTATGCCGACAACATGATGCGCATGCTGCCCAATGCCCATCGTATCGGCTTCACAGGCACTCCGATTTTCAACGATGACAATATCACCAAACGCACATTTGGCGACTATGTGTCGATCTACGACTTCAAGCGAGCCGTTGATGACCACGCCACCGTGCCCTTGTATTATGAGAATCGTGGTGAGAAGCTAAAGGAATTACAGTCGGAACGGATTAACGACCGCATCTTCACCGCAATTCAAGAGGCCGATCTCGACCCGTCACAGGAAGAAAAGGTGGAGCGAGAGTTCGCAAAGGAGATTCATCTTCTGCTGTCGGAAAAGCGGCTGCGTATGATCGCCCGCGACTTCGTGCAACATTACACCGACCTGTGGACCAGTGGCAAGGCGATGATGGTATGCCTAAGCCGCATATCCTGCGTGTTGATGTACGACTACGTGCAAGAATATTGGCAAGAGGCTATCGCCCGGTTGGAGCAAGAAATAAAGCACAACGCCAATCAACAGGAGGTACAAGAACTTAACCACAAGCTCGCGTGGATGAAGGAAACGGAGATGGCTGTGGTCATTTCCCAAGAGCAGAACGAGATCCAATACTTCCAAAAGTGGGGTAAGGACATCAAGCCTCATCGCCAAAAGATGGAGCTGCGCGAACTCGATAAGGAATATAAGGACAGGAACAACCCACTGCGCATCGTCTTTGTATGCGCGATGTGGCTTACAGGCTTTGATGTCAAATCGCTGTCGTGCTTATACCTCGACAAGCCTTTGAAAGCCCATACACTAATGCAGACAATCGCCCGTGCCAACCGTGTGTGCGACGGTAAGCCCAATGGGTTGATCATTGACTATATCGGAATCGTAAAGGCACTTCGCAAGGCATTGGCCGACTATACGACTTCCGGAGGTGTTGGGGGAGCAGGTGGAGCCGAAGGCCAAGGTGGAGCCGGAGGCCAAGGTGGAGCCGGAGGTGATGGCGTAACAGTTGACAAGGGTGAGCTAATACGCCACCTGCTTGAAGCTATTGCGGGAGCTAAAGCCTTTCTCCACGACCATGGTTTTGAACTCCGAAATCTGGTTGATGCCACCGATTTCGCAAAAATGGCGCTTCTGAAAGATGCGGCCAATGCGATGTGCGCCACCGCTGAGATACGAAAGACATTCTGCACCTATGGGGGCACGATCAACCGACTGATGAAGTTCGTGACCCGTGATGACATCACCGACAAGAAAATCCTTGCCGACAAGGATGCCATTTTGGCCATCTATAAACAGCTTCAAAAGCGACGCAAGAATGCCGACATCACCGACTTGTCGGTGGCAATCCACGACATAATCAGTGAGGAGGTCGGCACCCAGCCCGATCAAGAGCTTACCGGTACTCGACAGTTCGACATCAGCGCCATTGACTTTGACCTGCTCCGCAAAGAGTTTGCCAAGGCGAAACATCAGAATCTTATCTTGACTGATATACAAGAGCTGATTAAGCAGCGCATTGCCGCCATGTTGCGCAACAATCCCACAAGAATTAATTTCTATGAGGAATATCAGCGTATCATAAAGGAATATAACGCCGAGCAAGACCGAGCTACGATAGAAAAGACATTCATGGATCTAATCAAGCTCTCCAACTCTCTCGACCAGGAAGAAAAGCGTTTTGTGAGGGAGGGCTTTGAGGATGATGAGCGACTCACATTCTATGACCTGTTATTCGACCCCAACATATCCAAGGCGGAAATCAAAAAGCTCAAAAAACTCTCGGTAGATCTTCTTGCCACGATAAAAGCACGCATAAGCGAGTTGCACAACTGGCGAGAGAAAGACGAGACCCGAGCACAGATTGCCACACTCATCCAAACGACATTGTTTCAAGGGCTACCGGACTCATATCCCATGGAGAGCATCAACGTGTATTCCGACAAGGTATTCCAATATGTTTACGACCGCTATCCCGAGATAGCCGCATAAACCAATCCCGATTCCGACAAACTCGGAAAAGTACCGTTACCTTTGCAGTAAAATTAAAAAAGACAGTAGAACATGACACCTTACAATCAAAGACCAGAGCTTCAGGAAACGGAGTTGGAGCAGATTCTCAGCCAAGCCGGATATGCCATTGAGCATAAGACGCGGAAAGATGAGAAGAAAAGCCAAGGGGTTGAGATAGAGAAATTTGACCTATGCAAGATGGGGCGCGACTACCTCGTGAGCCGCAACATCATGCGCCCTTATATACATCAGGGACTGGCCGTGCAAGCCGCAAAAGAGGGGAAGAACGTGTGCGTTTCGACATCGACGAGTTCGGGCAAGTCGGAAATCTTCTTCCTGTCGGCGATGGAGGAGCTTGCAAAGCATCCCGAAGCCAAGGTACTTGTGGTTTACCCCATGCGTGCGCTCAATGCTCAACAGCAACAACGCTGGGGCGAGACAGGGTTGAAGGTCGGTCAGATCGACGGCACGGTCAAAGAACCCGGGCTGCGCCATAAACTCCTTCAAGAATGTCAAGTGGTGGTTATGACACCTGATGTGGTTCAAGCTTATCTCTTGGGGCGCGTGTCTCGTGCCCCCATTGTGCAGGAGTTTGTCAAGAAAATTTCGATGGTGATTGTCGACGAGGCTCATCTCTATAATGGTGTCTTCGGCACCAACTCAGCGTATATGTTCCGTCGCTTGAACTATATCCGCCATAAGTTGCGTGGCGACAAGAGTTTCCCCCAATACATCACGGCATCGGCAACCCTGGCCAATCCCGCCGAGCACAGCCGGCTCTTAACCGGCATCAAGGCTGAGTTCGTCAACATCGGGATCGACCAAGATGGTTCACCCTCGGCTGAGACTGTCACTTATTATGTCACTCCGACAGCCGGGAGCCGCGACTTGGGAATGCTGGTGCAGTCGTTCATCCCTTATAGGGTAAAAAGCATTTCTTTCGTAGAGTCGCGCAAGGAGACTGGCCAACATGTGTTGGAGGACAACGAGGTAAACGGTATATACCCTTATCGCGCCGGTTTTGAGGACAGCACGCGCGAGAAGATTGCCGAGGTAATGGCTGAGCCTAACGCCAACTTCAATGGTGTAATCAGCACGAGCGCCTTGGAGATAGGTATCGACATCGCTGGCCTTAACCTGGCCATCATAGCCAATATGCCCTACGACCGCAATAGCTACTATCAGCGTGTTGGACGTGTGGGCCGTTACGGGTCGGGCAAGAGCTATGTGATAGTTGTGCGCGACGATTCGTTCCGCTCGGCTAAGTTGTTCGACCCGTTGGACGGCAACTTTAACATCGATAATGTGTTGGCTGAATACCGCCCGACACTCTATCTTGATGATAAGAATGTGCAGTATCGGCAGATGGTGTGCATGTTTGGCGACAACGAGGAGGCCGAGATCCGCGAGTGGCTCTCCACTGCCAACCCAACATTAGAGGGTGCCGACTTCTTCCCGCCGTCGTTTATCAAGAACGCTAACCACGTGTTATGCGGTCAGTACACCACGACTTATTCCGATGTGAATCGGGCCTCCAACCCCCATTACCGGTATGGGTTACGTTACTTCGGCGCCCAGTACACCATCAAGCCTGTGGATGAGAATCAGCGATTGCCTGAGGATGAGAGCCTTTCCACGGTCAACCTCTCTCGTGAGGCATATCCTGGCGCTCTGCGATTTGCTCAGAGAGGAGCCAGGACCATATCAGAGCGCATCGAAAAGATAGTATGGGACGACAAGATAGTTAAGGCGAGCCGTGAGCAGCGTCAGGGTCGCAAGACTCGGGCTAACAGTCGCACATTCCTCCTCCCCAATCATGTGGAGAGCGCTCAATATGGAGCGTTCCAGTTTGGCGATGCCATTGTCAAGAATCTTGACCTTACCGAGAGGGTGATGGTGTATGGCTATAAGGAGAAAGGCCAATACGACAGGGAGTGGGAGTACCACGCCTATGATCCTCAGAACCGTTATGCCCATGCGCCGATAAGCCTCCCCAACCGTCCCATCGAGACGACAGGTACCGTCATCTACCACGAAGCGCTTAATCGCCAAGGGGTCGAGCGCAACATTATCGCCGACATCCTCTTCCAAGCCTTCATCAGCCTTAACACCTTTGATCAACACGACATTTCCCACGGTGTAGGCGTGTCAAGAGTTAGTGTGGGTGATACCATTGCCGCAGGCGACCGTTTCATCGCACTCTACGACGCGTCGGGTCTCAATCTCACGCAAAGCCTTGTGGCGAAGTCGGGGGAGGCTCTTATCGAGATGTTCGCCTATCTTCAAGCCAATAAGCAGGTGCTTATCAACGATGTATGTCCCGCTATCAGGCCCGAGACCTCTCAGGCGATTGATGACATGTGTGAGACCTTTACCCAAAACGTTCCCAAGGAACTGATAGCTGTTGAGACAATCGCTGTCGCTCCATTTGCCTCGGGATCTCATGTATGGTATCAGGCACACGACGAGGATGGTAACGCACTTGACCCTATCCACTGCATTGTGGCTGGCATGAACGAATCGGGTGGCTACAACCTCTTGAATACAACCACTTACCAACTCCTCACGGGGGTGGAGTGGGAAGATGTGAAACCTTATTCGCCAACCGTCTAATACCTTTGGACATGAATCAGGAATTTTACAAAGTAGAGCCGTTGCATGCCCACTCATCTCTCGAGATCTGCCATATCGTCAGTGAAGATGGCCCCAAGGTGTTGCGGAAAAAAGGCTTAGAGGAATATTATCCCGATGGAGTTTCAGATTATGGAGACGCGACGCGTTTCGCTGAAATCACGCACTATTCACCGGCCACCAAGACATTTGCTGTCCGTATCCTCGGGGAAGATTTTTGGCGTTTGCTGCGTGAGGACGGTAAAGCTGCCGATCTGGGCAAATACTCTTACATAGGGCCGGAGGTCAACGGCTATCGACCAGTGAAGGAGCGTGAGAGGGCCGGCATAGGATGGCCTTGGAGCTTAATCGGACGAGGCAAGCAAATAATGCCCTATGGAGGACGGCTGTTCCTAAAATTACGTGACTTTGCTACTTTAGAGGGCGAGCTATTTGGCAATCCCGACTCGCTCTCGCCCATCTTCCTGATTTTCAATACCCCTGAAGGTCAGAAACCTTTCTACACTCTTTACGACCAGAAGCGTCGTGATGAGGAATGGTATAACCATCGATATTCCTCGGTGGAGGTATTGGATGGAGAGCGAAAGATATATAAGATTAGAGACCTGCAAGAACCCTATATGGAATCGGCCTACCAGGTGCATGGAAGGCATGGGGCGATGCCTATGAATTTGCGAGCTGATCAGGTGAAGTTGGTAACGCTGCTTAGTGAACAGGAGTGCCTGTGGGGTCAATGTCAGGACCAGACCCGCATTCGTTTAATAGACCGCGAGATGAGATTCACCCTTTCAGGGACAACCGATCCTCAGCGACTCTATCTGGCGGGGAAAGTCCTTCTAAATTTCTTTGACGATCAGCACTTCACAGCCTATAAAATAGAATCCGGGCGACTCATCCCCACTACTCTTGCTGGTTACCCCACACGCATCGACCTTCAAAACAAGGAGATGGATCTGGAGTTGTTTGCGGGAGGGACGGTGACAATGCCTTTCCATGATGCCGAGAAATATCTACTGGAAAATTTCAAAAACCCAGTGGCAGTTCCTGTTGTCGCTCTGCCAAATGAGGTTTCACCCCAAATTATGGTTGCTGAGTCGGGAACTCCTTACGAGAAAACAGAGGAGCCACTTTTGTCCATATATATGATCGCAAAATGTAATGATGGCGATTTTGGTCACGGAGTTTTCCGATATACGGGTATAAGAAATCGCATCAAGGATTACACATCGGATCAGAAGGTCGTTTTCCTCAAGACTAAACGAGGGACGCAGAGCGGTAAAGGACGAATTTTCGTCGCCGAGGTGTCGAATCCGGAAAAATACAGCTATCGCAACGTGCAGTCGGTAGAGATGCCCGATAAGCTATTAGAGGCGGTAGAATCCTGTGGAAAGCAGTATCTCAGTTTCCTCAATCCCCCAATTATCAGCACCGTGAGCAATCTCCCCGAGGCACTCCTGGAGGTGATTCGTAAAGAAAAGGCCCAACAAGAAGCCCAAGAGCAAGAACGCGAGGTGCAGAAAATAGAGGTGGAGGAGGCCTCCGAAACATTAGCTCAACAGCCCGATGAGCAGGAAAATCTCATAGAGGCCATCATCAATCCCGACCGTTTCCACGTTTGGGGAGAGGGTAAAATATCGACGGAATACGACGATCTGCTTTCTAAGTATATCAACCAACGCGATCTCAATGTAAGAGAATGCTTAGAAAACAGCTTGGTGAACTTCATCAACGCCCAAGAGGTTGACCGATTCCTTATCTGCAAGGACTATTTCACCAAAATCGAGGGTTTCGACTACGACAAGATGCTGGATGCCGTCACTGATAAACTCTCCAGCGGTGGTGAAATCGCCTCTATCTACGCGACCCTACGCGACCAACGCTCACAGCGTATGAAAGAATTGGAATCCCAGCTCCGCAAGCTCATCCTTCTTAAAATTCAACAGTCTGCTCCAGCCATCACCGATCTATAAGGATTTTGATATGGGCATGGATTTCAATGAATTAAGACACTTGCAATCTCCTAAGGCCGTCGATCGTTTCATCGAGACTAATATGCAGGGGATGCGGTACTCCAATTCCATATTGGTGAAATACTCAATGGATGGCGCTACCGGTTATTGGGCGAGTATTTGTATCTGTGCAATGCGTGCAAGCACAACTTCCGGCCCAACAACTACGACTGAGATAATCGCATAAGTTACAATAAGCCATTCTCCAATCGAAGAAAATTCTGATGGCTGGAGAACTAAAATATACTATGTATGACTTGGAAAAGCGAAAAACGACGCCGTGATATTCGAGAGCGGCTGTATGACATAATCCGTGGTTTGATAGCTTCCGAGGTGTCAGAAACCGAGATGCAAGCATTTATTCTGTTCTACGACAGGGAGTATAACTACACGGAAATCGCCTGGGAACTCAACCTTAACGGTTGGGAGGAGGCACGCACTTTAGTGCATAATGCCGCCCATGCTATCAACCGCTTGGATGTAAAATACCCTTTCGACGAGAGCCTGTTCCTTGCTCCAGAAGATGAAGAAGATGCCGAGGAAGATATGTAAGAAAGAGCTCCCCATGGAGGGTCAATTCTTCACCGTGGCACAATGCGGGATTGGTTCCATTGGAAAGGTCGTAGGGTACACCCCCTCCCAGGATGTTGCCCTCCCTAAAGACCTAACTCCTATTACCCGAGATGAGGTCGCTGACCTTATCTTCAATCATCGCGCTGTCTTAAATCCATTCGGCTGATGGAGGTGCGGGTGACATAAAGGAGGAAGAGAGGTGGGCTGGCGATGCGGGTCACCAAGGAGGGGGTTGTGTCGGTGTCGGCACCGTATGGGGTGAGTGAGGCGCAGGTGAGGCGGTTCGTGGAGGAGAATCGGGAGTGGATTGTGAGGGCGATGGTAAGGAGGGAAGAACATGAGGCGAAGCGCGAGGCGTTCTTCGCGAGGTTGCCGCTGGAGACCAGGGCGCAGCAGAGGGAGGCGATGGAGCGGCTGCACGCGGTGGTGGAGCCGTGGTTGGTGGACTATCAGCGGAAGATGGGCGTCAGGGTGACCCACATCACCTACCGCAACACCCGCACCCGCTGGGGTTCGTGCAACCACCGCACCGGTAGCATCAACCTCTCACTCTACCTGCTCCTGCTCCCCGAGCTGTGCATTGAGCACGTCGTGGTCCACGAGCTGACCCACCTGCTCGTCCCCAACCATTCCCCGCTGTTCTACGCCACGCTGGGCAGATATTTCCCGCGATACAAAGAGGCTCGGTTGATGGCCAAGCAGACCGTTCAACTTCAGGATGAGGATGAAGAATAAATCAGCCGAGCTTCACAGCCCGGCTGATCCATCCTTACTTGAAGTGTTGCAAATGAAACTAGTTAATAGCCAAACTTTCAACAGGAGCAGTCGGAACCACACGACGCCGCGTTCTCACCTTCACTCATCCCCTTGCTTTCATCTTCGCTCGGAGAACGCAACTCGGCGAGCAAATCCTCCGACGAGGTGTCGTCGATTCCGTGGTCACGGAGCCGCTCCATCCGTCCCCCTCCCACACGTTAGGCAGGTTGGTCGGCTGGATCGGTTTCGCGGCGGGATCATCGTGTTGAGGCCCTTCCCGCGACGAGCGCGCCAACAAGCGCCGCAAAGGCTGCAAATAATCTTGCCCCAGCGTTGGCGTTGTCAAAGATTAGCATTAATTTTGTGAAAACTAATGCCAGATGATGTACGCTCCAAATTCGACACCATCCACAACCGATTAAAAAATCCAATTAAGATTATGGCAACATATACTCAGAAACAAAGCCTTAGCTGGGGCACAACGATGATAACAATTTGCATTATCCTCCTTTTTGGGGCCATTTCCCTATGGGGTAAGTCGTGGGAAGATAGCATGGGATGGGGATTGGCCATAACGTTGGCCGTTACCCTCCTCGGGATGGTCATATCCTCGCTGTGCTTTATGCCTATGAAGGTAAGCGTGGACGAGGAGGATCTGACCTTGTGGTTCTCGTTTCGCTATAAGAAAATCCCACTCGACAAGATAGCCGAAGTCACTCCTTACCAACTCCCCAAGAATACGATTCGTCTTTGCGGCAGCGGAGGCTTCATGGGCTACTGGGGCTGGTTCCGCGACGCCAATCTTGGCCGCTACATGATGTACGCCACCCAGCAGAAAAACCTGCTTGCTATCAAACTCGCTGATGGTCGGCATTATGTGATTTCCTGTCAAGACCCAGAAGCTCTTGCCGAAATCATAAAATCCTACAAGTAAGTAGACGGAGGGTATTAACGATATGGATCAACGTAAACCGATAGTAGTAGGTCTTGGAGAAATCCTTTGGGATATGTTCCCCGAGGGGAAGCAATTGGGCGGAGCTCCGGCAAATTTCGCCTGGCACGCCGCGCAATGCGGGTGTCAGGGCGTGGCCGTGAGCGCTGTGGGCAAAGATTCGCTGGGCGATGAGATCTTGGCGATTGTCAAGAGCCATTCCCTTGGCGATGGCGTTCAACAAGTCGATTTCCCGACAGGGACTGTAGAAGTTTCGCTTCACGACAAAGGAGTGCCAAGCTATAACATCATCGAAAACGTGGCATGGGACAACATCCAATGGACACTCCAACTGGAAGCCATCGCCAATTCGGCTGACGCGGTTTGTTTCGGGTCATTGGCCCAACGATCTCCAGTGTCCCGCAATGCAATCCGTCGATTCCGCAAGATCGTGGCTCAACAGCCAGATGCCTTGGTGGTGTTCGACATCAACCTGCGCCAAGATTTCTACTCCACTGAAATCTTGGAGGAATCAATGCGTGACGCTAACATCCTTAAGCTCAACGATGAGGAACTGGCAACAATCCAGCGATTAGGTTTGGCGGAGCAAAGCGACCTAACTGGAGCGTGCAAGAGTTTAATCGACACATATGGCTTACGCATCGTGATATTGACGTGCGGGACCGATGGCAGCCACGTGTTCACGAAAGATGAGCATAGTGTTTTGCCAACGCCCGAGGTGACCGTTGCCGACACAGTAGGTGCTGGTGACTCTTTCACAGGAGCGTTTGTGGCTTCGCTAATCCAAGGTAAAACCATAAAACAGGCTCATCGTCGAGCCGTTGAAGTGTCGGCCTACGTATGCACCCAACACGGCGCGATGCCCCATTATAGAAAATGAACTGGTTAATACTCATAATTGCAGGATGCTGCGAGACGGGCTTCGCTTTCTGTCTCGGGAAGATGAAGGGTTTGGAGGGCGCACCCTGGTGGTGGTGGGGCGTGGGATTCCTCGTTACCCTTACGCTGAGCATGATTCTGCTGGCCAAGGCCGTACAGACCATTCCCATCGGCACGGCTTATCCCGTGTGGACAGGCATCGGCGCGGTAGGCACCGTCATCGTCGGCATCCTGTTCTTCAACGAGCCAGCCACATTCTGGCGAATGTTTTTCATCACCACATTGCTCATCTCGATTGTCGGACTAAAGATGGTACACTGATGGAGACGAAAATGAGACGATTCAAGCAGCAACTTTCCGAAGATATGTGCATGGTGATTTTGCAACGCAACACATCGGGCGTATTGGCTCTGTGTGGAAAGGATATGATGCCCTATGCTGTGCCGTTGAGCCATGCCGTTGATGAAGGTCGGCTTATATTCCATTGCGCAAAAGAAGGACACAAACTCGACCTGATACTCGAGAACGGCAATGCGTCATTCTGCGTCATAGACCAGGATGAGGTTCACCCTGAGCGTTTCACCACCTATTTCCGCAGTGTCATCGTCTTTGGCCGCATACGCATTATCGACGATGAGAACGAGAAGCTTGAGGCAACCAAAATTATCGGTCGGCGCTGCAACCCCGACGTAGAGGCATTGGAGGCTGAATTGGCAAAAGGTTTCTCGCGGGTGGTTATGCTGGAAATGGCGATTGACCGGATTACGGGGAAGCAAGCTATAGAACTGCTGAAAAAAGAAGAATATGAGTAATAGTTATTTTAATAATAAGGTGGTCGTTGTGACCGGCGGTGCGCATGGCATAGGCAAGTGCATCGTAGAGATGTTCCGTGCCGAGGGAGCAAATGTCTGCACCTTCGACTTGCGCGATAATGACTATTTCGTTGGCAATTTGGCCGAAAAGGAGACACTAGAGCGGTTTGCAGAGAAGGTGCTTGCAGACTATGGGCATGTAAACTTTCTGATTAACAACGCCCTGCCCCTGATGAAGGGTGTTGATGAGTGCAGTTGCGAGGAGTTCCTTTATTCCCAGCAGGTGGGCGTTGTGGCACCATTCTATCTGGCGAAACTCTTCAAAGACCATATGCCCGATGGCAGCAGCATTGTGAACATCACTTCATCGCGCGACCGCATGAGCCAACCGCAGACAGAAAGCTATGCAGCTGCCAAAGGCGGCATTTCAGCACTGACTCACGCCTTGGCCGTAAGCCTTGGCCCGAAGATCCGCGTCAATGCCATAGTCCCAGGTTGGATAGACAACACCGGCACCACCTTTGAAGTGGCAGATGCTGCGCAGCATCCCGCCGGACGGGTTGGCAGGCCAGAGGACATTGCCAACATGGTGCTCTACCTTTGTAGCGATAAGGCCGGCTTCATCACCGGAGAGAACATCTGCATAGACGGCGGAATGACTAAGCTGATGATTTATCATGCCGACAACGGATGGAAACTGGAATTATAAACAACTATGGCAAAACAGGAATACATACAGGCCAACAAACTATGGCTAGCCGACAAGGCCAAAGAGGATGGTGTTAAGGCTCTCCCCAAAGGCATTTATTACCAGGTGCTGGCATCGGGTGAGCCGAATAGCAATCACCCCACGCCAAGGAGCATCGTCACCGTGCATTACACAGGCAAGACCATCAATGGCAAGATTTTCGACAGCAGCCGTGGCGGTGTGGCTCCGGCTTTCCGCTTGAGCGACCTTATCGAGGGCTGGATAATCGCCATGCAACAGATGGTGGTCGGCGACAAGTGGGAACTCTTCTTGCCTGCCGAGATGGGCTATGGCAAGATCTCGCAGCCTGGCATTCCCGGCGGCTCCACACTGATATTCGAGATTGAACTGTTGGGGATAGCATGATGGATAAGAATAAACGATGCCCATGGTGCGGTGACGACCCGCTGTATGTTGCCTACCACGACAACGAGTGGGGGCGACTGGAGCCCGACAACGAGCGACGGCTTTTCGAGTTCCTTGTGCTCGAGGGGGCGCAAGCGGGTCTGAGTTGGATCACCATCCTGCGCAAGCGGGAGGGTTATCGCGACGCATTCCTTGGCTTCAACATTGAACAAGTGGCGGCAATGACCGAAGAAGATGTTGAGCGACTGATGCAGCATCCCGGTATCGTGCGCAACCGGCTGAAAATCCGCTCGGCCATTAACAACGCCCAACGATTTTTGGAAGTACAACGGGAATTCGGCTCGTTCCACAACTACGTTCTGACCTTCCTCCCCGAAGGAAAGCACATAGACCGTCAACCTCAAACCTTCGCTGATGTCCCAGCTACGTCGCCTGAATCCGACGTGATGTCACGTGACACGGGGCGCCGCGGTTTCAAATTCTGCGGCTCCGTCATCATCTACTCCTTCCTCCAAGCCATGGGCTACATCAACGACCACATCGCCGAATGCTTTTGCCGAAACATAAATAACTCCATCACAGGAGAATAACCAAATAGAAGAATATGGCGAAAATTCATCACATAGGACTGTATGTCACGGATTTGGAGGCGGCTCGCACCACCGGCGACGGTTTCTACGAAAGCTCCATCATCGGCATTGACGGCAACATAATCGAGATAACCGTATGAGCAACAGGTAGCTTAAAACCCTTTATTGAACTTTTCGTTCCGAAAATTTGTCTATATATTACTAATTGGTTATATTCGCGACATGGAATTGGAAACGCCACAAGAGCATTATGTGCGGAAAATCATCAGAACTCCCGAATTTATGGAGTTTTACCTTGGCTTGCCTCCAAAGGTGCAGACCAAGTTTCAGTATGTGATGAACGTGGTGGCGACCATTTATAACGTATCCACGAAGTTCGTCAAGCATCTTGAGAACACCGACCTTTACGAAATGAGAATCTCCGTCGGCACCAATGAGTATCGCACGATTCTCTTCGCCATCGACCACAGCAACTTTATAGAGGCTAGGAATATCATCTTGCTCAGCGGATTTCTGAAGAAAGACAATAAAGACTATCGCAAACAGATTGAAAAGGCCATTTCAATCCTAAATAATTTGGAGTCATGAGAAAGCTAAACCCCGAAAAATTGAACCAGTTCTCCACGTTCAACGAAGAGCTTGACCAGAAGCACGGAACGCCGGGCACTCCTGAGCGTCTGCAGTTTGACGAGGAATCGCTGGCCTGGTTCTACGGCAATATGCTCCGTGAGCGCCGCAAGGAGCTGAACCTCACGCAGAAACAGGTGGCCGAGAAGTTAGGCCGCGAGCAAAGCTATATCGCCCGGGTGGAGAACGGTAAGGCGGACATCCAGTTGTCCAGTTTTTTCCGCATCGCCGCCATCCTCGGCATCCAGTTTGTGCCCACATTCATGCAAGCCATTCGATAACCACTTCCCTGTGCGTAAGTTCATTATAACGGGAGATGGCGAGCTGCGGCTCGGCGATGTGAACATGCACAAGTACTTGTTGCGGTCAGGCGAAACGTGCGTAAGTGGCGGGTATTAAGTGAAATACAAAGGCTAATGACTTTCAACGAATATCAAAAGGAGGCTCTCACCACAGCCATTTATCCGCGGGAGATGGCCTTTATAGACCCGGCACTGGGATTGGCAGGGGAGTCGGGCGAGGTGGCTGACAAGATTAAAAAGGTTTATCGCGACCACGGCGGTGTGTTCAACGATGAGCAGCGTAGAGCCATCGCCTTAGAGTTGGGCGACGTGCTATGGCACTGCGCATCTTTGGCCCACGAACTCGGTTATTCCCTTGACGACATCGCCCGATTGAACATAGAAAAGGTTCAGTCCCGTCAGCGCCGCGGGGTAATCCATGGCAACGGTGATAACCGATAAAACAGGTACCTCGCCGCAAAAGGTCGATGCGCTCGCGGCGTCCTTCCTCGACGCTCATTCGTTTTACTCTCATAGCCTTAGAATTATCGGATGGGGAAGTTCTCTTCGTGGTCGGTGTACCAGCAGGTGACGACGTGGTAGCCCAGGAGATTGGGGTTGTGGTCGGCGAGTACCATCACGCGGTCACGCCCGGAGCCGTCGTCGATGCGGAACGACTGGTTGCGTCCCCTGTAGAAACTGGCCCAGGCGGCGGTGAACATTACGGCGTCGCTCAGGGTCTCAGCCTCGTAGGTCTTGCTGCCGAGGTAGCGGTTCTTCGCTGTAAAGCGGTCGATAGTGTAGTGTGGCATAAGTGCTTGAATGTTAATTTACTCCCTAACCTTTGCTTCTTCGTTGAAGCCTTCGAGGGATTTGCTGCCCAACGCGTCTCTGGACCAGCGTCAACGACTTATCGCGAAAGCGCTTTGCTCCGCAAAGAACGTTCGCCCGCGGGCGACGTGTTCGACGTTCTTTCTCCGCTGCGCTACGAAAGCGCTTCGCGATGAGGCATACGATGGCCAGTCAAGACCTTCGCGGCAAAATCCCCGACGGCTCCAACTATGACGCAAGTCACCTCCTAAAAATGATTTTCTCAAGATTTAGCATCCAAACCGCTCCTTTGAAAGATAAAAGTGTTATTTTTGCAAAAGGAAAAAAGGATCACCCATGAAACACGACGAGCGATTATCAAGGCTGGAAAAGTAACCAATTGGTCGATAATTCGCCAAAGTTGGCACATTGGTCAACAGAATGCTAAAAATGGCTCTTTTAAATTTCGATTTTCGTATTGAATAGTACCTAATTTTTGAAAAGTGAGATACTGCGCGCTTATCGGAACGTGGAAAGTGATAAAGGAGTATAAGGCCCGATCGGTGGTTCATGCACTGAGCGAGATCTGCGATTGGGTATATCCCTACAATCGCGGAACGGTGGTGTTGGTGACATCCCATTATTGGATCCTTTTCCAGCTGAAGAAATATTGGCGGCTTCTGGAACATACCATCCACCGCTCCCGGCTGCTCCGCCAGCTTAGAAAACAACGTAGCTCACGTTAAACGATACAATCAGCATGAAGATTCAATTTTATCCACACGGAGAAATCACAACATTCGAGGATTGGAAGAAGCTTTTTACGCAGAAGGACGCAAAGAATTGGAAAGAGGGCCGAAGTGCGTGGTCGCTCGCCAATTTTATAATGCGGCAAGATGGCGTGGAGAAATTGGCACAAGCCATATCCCCGATCATCGGGGAGAAAATAGCTTTTGACCATGCCATCGTAGAGCACGTGATTAGTTTCGATGAGTATCAGCGCGGCTCGCATCGCGATCTTTCGCTCACAGGCACGACTTCCAGTGGTAAAACCGTTTTTGTGACCGTAGAGGCAAAAGTGGATGAGCCTTTTGACATAACGATTCGGGAATATTACGCTAGCGGCTCTAAAGATGGTTCAAAACAACGCCCCCGGCTCGAGGGGCTGTGTCAGCGAGTTCTTCACCGATCCTATGGGAATGTTGGCAACAAGGAGTTGCGTTACCAACTCCTACACGCCACAGCAGCAACAGTTGACGGAGCCCCTGAAGCGGATTATCATCTGATGGTGGTTTTGGCGTTTGAGAACGGGCAGTCTGACCCGGTGAAAATGGCTGCCAACAAGGAAAATTTCCTCCAATTCTTGGCCGAGTTTCCCGCCAAGATGGAAAAGAACAACGCCGTTACGGCTGACGTTCAGCTACGAGGGTCGGATAAAACTGTGCCCGTAGCCCTTGTTTACCTAAAAGTAAAAGATGGCGAAGTGAATCTGAAATAGACAATTAAAAAACTGACGCATAATATGTTCGACCGCAATTCATTCATCGCCCTACTGAAACCCGACAGGGATTGGAGCCAGTGCAGCAAGGACACGCTGGCCGACGAGTGCGCCACTCGATTCGTCCGCCGTCAAGCCGACTATCCGCCGGATTTCGGCTCAGCAGCTCTGCGTCGACGTCTGCCTGCGCTGCTTGTGGATGGCGAATGTGGCTTCGGAAGCCTCTGCGACCTCTATGCCGCCGACCGATTTGGTGACCCGGTGGTGATGGACCGCTATCTTTTCGCCGAGACCAATTACATGACCTACACACCCAAAGATGCCATCGAGCGGATACTCGATTCCACCAATGGGTTGTTGCTCTACAAGGAGGACTGCCAAAAGCTGCAAGCGGCTATTGAAGAGGGCAAGCTTTCCGACGAGGAAGCAGAACGGGCAAACCGCATGATAGGGGCCGTGAAAACAAAAGGTTGCACCAAACTGGAGGCACTTCTGGCCGTCACCGAGGCCATGAAGGCAATAGCCCCATTATAAAATAGTTATGAGACGTTGGAGTAAACTTAGAAAAGCATTATATCAGGTGATTGACCCTAAGTCAGGGTTCGATCTGCACTGTTCGGCCTATCCTTGCGGATCGGCGTGGGCACCTGAGAACTCGGCCCCGCGCTACTGGGTGCAACTCGGACACGACATCGTGTGGGACTTCCCCAAGGCCGCACCGTTGGAGGAACTTCGCGAGATGGGATATCCCTACGCCAATATGGCTCTGTTCTCCGATTTCTTCCGCGGCTACATCGACTGCCCGGTGGCCGACCTTCCCGCCTATGGCCGCGCCAATCCCCGCTGGGGACTTTTCGACCTCATCTATGCTTCCGACCGCCGCATAGGCCGAGCAAAAATTGTCGAAATGGCTTCTACCAACCCCATTATCGCTCGCATCTACGCCAACCGTTTCGACTCTCAGCCTATGGAATCTACAAAGTAGACTTTTGGCCTCGACCCTTCAGCTATAAAAGGGATTCTCGGCTACTATAAGGAGGATTTCCCCTTTAGGGCTTATTTTATAAAAGTTTACGGCTCTCGGCGGCTACGCACGGCGAGCCGCGCCGGGCGCGGATGGCTCGACGCGGCTCTGAGGAACGGAACAATGCTTATGCGGTGATGGCTATCGGCTCGGTTTGCTTGTGTATGCGGCGGGCTACCTCGTGAAGATTGGAGGTCATCAACTCCATAATTCTGTCGTGAAAAGCGCTCTTGCCATTGAACTTCGAGCGACACTGAACCACTGCCAACGAGGTGAGGTCTACTTCCAGTGTTTCAATTGGCTCTCCATCAATCACAGCGTGTAATATTAGTGTCTGTGGGCGTTTGTAATAGCCACATTCAAAGACGCAATGGTGCTGTTTATTTGTACAACCGTCCGCGATTGCGCATTGACCCAGGCCGACGCAGGCAGTACCTTTGCCACAAAAACAGATTATGGACAAGATCGAGCGCTACCGCCAAGTTTACAACGAGTTCAAGGAACTGTGTGCCAGAGGTGAACAAAAAGTCACCTTTACTGCCTTTTGCCGGGTGCGAGGGGTACGGGGCGATAAGATGCAGGACGTATTGGGAGACGAATTCGTAACGTTGAAGGCGATTCCTGGTTATCGAGTGATTCTACCAAAAAAACCAAAGCCCGATGATGACATCTGCGGAAGGATTTATGAAAATTTCAGGACTTTGTGTGCCGAGGGTAGACAGCCAGGTTCATTCAGCAACTATTGCAAGACACGCGGGGTGGCAGTTGCTTCCGTATGGTGGTTTATGAGGGATCACAACCTTAGGTTGATTGACATTCCCGGGTTTAGATTGAGAAAGGATACACACAAGACAGCACAAGAGGTGCCTTTCGCGAATGTAATATTCGAGGAGGCCGGTTTCTAGCCCGCTGCCGGCGACGCAGTAATCACGGTCAAGGTCGATGACCAGGTGGCTGTATGTTTTCCGGCCGACACTCATGTGGACGTGATAGTCAAGTTCATCCGCGAGATGGGGAAGGAGGGGAGCCATGTGGGGGCTTGGCGCGGGCGTGCGGCTGTGGGTGTGCCAGTCGCCGGTGTCGATGCGCTACGGCATCCGGGGCCTGAGCCAGATGGTGTGGTCATGGAAGGGCCATTCGCCGGCCTCGGGCGATGTTTACGTGTTCTTCTCGGGTGACCGCAAGACGATGAAGGCGCTGAAGTGGGACGGCGACGGTTTTTTGATGTACACCAAGAGGCTGTCGCAAGGGCGTTTCCAGGAGGATCTGAAGCGGCAACAGGAGGAGGCGCACGCGCTATGGGTCGAGTATTCCAAGTTGAGCAGCACCCTGGATCTCGGTACCTACTGGCCGGATCGGCAGGATGAGAAGCAGGGCGAGTGCGACCAGTTGAAGCGCTGGTACGACTATGCCCATAACAAGGTAAACAAGTCGTTCCGTAGGTTGGAGGATGAGAAACGCGAAGCCGCCGCCGTGGCTTATTTCCGTTTCCGACACATCTATATATTAGCTGTGATGCTGCGCGACATCGCCGCCGCCATCGAGGCTGAAGCTACCAAACCGTCACAGCCATGAGCGAGCGGAAGATACTGCCGTTGTTCTCCTATAAGAACTACGTGGAACTGAAGCTCTGCATGGCGCTCTACGAGGAGGTTGTCGGGCCCACCAAGCAGTTCACGTCGATCGGCGACCTGGACTTCATTAACATGCTGAACCTGCGCCCCACGCTCGCCCGGCCTGCCATCCGTCACCGGGAGAAATCACGCGTCTGTTTCATGATCAGCAAACTGTCTCTGCTCGTCGGTGGCAAGCGGCGTGAAGAAGTCGGGCCACTTGGCGGCAAAGAGAGCTTTCAGCCCGGCCAGCCAGTAGAACACGCTGACGCGCTCCTCGTCGTTGAGAGTCATTGGTTGAGAGTTGAGAGCAGGATAGAGCACGGCGGTCAATTGCTCAAAAATCTCTTTGGTAATTTTCTCTCTACTCTCAACGCTCAACTCTCTACTTGCTTGGGTGTGTAGGTAGCCCTGGTAGAGGTTGTCGGCCACGATGTAGTCGCCGAAGGCGACGCCCTGGAAATCGGCGGCCACGGCCTCGCGGCGGTTGATGCGCGACAGCCTGACCGGCACGGTCGGCATCGCGGTGAGCCAGTCGAGGTGCGGCAGCAGGGCGGCGAGGGTGCCGTCGGCGTTGAGGATGATTACCGAAACGGCGAACCCGAAGTGCTTGAAGTTCTGGCATACGCCGAGGAAGTAGGCCGGCAGGTCGTTGGAGAGCAGGAACTCGTCAACGGCGTCGGCCACGGCAGCGGAGGTTTCGGCGCAGTCATACTGCAAGCCGGATCGGTAGCAGACTTCGGCATTGAAAAGCTGGCAGGTGGCCAACGTCTCGTCCTTCTCAATGAGGTCGATGATGTCGTAGGGCATTTGGTTGTCCGCGCCCCACGGCATATACGACAGCTTGCTGTCGATGACGGTGGGCAGCGTGTCGATGTCCTCCTTGAACACCGCCTGGCTGTTGACGGTGAAAGCGGCCCTGCCGCGCACACCGGGAATATTCTCGACTGAAGAAAAAAGTAAGTCCATAACTTGCTGATGTTTTCAGCGAAGTTACGGACTTTATGAGGAGGCGGAAAAGACGCGGATTAACGTGTAGTTATGTATGCGACAGATGCCGTCTGCTTTTTATCTGCTGGAATACTCGAAGTTAAAATCTCAGGGATAGGTAACAATCCCGTTTCATCAAGGATTTTATCAATCTCAAATAAAATCTCGTGATACAGAATTACCTTTGCAGCAGTTTCTTTGTCCGAAGGCAATCCGATAATTCCGGCTACGCTATCAATATCAAAATGTTGCATAAATGAGTTTGCAGCAGCTTTGGCCCATTGCCCTGCGGATTTGCTTATTGCATCGTTGCCGTCGAGTACCGGAATTGTCAGCCGTTGGTTTTCATCAAGTACACCGAATTTATGGCAGTCCTGCAACATTTCAGGAGTTAAATCCTCACCTTTCAACAAGTTTTTTAATGCTTTTATTATATTTGTTTTGATGAATACCGTGCATAAGTAGGCATTAGAATTCTCTCCCCAAGCGAACTTGAAGCGATGTTTATCTCCAAGCCCCATTCCATTTGTGCCATAAACTTCAATTTCCGGGCGAAAGAAGTAAAACACACCATTCCACGTCATACTATCGGTGTGGCAGATCGTGGAATTTTGTTGAGAAACATTCAGATGGCCCCATATAATATCATCAAAAACAAGAGAATGAACCAAAGGAAACGCAGAAGCTCTATATCCGACACTATCCAACGTCGCTAAAAAAACTTGTAATGCCCCCGCAAAATGAGACAGGTGGCTAAGGCAAAAAAAATCATTAA
>JAJPXC010000019.1 GCA_021205635.1 Bacteroidales bacterium | reverse complement strand
AATAGGGGGCTATTCAGAACGACGGATTTTGCACTTCGTTCTTGAATCTCCATAATGGCCGCTCCCCAACAAGGCGCACCCGTAATCGTAAACAATATCGTGGAGAAGAAATCCAACAGCCTCGGCACTGCTGGCTTTGTGCTCGCCATCCTCGCCTTAGTGTTCTGCTGGGTTCCCGTTTTGGACTGGATTCTGTGGTTCCTCGGCGCTCTGTTCTCGGTTATCGGCCTGTTTAAGTCGCCCCGTGGCTTGGCTATCGCCGGCACCGTCATCTCCTTCATCGGCGTTATCATCATGATCGCATTGGTAGGTGCCATCATGGCCGCCATGTAAGCCTTCCTCTACAGAAGAAACAACAATAGTGGCGCAACCTCCCTGTGGGGTTGCGCCACTCGTCTTTCTCAAAATATTATTAATCACACCTTAATTCTTGAATTGGAGATCGCCGTCGACGTAGTCGATGATGATCGGGCGGGAGCGGTCGACACGCTGTGCCAAGATGTCCTTCGACAACTGATTCAGCACCATGCGGTGGATCACTCGTTTGACGGGACGGGCGCCAAACTCGGGGTCGTAGCCCTCGTCGGCCAGGAACTTCAAGGCAGCGGGAGTAACCTCCAGGGTCACGCCGTTTTTGGCAAGCATCTTCTTGATAGAGTTGACTTGCAAGCCCACAATCTCCTCGATCTCGTCGCGGTTCAACGGGGTGAACATGATGATCTCGTCGATACGGTTGAGGAACTCGGGACGTATCGTCTGCTTCAGCATCTCCAGTACCTCCTCCTTGGTCTTGCCGATGGTCTCGGCACGATTCTCGTCGGTCATCTTGGCGAAATTGTCGCGAATCAGGTGAGAACCCATGTTGGAGGTCATGATGATGATCGTGTTCTTGAAGTTGACGTTGCGGCCCTTGTTGTCGGTCAATCGGCCATCGTCAAGCACTTGCAGCAGGATGTTGAACACGTCGGGGTGGGCCTTCTCGATCTCGTCGAACAGCACTACCGAGTAAGGTTTGCGGCGCACGGCCTCGGTCAACTGACCGCCCTCGTCGTAACCAACGTATCCCGGAGGCGCTCCCACGAGTCGGCTCACCGTGTGCTTCTCCTGATACTCGCTCATGTCGATACGGGTCATCATATTCTCGTCGTCGAACAAGTACTCGGCCAAGGCCTTTGCCAGCTCGGTCTTACCTACGCCGGTGGTGCCAAGGAAGATAAACGAGCCGATAGGACGACGCGGGTCGTTCAATCCAGCGCGAGAGCGACGCACAGCGTCGGCGATGGCGGCGATAGCCTCATCTTGACCGATCACGCGGTTGTGAAGCTCGGCCTCGAGGTGGAGCAACTTGTCCTTCTCGCTTTGTACCATCTTGTTGACGGGAATTCCGGTCCAGCGGGATACAACATCGGCGATATCCTCGGCGTCAACCTCCTCCTTGATCAAGGCCTTCTCGCCTTGCATCATCTTGAGTTGCTCCTGGATAGTCTCGTTCTCCTTAACCTTTTGTTGAACCTTGGAGTAGCGGATTTCTGCCACTTTGGCATAGTCGCCCTCATGCTCGGCGCGCTCGGCCTCGAAGTTGAGTTGCTCGATGTCGATCTTGTTCTGTTGGATTTTGTTGATAAGATCCTTTTCGGCCTGCCATTTGGCCATGTATTCCTTCTCCTCGTCACGCAAGGAGGCAAGATCCTTCTCGATGTCGCGCACCTTCGCCTTGTCCCCTTCACGCTTGATTGCCTCACGCTCGATCTCCTTTTGGGCGATCATGCGCTGGATCTCGTCAAGAGCCTGAGGCACGGAGTCGATCTCAAGACGCAGCTTGGAAGCGGCCTCGTCCACAAGGTCGATAGCCTTGTCGGGGAGGAAACGGTCGGTGATGTAACGCTCCGAGAGCTGCACGGCGGCGATAATCGCCTCGTCACGGATCCTCACCTTGTGGTGGTTCTCGTAACGTTCCTTCAATCCACGAAGGATGGCGATGGCGCTCATCTCGTCGGGCTCGTCGACCATCACCTTCTGGAAACGACGCTCAAGCGCCTTGTCCTTCTCGAAATATTTCTGATACTCGTCAAGGGTGGTTGCACCGATAGAGCGCAGCTCACCACGGGCCAAGGCGGGCTTCAGGATGTTGGCGGCGTCCATAGCTCCCTCACCCTTGCCGGCTCCCACAAGAGTGTGGATCTCGTCGATGAACAGGATGATCTCGCCGTCGCTCTGGGTTACCTCGTTGACGATGGCTTTCAATCGCTCCTCAAATTCACCCTTGTACTTGGCACCTGCAACCAAGGCTCCCATATCGAGGGAGAAAATCTGCTTGGTGCGCAAGTTCTCAGGCACGTCGCCACGCACGATACGCATGGCCAGACCCTCGGCGATAGCTGTCTTACCGGTACCAGGCTCGCCCACAAGCATGGGGTTGTTCTTGGTACGGCGCGAAAGAATCTGAAGCACACGGCGAATCTCGTCGTCACGGCCAATCACAGGGTCAAGCTTGCCTGCGCGGGCACGCTCGTTAAGGTTAATGGCGTATTTGCTCAGAGAGTTGTAGGTCTCCTCGGCGCTTTGGTCGGTGGCTTTCTTGCCCTTGCGTAGCTCGTCGATGGCGCTTTGCAACTCTTTTTCGCTCAATCCCACGTCCTTGAGGATGGTAGATGCGGGTGATGGGATCAGGAAGATAGCGGTAAGCAATGCCTCGAGGGTCACATACTCGTCGCCCTGCTTCTTAGCCACATCCAAGGCTTTCTGCAACACGTCGTTGGATGTGCGGCTCAGGGAAGGCTCGCCACCCGACACCTTGGGCTGGGCGGCTATCTCTTTATCTACCATTGCTGACAGTTGCACCAGGTTGGCGCCTATCTTCTGGAAGATAAACTTCACAAGCGATTCACCCTCGCTCATCACGCCCTTCAGCAGGTGTACCGGCTCGATGGCCTGGCTCCCAGCAGCCCGAGTCAACTCCACGGCCTTCTGGATAGCCTCCTGCGACTTGATGGTAAAATTGTTGAAGTTCATAATATGGATGGATGTTAGATTATATTTCCTTTATTTAAGTTAACAATCGGCACGCAATAATGTTTTTCTTCGACGCAATGCGGCCGCGACTGCGAAATAATTTATATCTTTGCGTTGCAAAATATGTGCCAATCTTTAATCGGAAAGGCACGACATGTCGACTATAGCATATTGAGAGCATGAAACGGCTGTTTTATACCATACTGATCATGGCCTCGGCACTCGTTGCCGCCAAGGCCGAGAACTACTTCCCCTACCCCGAGCCGCCAGCACATCTGGTGACCCTCGGGGAGCGCACCAACTATCTTGTGGAGCATTTTTGGGACCGTTGCGACCTTAAATCGGCTTTCTCGGCCCGTGCCAAATTAGAGGGTGCCTTCCGCGACTATGTGTCGTTTATGCCTTACGCTCAAGCCGATACCGTGCACATGTCGATCGACGCCTTGCTTGATCGGATGAAGAAAGATCCCAAGCACCTTCTCATCCTTGGAGAAATTGCCGAGAAAACTCTCTACAGCGACTCGGCTGAGGTGCTTAGCGACGAGAACTACCTGCCCTTCGCCAAGGCTGTCGCCTCCAATAAGAAGATACCTGCAGCCTCGCGTGCAAGATTCGAGCACCAGGCCAAGGTGTTGGAGAATACACAAGTGGGTGCCACAATGGCCGATTTTGTCTACGAGACCCCCGCTGGTGACAAGCAATCGTTCTACTCTATCTCCACCCCCTACACCTTGCTATTCATCAACGACCCCGACTGCGAGGACTGTGCCCTTACCCGCGTGCGCCTTGCTGCCGACTACTACACCCAGCAACTAATCAACGACGGTCGCTTGACTATCTTAAGCATCTATCCCGACGAGGCTACCGCTGAATGGCGCTCCGAGGCTACGGCTTATCCCTCAAATTGGAAAGTGGGCGCATGGCCCGATACCGACGACTGGGTGGACATGCGCTATCCCCCGGTGCTATATTTCCTTGACAAGGATCATAAAGTAGTGGGTAAAAACCTGCGATTAGAGAACGTCCTCTACACGTTCTCGCTATTGCAACAAGGACTCGCCGAATGAAAATCGCAGCACTCATATCAGGAGGAGTCGACTCGGCCGTGGCTATCCACCGACTGAGGGAACAGGGTCACGACCTACACCTATTTTATATACGCATAGGTATGGACGACGGTCGTGGTGATTGCTCAGCCGAGGAGGATATCGAGATGTGCCAGTTGATAGCGGCGCGCTACGGGTTGCCTTTCGACGTGGTGTCGCTCCATAAAGAATATTGGGACTCGGTGATGGAATACGCCCTGCGCACGGTGAAGGCTGGCCTAACCCCCAATCCCGACATCATGTGCAACCGCTTGATCAAGTTTGGCTACTTCGAGCAACGTTGGGGGCATGAGTTTGATCGCACCGCCACAGGCCACTACGCCACCATCGTCGAGCGCGACGGCACCACCTATCTCGGCACCGCGGTCGACCCCGTGAAGGACCAAACCGACTTCCTTGCCCGCATCGACTACTCCCAACTGTGTCACCTCTGCTTCCCAATCGGCGACCTGCCAAAGGCCGAGGTCAGGGAAATAGCTATCAAGCACAATCTACCCAACGCCTATCGCAAGGATTCCCAGGGAATATGCTTTCTTGGCAAAATCAATTACAACGACTTCATCCGCAACCATCTGG
Source organism: Bacteroidales bacterium (assembly GCA_021205635.1). GTDB lineage: Bacteria > Bacteroidota > Bacteroidia > Bacteroidales > Muribaculaceae > JAJPXC01. The sequence goes on along the minus strand of JAJPXC010000019.1, from coordinate 7,270 downwards.
GCGAGAAGAAAGGACCCATTATTGAAATAGAAACTGGCAAAAAAATCGGCGAGCATCGCGGCTACTGGTTCCACACCATCGGCCAACGCAAAGGCTTGGGCTTGAGCGGCGGTCCGTGGTACGTGGTGAAAAAAAACGTGCGCGACAATGTCATTTACGTCTCTAACGGTTACGACACCGAAAAGCAGTACGGTCGCTCCCTCCACCTCGACGAGATGCATTTCATCTCGGGTGACCCTTGGAACGGCTCCACCGATCCCGTCAAAATCACCTTCAAAAACCGCCACACCCCCGAATTCATCTCAGGTACTCTCCAAAAACTGGAAGGCGAGGGCGAATATGTGATTGAGGCCGACGAAAAGGTGCAAGGCATTGCCCCGGGACAGTTCGCGGCCATTTACGACCAAGATCGCTCGATATGCTACGGCAGCGGCATTATCACCGGTCGTCCCCTACCCTCTTTAAAACTTTGACCATGAGCAACAAAAATAGAATACGGCTAAAAGTGATGGGCATCAGCTACTCGACAGTGCAGTCGGGTGCCAACGCCTTGATTATGGCCCAAGTGGATGGCCCGATACGCATCCCCATCGTCATTGGCAACGCCGAGGCGCAGTCCATAGCCATCAAAATGGAGGGAATCACCCCTACCCGACCATTAACCCACGACCTTTTTGTGAGCTTCACCCACGCCTTTGGAGTGACACTTAAGGAGGTGATGATATACAAATTCGAGAACGGCGTGTTCTACTCCGAGCTGACGTTCACCGATGGTTCCCGGGAAGTGAAACTCGACTCCCGCACATCCGACGCCATCGGGATCGCCCTACGCACGGGTGCCCCGGTCTACACCACCCAGGAGATCCTTGAGGAGACAGGTTTCGTGATGGATATCGAATCGGCCGGCCCCAAGGAAGATGACGACCCGCAGGAAAACCCTCGCGGAAACATCGAGCCCAAGCTTGAGAACTACACAATCGAAGAGCTCGAGCGTACCCTTCAAGAGGCGATCGACCGAGAGGACTATGAACAAGCGGAACGAGTTCAATCCATCATCGAGAAAAAGAAACAAGATAACGATAACCAAAATGATATAACAGTATGAAAAGCATTAAGACGCGCCTTGCCGCATTGAGTTTCTTAGAATTCGCCGTCTGGGGCTCCTATCTGGTGTCCTTGGGCATGTACCTTAACTCCGTTGGATTGGGGCAATACATCTTCTGGTTCTACACCGTGCAAGGCCTTGTGTCGCTGTTCATGCCCGGATTGGTGGGCATGATTGCCGACCGTTTCATCCCGGCCCAAAAGATGTTGAGCCTCTGTCACCTGCTGGCTGGCACGTTCATGCTCGCGGCGTTCATCTACTGCGCATCCACAGGCTCCGACGTAGAATTCGGACCACTTTTTACCTTATATACACTTTCGGTGGCGTTCTTTATGCCTACCATCGGCTTGAACAATTCGGTAGCGTTCAACGCCCTTGATAAGGCCGGATTAGACACTGTGAAGGACTTCCCGCCCATCCGCGTGTGGGGTACAGTCGGCTTCATCGTCGCTGAGTGGCTCGTCAACTTCGTGCCCATCGCCGGTCAGCCGATTATGAAAACCTATTGGCAGCTCATGACCTGCGGCGCCTTCAGTATCATCATGGCTGCTTACGCCTTGAGCATGCCTAATTGCCCCGTTGACAAGGGGAAATCAGCATCCATCTCCGACGCCTTGGGCCTCTCGGCATTCAAGTTGTTCAAGGACAAGAAGATGGCCATCTTCTTCATCTTCTCCATGCTCCTTGGCGTGTCGCTCCAGATCACCAACAGCTACGGCACAACCTTTATCGAACACTTCGCATCGGTTAAGGAATATGCTCAGGACTTCTTCGCCCAAAACCCCACATTCCTCATCTCGCTGTCGCAATGCTCGGAGGCGCTGTGTATCTTGTTAATCCCTTACTGCTTGAAGAAATTCGGAATCAAGGGCGTGATGCTGATCGCCATGACCGCATGGGTATTCCGATTTGGGTTCTTCGGACTGGGCAACACCAGTTGGTCGGGCGTATGGTTGCTTATGCTCTCTTGCGTGGTTTACGGCGTGGCTTTCGACTTCTTCAACGTGTCGGGTGGCCTCTATGTCGACCAAAAGACTACCCCCGATCTCCGTTCCTCGGCCCAAGGCTTGTTCATGATAATAACCAACGGCATCGGTGCCTCCCTCGGTACATGGATTGCCGGTACATTCGTCGTCAACAAATTTGTTTACGCCACTGGGCTTGACGCCGAGCAAGTGCTCGAGGGCTGGCGCATATCTTGGTACATCTTCGCCGCTTACGCCCTGCTAGTGGCTGTGCTCTTCTTCTTCATTTTCAAGGATAACGACCGCAATCCCTCGGAAGCTGAGGTGCGTTGCGACGAGGAGCTCCCCTCAGCCGGCGACATGGTGGAGGTGTAGTCAAAAGTTTAAAGTTTAAAGTTTAAAGTTTAAAGTTTAAAGTTTAAAGTTTAAAGTTGATAGTTCAGATTGCTCCCAGTGAAAAGACTATCATAATTAACACATAATCACTAAGACATATCACTTTGATACAGTTTTATGCCCCAGATATTAACGTAACGCCGGTGTTGCCCGAAAGCGACTCCAAGCACGCTGTGCGCGTGCTTCGCATGATCGAGGGCGACCCCCTGGAGATGGTCGACGGCAAAGGCTACCGTTACCGCTGCAAGCTCATCGAGGCTCATCCCAAGCGCGCCATGGTGGAGATCTTGGAGCGTGTGGCCGAGCCACTGATTTGGCCCAACCGCATCACCCTCGCCGTAGCCCCCACCAAACTCATGGACCGCATGGAATGGCTTGTGGAGAAAGCTACCGAGATCGGTGTCAACGACATCGTGCCGGTACTGTGCCAGCGTAGCGAGCGCCGGGAGCTTAAGCTTGACCGCCTGGAGAAAATCGTTGTCTCAGCCATGAAGCAGTCGCTCAAATCCACCCTTCCCATCATCTACCCGCTGACCCCCCTACCCCGATTCCTCAACTCGGTGACCGCTCCCCAGCGCTACGTGGGTTACTGCTCTGATGAGGTGGAGCGACGCCTCTTGGCCAAAACCTACGTTCCTCGACAGGACGTGGCGCTGCTTATCGGTCCTGAAGGTGATTTCACCCCGCAAGAGGTAGAGATGTGCCTCGCCTCGGGTTTCACCCCCGTCACCATGGGCGACAACCGCCTACGCACCGAGACAGCCGCCCTCGTGGCCATCGACACCTGCCATATCATCAACCAATTCACCCAAGAATAATGGAAAATATGATAAATTACCTGCAAGGCTCTCCCAACGGCAACTTCTTCCTGCTTGCCGGCCCTTGCGTCATTGAAGGCCGCGAAATGGCCCTCGATATAGCCGGCAAATGCGTGGAGATTACCCGCGAGCTCGGCATCCCCTATGTGTTCAAAGGAAGTTACCGAAAAGCCAACCGCTCCCGTATCGACTCCTTTACCGGCATCGGCGACGAAAAAGCCCTAGAGATTCTGGCCGAGGTACGCTCCACCTACAACGTACCTGTAGTGACTGATATCCACGCCGCCGAGGAAGCAGCTTTGGCAGCCAAATATGTCGACATCCTCCAAATCCCGGCCTTCCTATGCCGCCAAACCGACCTGCTTATCGCCGCTGCAAAAACTGGCAAGATGGTCAATATAAAGAAAGGCCAATTCCTATCCCCCGAAGCCATGCGCCATGCCGTACAGAAAGTGCGTGACGCTGGAAACGATCAAGTGGCTATCACTGAGCGTGGCACCACATTTGGCTACCAAGACCTGATCGTCGATTACCGAGGCATCCCCGAGATGCGCAATAACGGTTGCCCCGTGATCCTCGACGTTACCCACTCCTTGCAGCAGCCCAACCAATCGGCAGGCGTCACGGGAGGGCGTCCCGACTTAATCGAAACCGTGGCGCGTTGCGGCATTGCCGCGGGTGCCGATGGCCTGTTTATGGAGACTCACCAGAATCCTGCCGCAGCCAAAAGCGACGGCGCCAACATGCTTCGCATCGATCTCCTTCCCACCCTGCTTCACCGCTTGACAATCATCCGACAAGCAGTAAACCAAGCCAATAACGTACAATAAAGATAATGAAAGCAATCAAATTACTGGCTACCGCGGCCGTCATCACATTTTGCTCCGCTCCCTCCTTTGCCCAGATTCAAGGCCAAAGCGCCATCACCGAGGCCACGATGAAGGCCTACCAAAAGCTGCTCGACGAGAATCCACAGGATTACGAGACGCTTTACCGTCGAGCCACTGAATACTACCGCTACGACCAATACCTCCGTGCCCTTAACGACATCAACGAAGCGTTGAAATATACCCCGGTGTCCGACTCAGATATGCGCTTCCAAGAGCTTTCCCTCCGCGCCAATATCTACGAGATGACTGGCAAACCCGAGCTGGCTCTCATCGACCTTACTCAGGCCTGCGAACTAGTCCCCGACAACTACGTGGCCATCTACCAAAAAGCCAACGTCGAATACGAGCTGGGGAAATACGATGCCTCCAAAGCTGACTATCAGAAGCTGAAACGTCTTTCCACTCGCTCGGTCGAGGCACTCTTCGGCTTGGCACGCGTTGCCGTCAAGGAGCAGAACCTTGGTCTGGCCAACGAGTACGTCGACGAAGCAGTCAACGCATATCCCTCCAACGCCGACGTATACGTGCGCCGTGCCGCCGTGCGTGAATCCATGGGCAACAATGTGGGCGCTGTCGACGACTACCTGATGGCTCTGAGCATCGACAACTCCTATTCCAAAGCCCTCCGTGGGTTGGTGAACATGTCCAATACCGACTACTCGGCAGTAATGACCGGCTTGAGCAACGCCATCCGTCAGGCGCCCAAAGTAGGTATGTTCTATTACCTGCGCGCGGCCATCGCTCAAAACCACAACCGATATAAAGCCGCTTTGGCCGATTACAAATATATCGTCGATGAAGGCCTTTACGACCACCACGGCATTTACGCCTCTATGGCCGAATGTCAGTACGCCCTCGGCAATTATCCGCAGGGCGCTATGGACATCGAATACGCAATCGGAGCCACTGCCGACAATGCCGCTTACTACGTAACATTGGCTCAAATCCGTCGTGCGCAATGGCGCTCCGAGGACGCTCTCGCAGCATCAGAGAAAGCCCTTGAGAAAGCTCCCGACTACGCCCCGGCTCAAGCCCAAAAGGCTCTCGCCTTGGTTGATCTCCAAAAATATCAGGAAGCCTCCGACGCTATTGGCGGCGCTATCCTCAACGATGGTGAAAACGCCTACTACCAGCTCATCCGCGCCTGGATTCTCGAGCAGTACTTGAACAAGCCCACCAACGCCGCTACCATCTACGAGCGAGTGGCCAACTGGCCCATGGAAGACGGCTCGCTAGCGTCAAGCGACTACCGAGGTTTCGGTATGCTTTTCTCGGGTCAAAAAGAGAAAGCCTACCAATGGGCCGCCGACCTTGTTGCCAATGACAAAAATCACGATGGCACGGCACAATACCGCGCCTCCTGCCTTTACGCCCAAGCCGGTGACGCCAATAAGGCCCTCGACCTCATGGCACAAGCCCTCGAATTGGGTTACGCCAACCGCCATGACTGGAACCGAGCCGACGACGCACGTGTCAACGTCGCTCCCCTTCGTGATCTGCCCCGATTCTCAGCCCTTCTCGACCAATACTCCTCGATATTCTAAACCAATCGTCCTCATCTGGCGTTAAAAATATATGGTAAAGATTGGAGATTACAACCGCTTGGCGGTAACTAAAATCGTCGACTTCGGGGTATACCTCGACGGCGGAAACGGCGTGGAGATCCTCCTCCCCGCCAAATATATTGAAGGCTCACCCGAGGTTGGTCAGGAACTTGACGTGTTTGTGTACACCGATTCTGAGGACCGCCTCATCGCCACTACTGAGCATCCCTTCGCCCGTGTCGGCCAATTTGCCTTCCTTGAAGTCGTCGACGTAAACAAAGTAGGCGCTTTCCTCGACTGGGGTTTGTCCAAAAACATCCTTGTCCCCTTCAGCGAGCAAAAATCCCGCATGAAAGAAGGTGGAGTATACCTCGTGTACGTCTACCTCGACAACGCCACCAAGCGAGTCGTCGCCACGGCCAAAATCGAAAAATATCTGGGCAACGTCCCCGCCGAATACCGTCGTGGACAAGAAGTTGACGCCCTCGTTTGGCAACACACTCCCATCGGCTATCGTGTCATTGTCGACAACCTACACAACGGCATGATCTACGAGAACGAGTTATTCCGCCCCTTGGAGATTGGCCAATCAGTCAAAGCCTACGTCAAGCAAGTGCGCGAGGACGGCAAAATCGACCTTACGCTCAGCGGTAACACTTCGGAGCGCGTAGCCACCCTCGCCGACCGTATCCTCCATTACCTCGAGCTCAACCACGGCTCCACCCCTATCAACGACAAATCCGACCCCGCAGAAATCGAAGCCCGGTTCCAGTGCTCCAAAAAGGACTTCAAGAAAGCCGTCGGATCCTTATACAAACAACACCGCATCCTCATCTCACCCGAAGGCATCTCTCTCGCCAAGCCCGAATAAACCCGATTATGACATACACAATATATAAAGGCCGTCCCCTCGACTACGCCACCCGCGCGCCGAGGGAACGTCGCGTTTACGACCTACTCGACTCCCTGGGCATCCAATACGACCGCATCGACCACCTCCCGGCCGACACCATGGAAGTGTGCGCAACAATCGACGAAACATTCGGCCGCATGACCCTCGATGACTTCCAAAATGCCGATGCCGACGCCAAAACCCACCCCATCATCTGCAAAAACCTATTCCTCTGCAACCGTCCCCGCACACACTTTTTCCTCCTGATGATGCCCGGATCCAAACCCTTCCACACCAAGGACATCACCTCCCAAATCGAATGTGGACGACTATCCTTCGCCACAGCCGACGACATGCTCCAGATGCTCGACATTATCCCCGGCTCGGTTTCCGCCATGGGGTTGATGAACGACCACGAGCGTCGCGTCCAACTCCTTATCGACCGCGACGTCACCCGCAGCGACTACTTCGGCTGTCACCCCTGCGTCAACACTTCATCCCTGCGCCTTCGTCTCAGCGACCTCACCGACAAAATTCTCCCCCACATCAACCATCTCCCCCACTACGTCACCCTCCCGTAACTAACCTACAAAATTCTAATATCAACACGGCTCTTTCATTTAAATCAAAATTCAGCGTATAGTTCCCTTACCCGACTCT
>JAJPXC010000161.1 GCA_021205635.1 Bacteroidales bacterium | reverse complement strand
GAGAGTGTTCTTCAAATCAATTGATTAATTTTGCAGTTGCTTGTTGACTCTACACCAGGGTGGACTACGCTTTGGTGTTTGCCAGTTTACGGGATTTTGCGTATCTTCGCGGCAAAAGCAACTATAATTAACCTACCATGAACACGCGATTTATTCTCGCCCTAGCTCTTGCCGCGGGCTCTGTGACCGCCCACGCCGCTCTCGAGGAAAACCTCCTTGCCGACCCGTGGCTGCGTCAAGCCCCCACCTACGGCGCTCCAGCCTCGGCCAACAACATCTGGATCTCAACAATCGAACGACCCGCGATCGGCTCTGTCGGCCGAGAAACGGGTCACCAACTCGCCGACTCGGTGATGGTCGCCAACGTGCGCTACCTCTCGGCCTCCGATTCCCCCACCTGCTCGTATTCCCAAACTGTGATCGGCCTCACCCCTCACCAGTACCGTTTCTCGGCTTGGGTAAAGATGGAGGATCAAGGCGCTTCCCTCACCCTGCGCGCCTCGGGTAGCGACGGCTCCTCGCTCGGCTCCATCTCCGTTGCCACCGACGGCTCGGCGACAGCCCTCACCCCGGGCCGGTGGACTCCGGTCGAACTGGCACTCGACCTCACCGCGACGCCCGACGCGGCCTTGTCATCAGTCACCTTCTCCATCGAGCCGATGGTCAACGCCGACGGCCCCGTTGTAACACAAGATTTCCACCAAATGCTCGTCATGCACCCCTTCGCCGGCGTGGTCGACAACCGCTCCAACATCGTCAACGGGGCAATGGAGTTGTGGTCACCTGCATTGGAGGCCTGGAACGCCTCGGCCGAACCCACGCAAGCCGCCGGCCTGCACGTCCACGACTCAGCCGTTACGCTCCAAGCTGGTGAAACCTTGACTAGCGAGTCGCTGGAAGTGAGCTCATTAAAGAACACATTGCAATTCGCCGCACGAGCCGACCAGGACGCCAAGGTAACAGTCACCAGCGACCGCGGCGCCACCGAGGTCGCCCTCCCCGGTGGCGCTTGGCGCATGCTTGAGGTTCCGGCCAACTTATCCCAGACGGGCAGCGTGGAGTTTGCACTCTCGGCCAACATGCCGTGGACCCTCGACGAGGTGTCGCTCTGCCCGATTTACGACGCTGAGAACCCGCGTCCCGCCGAGCGCACGCTGCACGTCACCATCAGTGACAACGACGGCGAAGGCTCCCTGCGCCAGGTTGTGGCCTCCTCCCTCTCGGGCGACGAGATCCTCATCGACGTGACCTACATCTATCTCACCGAACCTATCGACCTGAGCGACAAGACGATAACCATCAAAAGCGGTCTCACCTATTCCACCCCCGTGATCCAATGTAAAGACGCTTTCTCGGCTTTCATCGTCAACCCCACGGTCGACGGACATAGCCTGCGCATGGAAAATGTGAAAATCACCTCATCTAAATGGCCTCAGCGAGGTGCGGGCATGATCATCGGCGCCAACGGCGAGAAAGCATTGGCCTCGATCGCGTTGGTTTCAGTGACATTTGACAGCTGCTTGGCCAGCCTTGAGGGTGGCGGCATCTATTGCAACGCTCCCAACGTCGACCTTTATATGATCAACTGCTGGTGGGAATCCTGCGGCTCGGCCAAGGGTGCGTTCCTTTATCACGGCGCTGGCACGGTGGCGATGGATGGATGCCAACAGGGATTCTACTTGGGCTCCGACAGCACCAACGAGCAGATTTACGCCGCTTCCGGCCAAGGCGCGCTCAAAATCAACGCCTGCAGGTTCAACGAATTGGCCAACAACACACGCGGCACTTCATTTATACATATAGAGGGAACGGCTCCCGTGGTCGAAATCACCAACTCGGGCTTCTATCCGCAATGGTATTATACCGTTCCCGCGGCCAAGGCAGCCTATATCACGGTCAACAACTCCACCCGTCGCGGTGGCGGCCGTATCACGCTGGCTAACAACACGATGTATCGCGTTTATGAAGGCGCGCTTATCGAACTTGCCAATAGCGTAACCGCTTATCCCCCACAGGTGTGCATGGTCAACAACATTGTACTCACCAAGGGTGACACCAGCATCACCAACGAGAAATGCGACCTGCAAGGCTCCCACAACATCCTAGCCAACGACATCGACGGCCTTTCCAGCACGCTGATCTCCACGTGGGATAAGCGAGACGTGTTCAGTTTCACTTACGCCCAAGAATGCGACGACTACCCGATGACCTTGAACGGCGAAACTTACCTCAACGAGGAGGGTATCGCCTACCATGCCGGCACGCCGAGCTACGAGGTTGACGGCGTGAACGTGGTGCCCGCCGCCGACTTCGCAGGCCGCGAGCGCCCCAACCCTCCTTCGATCGGTATGAGCGAGTTGGCCGGCCACTCGGGCGTCGAGGATCTTGAGGAAGATATCACAACCTCCAAGATCCCCGCTTGGTATGACGCATCGGCCCGCGTGATCCACATCGTGGGCGACGTGCGTCAAGCCGCGCTCGTGTCGCTCTCGGGCGTGACCCAGATCGTCACCTCGGCCAACGAAATCGACGCCTCGCGCTTCGCTCCGGGCATCTACCTGTTGCGCATCGTAGGCGAGAATGGCAACATCACAGTACACAAACTTATCATCCGTTAACACAATGAAACTCAAGCATATACTTTTAGCCGCAGCCACTTTCGCAGCGGCCAGCGTCTCGGCCAAGGTGGCCGTAATCGGCGATGAAAGCGGTCGCAATCTTCACTGGCCCAGCGACATCCAAGGTGACGAGATCCAATTCTTCTGCCAAGAGGGCGCCACAATCGACCAGATGAACATCCCCGAGGGCGATTACGACGCATATTACTATTTTGGTGGCACCTACGACGCCCTGCGCCTCACCCCCGAGCGATACAAAGAGCTGATGATCGAGGCTCAGCAAGCCACGGGCAAACAATGGGTAATCAACCAGATAGCCACTCCCGGCTGGCTCGCCGCAAATAATAGTCTGCCTGAGCCTCCCATGGGTATCGCCATGGCCCAACTTGATCTTTGCGACGAATCGGCACGCTTCGTTTTCAATCCCATGCCTCTGTATCTTCTGGATTACGAGCCAAATATGGTCACTCCTAATTATTCTTCAAGCGCTACGATCACCGTTGAATGCGCTGGCGCCCAGTCCTACGCTCCTTCGCCAATACTGCCGATTCTCCCCAAAACACTCACGGCCTCCGACAACCAGGTGACCCTAACCTTTAACAGTGGCTCTCACATTGGAATCGACACCCTTACGGTGGTCAAGGCTCCCGATTACGGACTGTCGATACTGCGTGGCGAGGGCGACAACCTGCGTCGCCTCAATATCACCGATATCGCTCTGGACGCCAACAAGATAACAATCACCACCCGGGAGGCTCTTTCGGCTGGCGACCGCGTGTTGTACGGCTCGCTGTCGTCCTCCACGGGTCGCTTGGACGGCATGCGCGGCAACCTCACAGAGTGGAACGGCGCCTTGCCTCTGTTCGAAATGACAATCAATGATGTCACCTACCCCTCGGCAAACGTCACCGGCACAATCACCTGCGAGGGCGAGCCTGTCGCGGGAGTGTTGGTTTCCGACGGTTTCGCCGTGGCCACCACGGGCAGCGACGGCCGCTACTCCCTGCAGTCCAACAAGCGCATGGGCTACGTATTCTACACCCTCCCCTCGGGCTACGAGCCTGAAACCGAGGACAATGGCTGGCAGGTGAAAATCTACTCCTTGCTCGAGAGCGACGACACCTCGGTGGCTGAAACCCACGATTTCCGCCTCACCCGAGTTGACAACGACGACCATATCATGCTCGTGGGCGCCGACTCCCATCTGGCCAACCGCAACAGCGACCTCAAGCAGTTCAAAAACGGCTTCGTTAAGCGCGTCAAAGCGTTCGCCCAGGCCAACAGCGACACCAAGATCTACTCCACCATCCTCGGCGACTTGACATGGGACCAGTATTGGACCTCCAAGTCCTACGGTCTGCCCGAATTTGTCGAGACGATGACCACCAACGCCTACCCGCTGATGCTGTTCCCCGTGATCGGCAACCACGACAACGATCCCTCTGTTGAGCCAGGTAACGACACCGACCACCGGGCATCGGGCAAGTTCCGCGAGTACATCGCTCCCACCTACTACTCGTTCAACCTGGGCAAAATCCACTACGTGGTGCTCGACGACATCGTGTACACCAACACCGCCGTTGCTGGCACCGACTATGGCGACGGCATCGCCGGATCCCGCGACTACGGCCAGTATTACACCAACGAGCAACTCGAGTGGCTGCGCCAGGACCTCGCGGCGGTCACCGACTTCAACACTCCCATCATCGTAATGGCGCATATCCAGAACTGGGCGCTGTCGACCGACGGACAGTTCCGCGTGTCGGCCGCGTTGACCTCCTCCACCTCCGACGCGCTGGCCAAGCTGCTCGCTCCCTACGCCGAGGCGCATATCCTCACAGGCCATACCCATTATAATTACCATGCCCATCCCGACAAGTGGCCCAACCTCCACGAGAACAACGTGGCCGCCATATGCGCCACATGGTGGTGGACTGGCAAGCTCACCGACCGCCACATCTGCAAGGACGGTTCGCCAGGCGGTTTCGCCACCTACACCGCCTCGGGCCGCGACCTGAAGTGGATGTACCACTCGATCGAGGACGATTCCGACCCGCAGATGCGCGTCTACGACATGAACACCGTCAAGGAGGCGTACAAATCGGACGCCGACGTGCTCGCGCTTATGGCCGCCTATCCCTCGCGCGTCAACTACGCCACCATCGGCGACAACCTGATCTACGTCAACGTGTTCAACTACGACACCGACTGGTCGGTGGAGATCCTCGAAGGGGAAACGCCGTTGACCGTCAAGCGTATATGCAACGAGGATCCGCTGCACACTTTGGCCTACGACGTGGCCCGCTACAAGTCAGCCCAGACGCTGACTTCGAGCTTCGCCACCAACAAAACCAACCACATGTTCTCGGCGCAGGCCTCGACGGCCGACACCGAGGTGACCGTGCGCGTCACCGACTCCTTCGGCCGCGTCTACACCACCACCCTCGCTCGCCCCATCCCCTACACCATCGAAATGTAGGAAATAATGTGTATCTTTGCGGCATGGCTGACGAGTACCGAACCATAGCCGCCCCCAGCGAGGGGAAATATACCGAGAAGATGAGCCGATTCCTCGCCTTCGCGTTCCCCGTCGCGTCGGCGCCCGAGGCCAAGGCCGTCATCGCCGACATGGCCAACCGTTACCACGACGCGCGCCACGTCTGCTGGGCCTACATGATAGGTCCCGAGCGCCGCGAGTACCAGTCGAGCGACAACGGCGAGCCTTCAGGCACCGCCGGCAAGCCCATTCTGGGCCAGATCAACTCGTTTGAGCTTACCGACGTGCTTATCGTCGTCGTGCGTTACTTCGGCGGTATCAAACTTGGCACCTCCGGGCTTATCCAAGCCTACCGCGAGGCGGCTCGCGAGGCGATATCGGCAGCCACCATCGAGCAGCGATTCGCCCAAGGCACCGTCGCCTTCACCTTCCCCTACTTGGCCATGAACGACGTCATGCGGCTGGCCAAGGCTGGCGACGTGGCCATCGTCGAGCAGCAATTCGACAACTCCTGCTCGATGACCCTGCGCACCCGCCTCGACAACCTCCCCACCCTCCGCTCCCGCCTCGCCGCCATCCCCGGCATCTCTTTAATTGATTGCTTATGAAACCGTTGATAGGATTGACTCTTGAGGGGTTGCGCCAAGTGGCCGCCGAGGCCGGCCTGCCCCGATTCGCCGCCGGGCAGATGGCCCGCTGGCTCTACCAAAAACGCGTCACCTCGATTGACCAGATGACCGACCTCCCCAAGGCCGGTCGCGCCCGTTTGGCCGAAAATTACGAGATAGGCCGAGAGGAGCCGTTGGCCGAAGCCATTTCATGCGACGGCACCAAGAAGTATCTCTTCCGCGGCGCCAACGGCCGCGCCATCGAGGCCGTGATGATCCCCGACAAGGAGCGGGCCACCCTGTGCGTGTCGTCGCAGGCCGGGTGCAAGATGAACTGCAAGTTTTGCATGACCGGTAGGCAGGGTTTCCACGGCAACCTCACCGCCGCGCAGATTATCAACCAGGTGCTGTCAATCCCCGACGCGGAGCGGCTGACCAACATTGTGTTCATGGGCATGGGCGAACCGCTCGACAACCTCGACAACGTGCTCACAGCCATCGAGATACTCACGGCGCCGTGGGGATTGGCGTGGAGCCCCAAGCGCATCACCGTGTCGACCATCGGCAAGCTACCCGAGCTGGAGAGGCTGATCCGCGAGACCAACGTTCACGTGGCGCTATCGCTCCACTCCCCCTACCCCACCGAGCGCGAGGGGCTGATGCCTGTCGAGCGCGCGTTCCACACGTCGCAGGTGCTCGACACGCTGCGACTGGGCGATTTCGCGCATCAGCGTCGCCTGTCGATCGAGTACATCCTGTGGGGCGGCCTCAACGACGACCTTCGCCACGCCGACGCCCTGGCGCGCCTGCTGCGCGGCCTCCCCGCCCGCGTCAACCTTATCCCCTACCACGAGCTCCCCAATGCGTCAGCCTCCCAAACGGCTTCGACTTCCCCCAATTTCTCTCGAAATCAATCGACTTCAGTCGACAGCCTCGCGAAGCCCCTCAAAGCTTCTCCTCGCGCCACGATGGAGGCCTTCCGCGACCGCCTAAACAGCCACGGCATCACGGCGACAATCCGCGCCTCCCGCGGTCAGGACATCGACGCCGCCTGCGGCCTCCTCGCCGGCAAACAATCCTCTTAGGTAATTAGTGGATTCTATTCGTGGAAATTGGTGAAATTTGTGGCTAAAAAAGGTCTTTGAGGCTTGTATGGGCCGCTGAGGGCAGCGGCCCCTCCCGGCTGGGCTGCGCATGGGCGTCAGCAGGTAAAAAAGCCCCGCTTGGCGGTTGCCAGGCGGGGCTAATATTTAAGGGGGTTAAAAGGTCGCTATTAACTAGAAACTAGAAACTAGAAACTAGAAACTCCACTAGTACAGCACCTTCGTGGCCTTGTTGCCAACGACACGGAGGTAGATCTGACCCTTGGCGGGGTTGAGGATGCGCACGCCCTGGAGGTTGTAGTAAGCAGCCTCGCCGTCGTTAGTTGCGCCATAGCCTACGCCCTCGATGCCGGTCATCTCACCAGTGCCGGAGTTGCCAATCGACGAAGTAGCCACGCCGAAGGGGATCACGGAGTAGGAGGTGGTAGCCTTGCGATTAGCAATCACAATGGGGAAGTCGCCTTCATACCCGTTGTTGATTACCAAGCTGGAGTCGAGGTCGAAGCCCATCGTACGGCCTGATTCATCCGAGATGGTGTATACAGGCACGTACCATACCCAGGTGCCACCGCCCACGGTGATGGAGCCATTGTTGTCGATAGCGGGAACATCCTGACCAGATGTAACCGGTGTGCCCAGTGCCAGAGGAATCACTTGCAGAGGCAGCACGCCATCGGTGGCCAAAGCCTTGTCGGCAGCCAGTTTGGCCCAGTTGTTGGAGTCATCGTAAGTGCCGGTGTACTCAACGTAGCCCGAGAGGCCCGTGTAGGTGTAGCCGTCGCCCTGGTTGTAGAAGCCAGTCTCGGGAACATAGCTACCGCCGTTAGCGCCGTGGCCTTCGGTCCAGTCGCCGTCATAGCCCGTAGCGTCGCAGCCGGCTACCTCTTGGCCGAGGTAGAGGTTGAGGTCCTTGTTGTAGACACCAGTGATGATGTCCTGGGTCTCGGTGGTCGAAGCGGTGGAGAACTTAACCGCACCGTGGCGCAGGGTGTACTGCTTGGTCCAATCCCAGCTATATACGGGATAGTCGAAGTAGGGCGAACCAGCGATGGTGGCGCTGAAGGCAGCGGGAGAGCCTTCCGACAGCTTGGTGACAGTCACCTTGTCGGAGTTGGCCGACTTGCTCGAGCTAACCTGGCTTGCGGCGTCAACGGCCTCGATAGCCACGTCAACCTGATAGTCGCCGGGCAGGCTGTAGTAGATGTTGTCGTTGGCGCCAACAGTGTTAGCAGTGAGGTTGTTGACGTTGACGGGGATGTAGCGGAGGTCGCCGTTGATGTTCACGACGCCAAACTTCGACTCCGAGGAGCTGATGGTCTTGGTGGCCAAGGTGATGTTCTTGTCCTTGTCGTAAACGGTAACGATGTAGTTAACAGCGAAACCGTCGTTGAAGATCTCGTCCGACAGGTTGTCATCGGTAAGCTCAACGGGGAGCACGATCTCGTTGACATCCTTGTACTTCACGGGCATCTCAGCTTCGGTGCCGTCGTGGTTGAGAGCGCCGAGCGGCATCTCCTTGAGTTCGCTGGGGAAGTCGGCGTTGATCTTGTCGGTATTCTTCTTGATTTCCAATCCCGAGTGGCTGATCGCGGGCGCGGGCAGCTCAACATCGGTGGTAGCCGAAGCCTGGCCAAGAGCCAACTGGTTCCAGCCGTCGGTATCCTGGTCGTCAAGAACGAGGTAAGCCGAGAAGGTGTAGCCAGCGAGACTAGCGGCGTTGGTGACGCCAGTGTTGGCAGCAGCGCGGGGGAGCTCGAGGGTGAAGCCATCCTCATTGCCTTCGATGTCGACAAACAGATAGTAGTTGCCAGCGGCAATCTTCACGGTCGACTCGTCGGTAGCGGTAGGATCGGCGTAAGCGTGGGTGTCAACGCCATCGGTGCCAGCGATTTGCCAGTTATGGCCCTTGGTGTTGTCGGCTTGATAAGCTGCGCGGTCGGCGGCAACTGCCTCCTTGGCGAGGTCGCTTTCGGGAACCAGCCAGTAGCCTTCCATCATGTCGCCGATGGTGCTGTCATCGTCATATTCCTTGTCCTCAATGCCGTCCTTGGGAGCGACGTTGATCTCGAGGCCGAGACGGAGCTTGGAGTCGGAGTCCTTAAGCTGAGCCATGGTTACGGTGACAGGGGCGCCAGTGTAGGAGATGATGATACGGTTGGAAGTAGCGGTCTTGGCCTTGGAGTAGCCATCGTAGAGAACGCTGATACCGTAGTAGTAAGCACCCTGCTCACAGGCGTTGGTGTCGTCGGTGAAGGTGTAGGTGGAGATAGCGTTGCTATAATCGGTGTTCTTCTTGTTAACAGCGCCGGTAACGTCCCACGACTTCTCGGCAACAAACGCGCCGTTCTTGTAGACGTAGCGGGTGATGGTCACCTTGGTGATGGTGTGCTCGGTCGTGCCGGCGTTGATGCTCCAGCGATATTGGAGTTTGTTCTTCACGCCGCTCTTGCGCTGAGCCTGAATCATCGGGCCGTCGGTGTCCTTGATGAGCTGGATTGCCGAACCGTTGAAGCCCACGCTGGGGTTATACCAAAGGATAGCGCGGTTGTAGAACTGCATCTCGCTTGCGCCCTGGGGATCGTAATCCTCGGTGTTGTCAGTCTCCACGATACGGAAGTCGGCAGCGTAGATGTCGCGCTTGGTACCGTATACGTGCACGGCTTCTGAGCCTGCAAGGTCATAACCGGCCACGCCATACTTGTGGTCCTTATTGTTGTGACCACCGTTATCAGTATACCAGCGAGCTTGGTCGACAGTCTGGTCCTTCTCGTTGAGCGACGATGCGCCGCCCCAACCGGTCCAAACCTTGAAGTCGCCACGCAACCAAACGTCCTTCACGACGAAGCACTCCCAGTCGTTGATGGTGTAGCTCTTCTCGCTTGCCGATGAGTTCTCAAACTTCTCGGTGTAGTTCCAGCCCGAGGTAGAGATCGAGGCGGGTATGGTGCTGCTTGCACCAGTGATGCCCGCGGGGTGAGCCTTGTAGACGTTGATGTAGTCGTCGTTCTCGTAATCTTCGAGGTCGGTGTAGTGAACGAAGGTCAAGTTATCCGAGGAGTAGTAGAAGTCTTTGGTCGAATCGTAGAAGTAGGAGGGGTGATTCGACAGCCACTCCTGGTTGAAGGCGGTAACGTAGATGGGTTTGCCGTAGCCGTCGATGTAGGGCTTGCCGTTGGCGTCCCAAGAGTACCAACCGTCGCCCCAGCCGTAACCGTCGCCGCTAGCGTTGGTGTACCAGCCTTTACCCTTGATGGTATAGTCGCCGTCGTTGTCGTAACGGATACCCGAGCCAACGAAGGTGAAGGTCATGTGGGAAGCGATGTCGGAGGTGCTGCGCGAGTACTCGTCAACCTTGAATACGCCCGATTGTCCATCGGTGGCCGGGGTGAAGGACAGTTTACCCACGTAGCAGGGCATCGAATACTCATAAGCCGAGGTGGAGAACGAGCTGGGATCGCCCCATTCGTCGCTCTTGGTCAAGGTGCGACTCAAGCTCCAGAACGTTGTGCCGTCGTTGGTAGTGGTCTTGTCGGTGACGCAACCGCTAACGGCATTCGATAGATTGAGGGTAAGAGAGGTGGTGGAGGTGTTGATGTTCGACCCGTTGTTGGAAAAGAAGGCATCATATTGGTGCAGGATGTACTTCTCGTAGCTGTCAACGCGGGCGATACCGAAGTGGCCGTTGTAGATCAGGCGGTCCTTCAACTCATATACGCCGTCGCCATCCTCGTCGGTCAACTCCCATTCGGGGAGGAGACGCCAACCCGAGGTGCGCACGCCCACGAGGAAGTAGTGAGGCTTGCTGAAGTCACTGGCCTTCAAGGGCATGTTGACACCCAAGGCCGATGCGCCTACGATGTAAACCATCGACACGGCCGAGGATTTGGCATCGTTCAGGGTTACGGTGACTGTGATTTCAGCCTCGCCGTTGGTGGTGGTAGCGCCTGTCTTGAAGCAGAGGTATTGGTCGCTGCTCTGCTCTTTGAGAGTCTTGGTAGAGGAGGGCGACAACCAGTAGTTGGAGTCGCTGGTCGATGAGGGTACCCAGTTGGTCCAGGTAGAGCCGTCGGTCGACGTGCTGATGTAGTAGCGATAGCTGTCGTAGTCGCTGCTGGGCGAGGAAACGATCGAGTTGACTGTGCCGGTGCCCGTCCAAGTTGTGCCGTTGCTCGACTTCAGCGTGATATAGCTGCCCGAGGACTTCTCCACCACGCGCACATATTGGATAACGCTGGTGTCGATGTCATCGCTATAATAAGTCATGTACCACAAGCCGTCCTCGGTGTCATACTCCACCTTAATAGCCTTGATCACCGATGCCGAGGTCATGTTGGCCGACCAAGCGCGGGCCCAGATTTGGTAACGGGTATCGGCGCTGATTCCCGAGGCCTCGTTGCCGAGATAACGGGTGTCGTTGTCGTAGCCAGTGTTGTAATTGAAGATCTTGAATTCGGTTCCAGCCGAGATGTTGAGATTGTTCAGCCACCAGATATTCTCAGCGGTTTGGGTGAATTTGTAAGAATCGGAGGGGTCGCCGCTATCGTGCCAGTTGGTAAAGCTGCCGAGCAGGTAAATGGGCTTATTATAGGTGTAGTTGTTGGAGTTGGCCAAGAACACGATGCCGGTAT
The DNA here is from genome assembly GCA_021205635.1 of Bacteroidales bacterium. GTDB lineage: Bacteria > Bacteroidota > Bacteroidia > Bacteroidales > Muribaculaceae > JAJPXC01. The sequence continues at coordinate 618 of JAJPXC010000161.1, read as the reverse complement.
AGTAGTTCAAGCAAAGGGTCTCGCCTGCCGAGATACTGGCTTTGATATTTCCTGTATTTTTTCCTTTTGTTCCTGCATAATAAGTAGATGTATCGGACCAATCATTACCATTGCTTCCTAATTGGGTGTCACCCCAATCTCCACTACTCTTAAATTTAAATTCACTAATTCCAGTCTTGAGGGTGTAATAACGCAAACCTGCGCTATTGTCTGTCATGGTAATATCACTCCAAGTGTTTTCACCATTTTGTGAACCATTACAAGCCAAACAAGTAGCGCCTCCGATATAGTCATCATTACGCACAACTACCTTTTGATTAGGGCGGTCAAAAATAATCACGGAGCTACCTAAACTCGAACCACAGGTGAATTTGTGGGCTTGATTATCCTGGGTAACATCAAGCCAAGTTTCCTTGGTGTTATACCCATAATCATATTGGGAACTCCAGTTGTAAGTGCGCGTATCGTCTTGTATACGCCATCCCGAGTCCTCTGTAAAGTTCCAACGCAGATACCAAACGTCGATACCGTTGCCGTTCTGATCGACAATCTCGGTCATAGCATGGGTGTAATACTCCCCGATTTTCGACCAGTGGGTGGGGCTGGTTAAGGTAAATA
>JAJPXC010000151.1 GCA_021205635.1 Bacteroidales bacterium | reverse complement strand
AGAGTCGGGTAAGGGAACTATACGCTGAATTTTGATTTAAATGAAAGAGCCGTGCGAGGTAATGGTGTTGTAACATTGACGAATCTTAAAACCCCTTAAATATACGATTATGAATACTGCCCCATTACAAGGAATCAAGGTAATCGACCTGACCGAAGTACAGTCGGGTCCTTCGTGTACTCAGATGCTCGCTTGGCTTGGCGCCGACGTCATCAAGATCGAACGCCCCGGTAAGGGCGACGCCACCCGTAAAGAGCTTCAGTTCAACCCCAATCTCCCCAGCTACTACTTCCTGCAGCTCAACAGCGACAAGAAGTCGATCTCTCTCGACTGCAAGACCCCTGACGGCAAGCAGATCCTCACCGAGCTTATTAAGGGCGCCGACATCTTCGTCGAGAACCTCCACCCGGGTGCAGCCGACGAGCTTGGATTCTCTTGGGAGGCCGTTCACGCCATGAACCCCAAGTGTATCTACGGCACCATCAAGGGCTTCCCTCCCACATCCAAGTTCAAAGACCTGAAGGCTTACGAGCCTGTTGCCCAGGTAACTGGTGGCGCGGCAACGACCACCGGTTGGTATGAGGGCATGTACAACGTGCCTACCCAGAGCGGCGCGGCCCTTGGCGACTTCAACACCGGCATGCACCTGTGCATCGGCCTGTTGGCTGCCCTTCAGCAGCGTACCCACACCGGCGAAGGCTGCTACGTCTATCAGTCGATGCACAACGCTTGCTTGAACCTCTGCCGTATCAAGACCCGTGACCAGCTTACGCTCGAGAAACTGGGCTACCTGACCCAGTTCCCCCAGTACCCCGACGGGAAATTCGGCGACACCGTGCCACGTTGCGGTAACATCGAGGGTGGCGGCGTCCTTGGCTGGACCTACAAGTGCAAGGGCTGGGAAACCGACCCCAACGCCTACGTTTACGTCATCCTGCAGCGTGAGGCAAAATCGTTCGAGAAAGCTTGCCAGGCCCTCGGCTTCGAGGATTGGCTTACCAACCCCGACTTCAACACCGCCGACGCTCGCGACCAGCACAAACAAGCCGTGTGGGAGCGTATTCAGGACTTCTGCATCGACAAGGACAAATATGAGGTTACCAACATCCTCGGCGCCGCTGGCGTCCCCGTTGGCCCCGTGATGTCGATCAAGGAGATCATGGACGATCCCGGCAACTACGACGGCAACACGCTGGTTAAGATCAACCAGGGTGGCGAGGTTGGCGAGTTCGTAACTGTGGGTTGCCCCTTCACCATGAGCAACTTCCAGCCTACTTACGGCCCGTGCCCGTCGCTTGGTGGCAACACGGCCGAGATCCTTACCTCGCTGGGTTACACCCCCGAGCAGCAGGCCGAGTTCGCAAAGAACGGCACCACCGAGCCTTTGGCTCAGCCAAAGACTCAAGGATAAAGGTTAAAGGATTAAGGATAAAGGGGTAATACCTTTTCATCGGTTACCCCTTTATCCTTTTTCATTCCCCCTCTTTGTCCCTTTCCTCTTTTACCATCAACTAGAAACTAGAAACTAGAAACTAGAAACTAAAAACTAAAAACTAGAAACTTTATGTCTGCTACTACCACTCCTGCCCCTACCGCCCCTCAGGCTCCCCATTACCCTGAGCAGGTTACAGGCATGTATATATTAGCCCGCGCGTTGCAGAAGGTGGGTGTCGACACGATGTACGGTCTGGTCGGCATCCCTGTCACTGAGTTCGCATACCTTGCCCAAGAGCAAGGTATCAACTTTGTGGGCTTCCGTTTCGAGCAACAAGCGGGTATGGCGGCCGCGACCCACGGCTACCTCACCGGAAAGCCCGGCGTACTGTTGACAGTGTCGTCGCTCGGCTTCCTCAACGGCTTGACCGCCACGATCAACGCCACCGTCAACTGCTACCCGATGATCCAGATCTCCGGCTCCTCGGTGCGCGAGCCCATCGACCTTGAGCAAGGCACCTACGAGGGCCTCGACCAGTTGAACGTCGCCAAGGGCCTGGTCAAGGCCGCTTATCGCGTCAACAAGCCCGAGGACATCCCTACGGCCGTCGTCCGCGCCTATCGTGCCGCCATCTCCGGTCGTCCTGGTGGCGTCTACTTGGATGTCACAACCCCATGTATGGGCGCCATCATGAACCATGCCGACGCTGAGGCACTGCTCGAAACTCCCGTCGACCCCCAGCCCGCGATGATACCATCGCCCACGTCGGTCGACCGCGCTTTAGCCCTCCTGGCTTCGGCCAAGAAACCGGCCATACTGCTTGGCAAGGGCGCCGCGTTCGCCCAAGTCGACGACAAGATCAAGAAACTGGTCGAGACCACCGGCATCCCCTACTATCCCATGTCGATGGCCAAGGGATTGCTCCCCGACAACCATCCCTTGAGCGCTCTTTCCTGCCGCTCCGAGATAATGGAACAATCAGATGTAGTGATGCTAATCGGTGCCCGCTTGAACTGGCTGTTGTCGCGTGGCCACGGCAAGTGGAACCCCAATGGACAGTTCATCCAACTCGACATCGACCCCCAGGAGATCGATTGCAACCGTCATATCGCCGCTCCCGTTGTAGGCGACATCTCCAGCTCGCTTGACGCCATCCTGGCCAAACTTCCCGATTATAAACTCCAGATGGATCCCACATGGGTGCCTTATCTGCAGGGCGTGACCAAGGAGAAGAACGCAAAGTTCGCAACCCGACTCACCGCCAACGCCGACAAGCTGCCCATGGACCACTGGACTGCTTTGGGTGCCATCAAGCCTATAATCGAGGGCAACCCCGACGTGATTCTCGTCAACGAGGGCGCCAACACCCTGGACGACACCCGCGACGCCATTGACATGTCACTCCCCCGCCACCGTATCGACTGCGCCACCTGGGCCATCATGGGCATGGGTATGGGCTCATCGGTCGGCGCCGCTGTGGCCACCGGCAAGAGCGTAGTAGCCATCGAGGGCGACTCGGCATTCGGCTTCTCGGGCATGGACTTTTCCACCATCTGCCGCTTCAAGCTCCCCGTCACCGTTGTCATCTTCAACAATGGCGGTATCTACAACGGCGTTGGCGTGAACATGGCCACCCCCGGCGAGGCTTCCTACGGAAAGCCCGCGCCTACCACCCTCGACATCAACGCCCGCTACGACAAGATGGGCGAGGCGTTTGGCGCCAAGAGCTACTATGTGACCACCCCGCAGGAGCTTTCGGCAGCCCTTACCGAGGCCATCGCCTCCAAGGCCCCGGCCTTGATTGACGTGCAGCTCGCCGCCGATTCCGGCAAGGAGAGCGGCCACATCGGCTACCTTAACCCGGCTTCCCTCCAGGAGGTGACCGTTTAACCCCCCTTAATGTTTTAAAGATTTAGGGATTTAAATCCCTAAATCTTTAAAACCTTATTCAGCTATTAATTAACCCATTAATACGTTTCAATTATGGATATGTCTCATATTATTCTCTACGCGATCGTCCCGATCATCGTAGTGATGCTTGCCGGTTACATTTCGGGCAAGAAAGGCATTTTCAATGGGCAAGACTCCAAGAAATTCAACAAGGTAGTGCTCGACTACGCGTTGCCCGCCGCCCTGTTCGTGTCGATTGTTGACGCTTCCCGAGAGATGCTCGTAAAGGACATCAAGCTCTCGCTCATCTCGCTGATTGTGCTCATGATGTGCTTTATGATCGTGTACTTTGTGTTCCGCTACTGCTTCAAGCAGAACACCCAGGCCGACGCCGCCGTGTCGGCCCTGATTAGCGGTTCGCCTACCATCGGCTTCCTCGGTTTTGCCGTGCTGGAGCCTATCTTCGGCACCAACGCCTACGTGGCACTCGTGGTCGCTATCGTGGGCATCGTGGTCAACGCTGTTGGTATCCCTGTGGGCTTGGCTCTTTTGAACGCTGGCGACGCCAAGGCCGCCGGTAAAAAGGAGAGCGCCTGGAAGCCCGTGATCCATGCCTTGGAGCAGCCCGTGGCTTGGGCTCCTATCTTGGCCGTGATTTGGGTAGTGATCGGTATACCTTGGCCCGCTTGGCTTAGCCCCTCGTTCGACTTGATCAAGGGCGCCAACGCCTCAATGGCCGTGTTCTCGGCCGGTATCACCCTTTCGGCCGTCAAGCTGCAGATCAACTGGCAGGCTGTCCTCGGCTCCATCCTCAAGCTGGTGATGATGCCCGCGATGATCCTTATCGCCGGCCTTATCTTCAAGATGGACCCGATGAACCTTAAGATGCTGGTTGTAGCCGCCGCTCTTCCCCCTGCCTTCTCAGGCATCATCATCGCCGACGAGTATGACACTTACGTAGCCACCGGTACATCATCATTGACCCTGTCAGTGATCTTGTTCATGGGTATGTGCCCGCTCTGGCTCTGGATCACCGACCTCTGCTGCCGCGGAGCCATATAGAATGTAGTGGTTAGAAGTTTTTAGTAGTTAGAAGAGGCCTTCTGAAAGTTGAAGACAGCTTCATAAACGGTCGCCATCAAAACTTCTAACTACTAAAATCTTCTAACCACTAAAAACTCAAAAAATGAAAAAGATAGTCGACGGCGGCACGGCCGCCACCTACGCGGCCTACGCCCTGAGCGAGATGGCCACCGTTTACCCCATCACCCCTATCGCCGAAATGGGCGAGATTGCCCAGAAATGGGCCATGAAGGGCATCACCAACTTCGAGGGAATGCCCCTCGAGGTGCGTGAGATGGAGAGCGAGCTGGGTGCGGCAGGTGCCACCCACGGCGCGCTGTCGGGGGGTACTCTCGCCACCACATTCACCTCCTCCCAGGGGTTGATGCTCATGATCCCAAATATGTTCAAGATCGCGGGCGAACTGCTCCCGGGCGTCTTCCACATCGGTTGCCGCTCGGTCGCCACCCACGCCCTGAGCATATTCGGCGACCATAGCGACGTGATGGCCACCCGCACCACCGGCTTCGCAATCCTCATGTCGGCCTCCGTCCAGGAGACCCACGACTTGGGTATCGTGGCCCATTTGGCCGCTGTGGACGGCCGCGTGCCAGTGCTGCACGGCTTCGACGGCTTCCGCACATCCAATGAGATGTCGACTATCTCAATGTTACCCTACGACGATATCTTCTCGCTGGTCGACCGCGAGAAGATATTGGCTTTTCGCGGGCGCTCGATGAACCCCGAGCACCCCGATATACGCGGCACGGCACAAAACCCCGACGTGTATTTTCAGAACCGCGAGGCCGCCAACCCCTACTACGACGCTTTCCCCGCCATCGTCCAAAAGCAGATGAATAGGGTAGGGGAGTTGACCGGGCGCCACTATCAGCTTTTCGACTACGTGGGCGACCCCGAGGCTGAGGCTGTCATCATCTCCATGGGCTCGAGCTGCGAGGTGGCCGAGGAGACCGTCGCTTGGCTCAACCAGCACGGATACAAGGTGGGCGCCGTAAAGGTAAGGCTTTACCGACCGTTCTCAGCCGAGGCTTTGCTCGCCGCTATTCCCCAAAGCGTGAAACGAATAGCCGTCCTTGACCGCACCAAGGAGCCAGGCTCCTTGGGCGAACCCTTGTTCACCGACGTTGCCGCGGCCATGCAGCAAGCCGGGCGTGACATCCTCGTCGCTGGAGGCCGCTACGGCCTCAGCAGCAAGGAGTTTGACCCCACGATGGTCAAGGCCGTTTTCGATAATCTGCTTTCCGACAATCCCAAACCACGATTCACTGTGGGCATCGACGACGATGTCACCCACCTTTCCCTCCCCCTTGGCGAACCCATATACATCGCCCCTGAGGGGTTGATCGCCGCTCAATTCTACGGCATCGGCGCCGACGGCACCGTGGGCGCCACCAAGCAGGCCGCCGCTATCATTGGCGATACCGACAAATACTATGCGCAAGCCTATTTCCAATACTCGGCCAAAAAATCGGGCGGCTACACCGTCTCGCAACTGCGCATCGACACCAAGCCTATACACAGCGAGTACTGCATTGAGCACGCCGATTATGTGGCTTGCAATAAGGACACCTACGTCAACCGATTCGAGCTTACAGGCAACCTCAAGCCAGGCGGGATCTTCGTCCTGGCCTCCTCATGGACCCTCGACGACATGGACCGCATCTTCCCTGCCTCGCTTAAGCGCGACATCGCCCAAAAGAAGGTGAAATTTTACAACGTCGACGCCGCGGCCATCGCCGCGCGACATAACCTCGGCGTGAGGATCAACACGATAATGGAAACCGTGTTCCTCCACCTGATGCCCATCGTCCCCTTTGACAAGGCCTACGCCGACCTCCAGCAACGCATCTCCGAGGTATACAAGCACGAGGGGGGGAAGGTTGTCGCCGACAACCTCGCCGCAATCGCCGAGGCCGTCGCCGCCATCCAGGAAATCAACTATCCAGAAAACTGGGGCAGCGACCAGTCCCCTCGAAGCGAAACAGCGTTACAGCCATACAGCGTTACAGCGAAAAAATCCTCCCCAGGCGATTACGAGAAAAATCCTCAATCAAGCGCTACCCTCGCCTTCTTCGACGAGATCTCCCGTCCCTGCCTCGGCCGAGAAGGCGACTCCCTTCCGGTCTCGGCCTTCTCCCCCGATGGCCGCGAACCCATGGGCACCACAGCCTACGAAAAGCGCCGAATCGCCCTCCACATCCCCCAATGGGACGTCGACAAATGCGTCGAGTGCACCGAGTGCTCGCTCGTTTGCCCCCACGCCTCCATCCGCCCCTACCTGCTTTCCGCCCAAGAGAAAGCCGCCGCGCCCCAAGACCTTATCACCAAGGGCGCCAAGGGCGACCCCGCCTTGCACCCCTACCAATACCGCATCCAGGTTTACCCCGACGACTGCACCGGTTGCTCCTCCTGCTCGCTTATCTGCCCGGGCCACGCCCTCACCATGGTGCCCATAGGCACCATCCACGATCAGCAAGCCCAATTGCTCGACTATTGCCAGCAACATGTTACGATCAAGGACGACCTCATCCCACGCGACACCATCAACGGCTCGCAGTTCCACGTGCCGTGCTTGGAGTTCTCAGGCGCCTGCGCGGGTTGCGGCGAGACCCCTTACGTGAAATTGGTCACCCAGCTCTTCGGCGAGCGCATGGTCATCGCCAACGCCACCGGCTGTTCCTCGATCTGGGGCGCCGACTTCCCGTCGATGGCCTATAGCGTCAACCAGCACGGCCAAGGTCCCGCCTGGGGCAACTCCCTCTTTGAGGACAACGCCGAATACGGCTACGGTATGGCTGTGGCCATGGACTACCGCCGTAAGGCCCTAGTCAAAGCCGTCACCAAGCTCTCCTCTACTATCCCTGATCCTTGTAAGGCTTGGCTCTCCGTTAAGGACGACCCCAAGACTAGCTACACCGCTGGCCAAGCCCTCGTGCAAGCCATCAAGGACGCCAATTTAGCCATTCCCGAAGCCCAATCTGTCCTCAACCACGCCGACATGCTCGGCAAGAAAAGCGTGTGGGCAATAGGCGGAGACGGTTGGGCCTACGACATCGGTTTCGCCGGCGTCGACCACGTCCTCGCCCAAAACGTCGACATCAACCTCCTTGTGATGGATACCGAATGTTATTCCAATACCGGAGGCCAAATGTCCAAAGCCACACCCCTGAGCGCCGTCATGAACTACGCGGCCGACGGCAAGCGTACCTACAAGAAAGACCTTGGCCGCATGATGATGTCCTACGGCACCGTCTACGTGGCCCAAATCGCTCTCGGTGGCTCCTACGAGCAAGCCATCAAGGCCTTGACCGAGGCCGAGTCCTATCCCGGGCCCTCGATCGTCATCTGCTACTGTCCCTGCATCGAGCACGGCATCCACCTGGGCTTGGGTCACAGCATCCTCGAGGAGCGCGCCGCCGTTGAATCGGGCTACTGGCAACTCTACCGCTACAACCCGCTCCTGGCCAAGGAGGGCAAGGACCCCCTGACGCTCGACAGCCCGGCCCCCGGCGACAACCCCGGCCTTATCGACTTCATCAACGGCGAGGACCGCTACGCCGACCTTCGCATGATCGACCCCGCCGAGGCCGCCATCCTCCAGCCCGCCCTCAAAGCCCGCTGCGACTCCCTCTACGATCTCCTTAAATGTTAAAAATTACTATAAACGGGTTAATATTCGTAAACACTTATTTAATATTTTGTTATTTCAAAAATTCATTGTACCTTTGTGGCGTGAAATAGAAAGCAGATCTCAATTATCAACATAAAACGCTAAATACTCTAAAAAGGAAACGATGTGACTACCACATATAATTCCCTATCTATCTCAAAAATACAACGAACTTAACTAGACACGGTTTACTGAAAGCAACTAAGGCTAAATCTCTTCCAGTGACGGAACAAGCATTTAAGGAGAAAACATTTAAACAAGCAACATTTCTAATCCCTTTTAAATTGTATGGAAGCCGGGTGGCGAGTACGCGAGTATACGTCACCTTTTTTTTATTATTTCACGGATAATTAGTACCTTTGCGGGCGAATTTTTAATTCTTCGAAGATGCGAATCATACGAAAAGTTGACCAATTGCGCGGCGCACTCGCCCAATTGCGTGATAAAGGCTTGACTATCGGTTTGGTACCAACCATGGGGGCCCTCCATGCCGGACATCGCTCCCTCGTGGACCGCTCCGTTAAGGAGAACGACGCCACGGTCGTAAGCGTGTTTGTCAACCCCACTCAATTCAACAACCCGGCCGACCTGGCCACTTATCCCCGCACCGAGGAGGCCGACGCCGCCCTGCTCGAGCAGGCTGGCGTTGACATCGCCTTCATACCCTCGGTGGAGGAGATTTACCCTGAAAAAGACGACACCCAGTGGGACCTTGGCCCTGTCGCTGAGGTGATGGAAGGCCCAATGCGCCCTGGCCACTTCAACGGCGTCTGCCAAATCGTCAGCCGCCTCTTCAACTACGTAAACCCCGATCGCGCCTACTTCGGCGAGAAGGACTTCCAGCAGATTGCCGTGATACGCCGAATGACGCAGATTATGGGTTCGCCCATCGAGATTGTAGCCTGCCCTATCGTGCGCGAGGACGACGGCCTGGCACTGAGCAGCCGTAACGTGCGCCTGAGCAAAGAGCAGCGCGCAATCGCCCCGCATATCCACCGCGTATTGGCTAAGAGCCTTGACTGGAAAGCCGAGGGTCTCACTCCCCGCGAGGTGATCGACCGGGTGGTCGCCGAGATCAACTCCCAGCCTGGCCTTGAGGTGGAATACTACGAGATTGTCGACGCTATTACCATGCAGCCCGTTGACGCGTGGCCCAAAGATGGGGAGACGCCCGCAGCCGGTTGCGTCACCGTTTACTGCGGCGACGTGCGCCTCATCGACAACATAAAGTATTAAGTATTAGTGTTTAGTGATTAAGTGTTAAGTATAATAGCCACGCTAACAACTAACAACCAACAACTAACAACTAACAACTAAGTTATGCAGATCCAGATATTAAAATCCAAGATACATCGCGTCACCGTCACCCAAGCGTGCTTGGAGTATATAGGCTCGATCACCATCGACAGCGAGTTGATCGAAGCCGCGGGAATCTTCCCCGGCGAGCGCGTGTTCATCGTCGACAACAACAACGGCGAGCGCTTTGACACCTACGTCATCCCAGGTGAGGCCGGTTCGGGCGTCATCTGCGTCAACGGAGCCGCCGCCCGTCGCGTCCAGCCCGGCGATGTGATTATCATCATGGCCTACGCCCTGATGACTCCCGAGGAAGCCGCCACCTTCAAGCCCAAGGTGATCTTCCCCGACACCGAAACCAACTCACTAATCAAATAACTCACACTCATATGTTTGAGAATCTAAGCGAACGATTAGAACGTAGCCTCAAGCTCCTCAAGGGCCAAGGCAAAATCACCGAAATCAACGTGGCCGAAACCTTGAAGGACGTGCGCCGCGCGCTGCTCGACGCCGACGTCAACTACAAGGTGGCCAAAACGTTCACCGATACCGTAAAGGCCAAAGCCCTTGGCCAAAACGTGATCAACGCCATCAAGCCTTCCGAGTTGATGGTGAAGATCGTCCACGACGAGCTCACAACCCTCATGGGCTCCGAGGCCGCTCCCCTCAACCTCTCCGGCAACCCCACGGTAATACTCATGTCGGGCCTGCAAGGCTCGGGTAAAACCACGTTCTCGGGCAAGCTTGCCCGCAAGCTCAAGAGCGAGAAAGGCAAGCGACCCTTGCTGGTGGCTTGTGACGTATACCGCCCGGCCGCTATCGAGCAGTTGAAGGTGTTGGCCGACCAAATCCAGGTGCCCGTCTACACCGAGGAGGGCAACAAAAACCCCGTGCAGATCGCCCAAAACGCCATCGCCTACGCCAAAGCCAACTACCTCGACCTCGTGATCGTCGACACGGCCGGCCGCTTGGCTGTCGATGAGCAGATGATGAACGAGATCGAGGCCATCAAGAAAGCCATCAAGCCCCAAGAGACCCTCTTCGTGGTCGACTCGATGACCGGCCAGGACGCTGTCAACACCGCCAAGGAATTCAACGACCGTCTCGACTTCGACGGCGTCGTCCTCACCAAGCTCGACGGCGACACCCGCGGTGGCGCTGCCCTGTCGATCCGCACGGTTGTCACCAAACCTATCAAATTCGTCGGCACAGGCGAGAAACTCGACGCCATCGACCAGTTCCACCCCGCTCGTATGGCCGACCGTATCCTCGGCATGGGCGACATCGTCTCCTTGGTCGAGAAAGCACAGCAACAGTACGATGAGAAAGAGGCCCTCGCCCTCCAGCGCAAGATCCAAAAAAACCAATTCAACTTCAACGACTTCCTCAAGCAGATTGAGCAGATCAAGAAGATGGGCAACCTCAAGGATCTCGCCTCGATGATCCCCGGCGTGGGCAAGGCAATCAAGGATATCGACATCGACGACAACGCATTCAAAAGCATCGAGGCAATCATCCAATCCATGACCGAGGAAGAGCGCCTCAATCCTCAGATAATCAACGGCTCACGCCGCCAGCGCATCGCCAGGGGTTCTGGCACAACGATGCAGGAGGTCAACCGACTGTTGAAGCAATTCGACCAGATGCGACAAATGATGAAGATGGCCACCTCGATGAAAAACCCGATGAAAATGATGCGTGCCGCCAAAGGCATGCGCCGCTAACTGAAAACTGAAGACTGAAAGCTGAAGACTGTATATGATCCTAATTGACGGAAAGAAAACCGCGGCCGATATTAAGGCCGAGATAGCCGCTGAGGTGGAGCAGATGCTCTCCCAGGGCATGCGCCGACCCCACCTCGCCGCGATCCTCGTGGGCGACGACGGCGCCTCCCAAACCTACGTGAACAACAAGGTGAAAGCCTGCGAAGTGTGCGGATTCCGATCCACCCTCATCCGCCTCGACGCCTCCACCTCCCAGGACGAGCTCCTCGAGCACATCCAGCGCCTTAACCACGACCCCGAGGTCGACGGATTTATCGTCCAACTCCCCCTGCCCAAGCACATCAACGAGCAGGCCGTGATCGAGGCTATCGACCCGTCGAAGGACGTCGACGGCTTCCATCCCGTCAACGTTGGCCGCATGTCGATTGGTCTGCCTTGTTTCCTCCCCGCCACTCCCGCTGGCATTATGGAGCTGTTGAAGCGCTACAACGTTCCCACCCGAGGCAAGCGTTGCGTCGTGCTCGGCCGTAGCAACATCGTGGGCAAACCCATGGCAATGCTCATGATGCAGAAAGGCAACCCCGGCGACGCCACGGTCACCGTATGCCACTCCGCCACCGAAAACCTCAAGGAGATCGCCCGCGAGGCCGACATCCTTATCGCCGCCCTCGGCCAGCCCGGTTTCGTGACCGAGGACATGGTCAAGGAAGGCGCCACGGTAATCGACGTGGGCACCACCCGCGTGCCCGACGCCTCGCGCAAGAGCGGCTTCCGCCTCAGCGGCGACGTCGACTTTGAGCACGTGGCTCCCAAATGCGCGTTCATCTCCCCTGTGCCCGGCGGCGTTGGTCCCATGACCATCGTCTCCCTTATGCTCAACACCCTTAAGGCTGGAAAGAATAGGGTTTAAAGTTCAAAATTTAAGGTTTAAAGTTTAAGGTTTAAAGTTTAAGGTTTAAAGTTTAAAGTTTAAGGTT